>NZ_CADCSU010000033.1:0-27311 GCF_902804475.1 Flavobacterium bizetiae
GGTAGAAAATCTACGAGATATTTCTACAAGTAGTTTTAAAGCCTTTATGTAATACTCCGTTAGGAGTTAAATGTTGGTAGAAAACAAATTACATAACAATAAAATTGTCCCGTAGGGCTACACAAAAAATGATGTTATTCGTTTAAATATAGTGGACTATTTCATTTTTAATTTGTTAAATTCTCTAAAAAAAAAAAAACGATGCAACTCAAATAGAGTTGCATCGTTTTTTAGTTTTAAATCAAAAATCATTTTGATTTCTTTTTAACCTCTTTTTTCGATTTTTTAGGCTTCTTTTTATACTTTATCAAATCAATTTTGCTTTTTATTCTTTTTTCTACTTCCGTAATATCTGAATCAAAGGCAAATTGTAACGTATATAATTTTGCATTTTTGATGGCTGTTAATGCTTCTTTAAATTGAAGTTGTGCCTCAAGAAGAATCGTTTTCTTTACATAAATGTCAGATTTATTTATTCCTTTTACAGTCAAAGCAAAATCAATCAGTTTTTGAGCTTCTTGGTAATCTTCATTCAAAATTAAAGTCTGAATATAATACGGATACACTTCAAGTGCATGAATATTTATAGCCAAAGCCTCCTGAAAATAAGATTTTGCTTCCTCATAATTCCATAATTGTTCTGCCTGAATTCTTCCGTACAAACATAAAACCATCGTATTTTTTGCATCATAAGAAAAAGCATAATCTAAGGATTCTATTGTTTCTTCAAGCGAATACGGATAATTATCCAAAGCCTGAAAAACGTATTTATCAATTGTTTTCATTTCGTAAATCTGTTTTTAATTTCTGACGAGTTCCTTTATAACCTTTCTCCACTTTATTCTTTTTAAAGTCAGATCCTGTAAAAACCCTCACAGGATTACCACGCTGAATATTGAGCTGATTTTCCCATTGTTTTCCAACATGGTTTTTAAGCTGTTGCAAAGTTTCGTCTTCTAGTTTTTTTAATAATCTTTCTGTTGCCAGTTTTTTGTTTTGGTGTTGCGAACGGCTATCCATCGAAACTACCGCAATTCCTGTTGGAATATGTGTTGCACGAATGGCCGAACTCACTTTGTTTACATGTTGCCCGCCCGCACCCGAACTTCGCATCGCTTGATATTGAATATCATTTTCTGAAATCGATGTATTTTTGCGTGCTTCAATTTCAAAAATGCCAATAAACCAGTTCTTGCGTTTGTGCATTTTCCTAAACTGACTTTGACCAATCCATTGAATGGTGCCTATCCAGGAATTCGCAAATATCTTAGCGTTAGTTCCTTTTATAGCAATTGTTGCGGTTTCTATAGTTCCATTTTCCTGCCCCACTTCTCTTTGAAGCAAAATCGCTTCTAATTTTTGATCTTGCGCTTCGTCCAAAACTTTTTTAAGCACTTGGGCAACAACCCAAGTGCATTCTGCAGGCCCCCGACCCGCTGTTATCTGAATTATTTTTTCCATTTTTTGATTTCTTATCGGTCCATTCTAACGATTTTTGGCGTAAAAGTTCCAAGCACTTCCACCAAATCCGTTTGATTTCCCATCACTTTTGTAATGTCTTTGTACGCCATTGGCGCTTCGTCGATATTTCCTCCAATCAAGGTTACATCATTTGCTTTTAGCACTTTTTTAATTTCACTTTGCGTAAAAGTGGCTTTGCATTTGGCTCTCGAAAACAAACGTCCAGCTCCGTGCGAGGCTGAGTTTAAGCTTTCTGCATTTCCTTTGCCTTTCACAATGTATCCCGGCGCCGTCATTGATCCCGGAATAATCCCCAATTGACCTTCTGCAGCCGGAGTCGCGCCTTTTCTATGCACAATACATTCCTGACCATTTACCATTTCTTTCCAGGCAAAATTGTGGTGATTTTCAATTGTCACCACTACTCTTTTCCCTATTGCTTTGGCAATTCTTCTATGAATATCATCGTGACACGCTTTAGCGTATTCTCCGGCTAAATTCATCGCGAGCCAATATTCTTGCCCATCGTGCGTATTTAGATCTAACCAGGCCAAATGCTGAACGTTTTTAGGCAACGGACATTGTTTTGTGGCCAAATAAGTATAATGTTTAGCAATGTTTGCGCCTAAACCTCGTGAACCACTATGTGATAAAACAGCAAAATATTCACCAACACCCAACTTCCATTCATTCTCCGGATTGTCGATTTTGGCAATTCCAAATTCTACAAAGTGATTTCCTCCACCAGAACTTCCTAATTGTTTGTAGGCTTTTGGTAAAAGATTTTTCAATAGCGGAATATCCTGAAACTCGCTTTTATAAAAAACTTCGTGATCTGCTTTTGTAGCATGCGTTTCATTCATTCCGAATTTGGTATTGTCTTTTAAAATAGCCTGTAACTGATGTTCTTTTCCTTTGAAATGTGAAGCCGGTAAATCAAAAATTGACAAACTCATTCGGCAGCCAATATCAACACCAACTCCATACGGAATAACTGCGTTATCTGTCGCTAATACCCCACCAATTGGTAATCCATAACCTGAATGCGCGTCTGGCATTAAAGCTCCCGCAACTGAAATGGGCAACTTTAAAGAATCATATAACTGAAACTTAGCTTGCTGATCGATTTCATTTTCTCCAAAAATGGTAAAAGGAGCTCTTGTTGTTTTCAACTGATGCATTCTTACCTGAACCGGATTTACCAATCCTTCGGCTACTTTGCCCCAGGTTCCGTGTCCTTCAAACTTTTCCGGATGAAGTAAAACCTCTTTGGCTTCTGTTAGAATAGATTCTTTTTTCTCTCTTTTTCTATATCTGTTGATTTGCCCTAAAGCAATATTTATTGAATTATTTTTTGGAAAGCCCAATTTAATCAGGTCTTTTCCGGATAATTTATTTCCCATGATTTATATCATTTCGTCTACATATTGCTGATACAATACGTGCAGACTTTTATTTTTAATTGGGTTTATCTCTCGTGGATTTTCATTTTGATAATAACTCCAGCTATACGAAAAACCATCTACTAATTTGTTTATTCTATGTCGTAAATTAAGATTCGTAATGTAATTGTCAAGAAGCTGAATTTCGCTTTCTAAATCTGCATCAACCATTTTAGTGTGCGTTATCATATAAGGTTTAACGCGAAACACATACCGCCATGGCTCATTAAATATGTAATGAATTTTATAGCGTTTACAATTAGGACACCATCGTTCCCTTTTATAAAAATGCATTTTCTCTTTTTCAGTTAATGCTAGTTTTGGACTTCTCCATTCTGATTCAGAAAACTCTTTTACTGTTTGAAGTTTTTCGACATACACATGTTTTCTTTTCCTCTTTTTCTTTTTCTTAAAAGACTTATCGGGAGAATATTGCCATGTATTTATCTTCTCCAGCAATGTTTTGTAAAAAGCAGCTTCGTTTGATCTTACTATATCTTCTCTTAACACAAAACTGCGTTCCCAACCTTTTTGATAAGGCGTTGCTAAAGGAACTAATGGCAGATTCTGTCGTTTTTTCCAAAGTTCAACTTCAAGCTTTCTTAACTGAATTAATTGTTTTTCAAAATCTTCTTTTACTAATCTTTTCTTTGTTCTTTTATTTTTAAAGCGAGAGCACAAAGCATACTCTTCTGCTGTATAATTTTCCATAAAAAATTATAGTGCATTAAATTAATAGCCAAAACAGGCTATAACATTTTACCCATTCGGATAAATAATAAAATCGATTATTCGGGAAAATTTGAAGTGTCTAGAATAAAAAAAGCCCGAAACTAAATGTCTTCGGGCTTTTTTATATATCTAAAAATGAATTTCTAAGATTGAAATAGGCCACGAAGAAGCGCTGCACCAAACTTGTTTGATGTGAAGCTCTGAAATGATAATGTAAATACAGACATTTTTCTTCGTTATTAAAGGGTTATTACTTTTTTCGTGTGCAAATATTCAGAATACTTTTTTGATTTTCCAAATTTATTTTAAAGAAAATTCATCTAAAAAATAATCAGTATGTTTTTTGAATCCTGGAAAACCATATTATCTAACTGAAAACTAAAGCCCTAGCCCTGATAGAAGCGGCATCCTTTTTATCCGTTTTTCACGGATAAAAAGATATAACGGATAGCAGGAAATAGCTCCAAATTATATAAAAAATCAAAAATTAAATTCCAAATTCCAATTATTGTCACAGTATTTGTCATTTCGACGGAGGAGAAATCACACTAGCAAATCGACAAAGATTGGCGACTTTCTATACGGAATTTCTTGTGTGATTTCTCCTCCGTCGAAATGACAAGATTATGCATAATTGTGATCTGAAAAAAACTAAGCATAAAAAAAGCCCTGATTTCTCAGAGCTTTGATATTTTTAGTTTGGTGAACTTTTTGTTATTCTGTTACTTTGCTTTTAACAACTAATCTGAAACCTTCACCGTGAATGTTAAGGATTTCAACATCTTCGTCTGCTTTTAGATATTTTCTAAGTTTAGCGATGTAAACGTCCATACTTCTTGAAGTAAAGTAGTTATCATCTCTCCAGATTTTAGTTAAAGCTAATTCTCTTGGCATTAAATCATTTTCATGAAGAATTAACATTTTAAGCAATTCGTTCTCTTTTGGAGATAATTTTATCGGTTCGTCATTTTCGAACGTTAAAAATCTAAGTTTAGAATTTAAGTGGAATTTACCAATATTAAACTCAAACTGAACTTGTTCTGCTTTTGTATCTGCAGATTTTCTTTGAATGATTGCTTTGATTTTCATCAATAAAACTTCTGAATCAAAAGGTTTATTCAAATAATCATCAGCACCAGCTTTATAACCTTTCAGCACATCTTCTTTCATCGATTTTGCCGTTAAGAAGATAATTGGCACTTCGCTGTTCTTTTCTCTAATTTCTTTGGCTAAAGTATAACCATCTTTATAAGGCATCATTACATCAAGAATACATAAATCATATACATCTTTCTTGAATTTCTCGAAACCTTCCATACCGTTTTTAGCTAAAGTAACTTCAAAGTCATTTAACATTAGATAATCTTTAAGAACTGCCCCAAAATTAAGGTCATCTTCTACTAAAAGTATTCTTTTGTTATTATTTTCCATATTTTAATTTATTAATGGTATTTTTATTATAAAGGTGCTACCTTTTCCTTTTTCGCTTTCAACATATACTTGACCATTGTGATCCTCTACTATTCTTTTTACATAAGCAAGGCCTAAACCATGTCCTTTTACGTTATGTAAGTCTCCTGTATGTTCTCTGTAAAACTTCTCAAAAACTCTTTTTTGAGCAATTTTACTCATACCAAGACCGTTATCTTTTACTTTTATCAGAATCATGTCTTTGACATTTTCTGTAAAAATTTCTATTTCAGGAATTCCAGGCGAATATTTTATGGCGTTTTCTAAAATATTAACCAACACGTTTGTAAAATGTACTTCGTTGATTAAACTTGTTGTTCTTGCAGCATTATAATGCTTTACAACAGTTCCTTTTCTATCTTCAAGAATTAAGTTTACGTGCTCAATTGCATCATCAATTATATCGTGAATTGCAGTTGGCTCTTTTGTAATATCTAATTCTCTTTTTTCTAATTTAGAAATACGAAGAACGTTTTCAACCTGAGCGTGCATTCTTTTATTTTCGTCCCGAATCATTTGCAGATATCGAAATACTTTTTCTTTATCTTCAATAATTTTAGGATTCTTAATTGCATCAAGTGCTAAATTTATGGTTGCAATTGGAGTCTTAAACTCGTGTGTCATATTATTTATAAAATCTGTTTTGATTTCAGAAATATGTTTTTGACGCAACAATTGATTCAACGCACTGGTATAGGCAACTATAATAATTAATGTAAAAATTATTGACAATATTGTAATGCTCAACAATTCAGACAATAAAAATTTCTTTTTATGAGGAAACGTAATGAATAACTCGTATTTGCTATTTCCTTCGTTGTCTGTATAAATTGGTACATGATAACTTGCATCTTTATCGTAGTGAAATCCGTCAGATTTTACTTTTGTTGCAAGCCCACTGTTAAGAACTCCGTATTCAAATTTGGTTTTTACACCATATTCTTCTAATTCTTTCTTTAAAAGTCTTTGAAGCTTATCTTTTGTAATTCTTCCTTCTATAGGTGTTAGTGAAGCAATATCTTTATACTGAATTTGCTGCTGAACTTTATTTAAAATATCTAAACTACCTGATTTTTCAATTCTTAGATCAGGAATAATACTTTGTCCTAAACCATTATTATCGATTGAATTATTGTTATTGTAGACTTCTGTTACTCTTTTTGAACTAAAGTTTTTAAATCTTTCGCTGCTAAATTTTTTATTAAATAGCGCTCCGTTTATATCGTAATCTTCAGACGTAAGTGTGTTAGAATATACAATTGTTTTATTTGTTTTTGTATTTCTCTGAACGTAGAGAACTTCTAATAAATCTTCTTTTTTTGGAGTTTTACCGGTACTGTCTTTTATACGGTTGTATTTGTCATAGAAACTGTATTCCTCTTGTTGTTCAAGTTTATCAGCAACATTACCAATTACTTGTGTTACGTGGTATTTAAACTGCTCATCATTGTTTTTAAATGAAGAGTTGAACCAATATACCTGCACCAGAATAATCCCTATTAAGGACAAACTCATCAATAAAACAAGTATTCTAAAAAATAATTTATTCATCGAAACAAAATTAATATTTTAACAATATACTAAATAATACATTAACCAAATATTAACATTTAAGACTGATTTTGTTTTATATTTAAAATTTTAAGAATTTTAACAACTTCTTCTTTAGCAATTTTAAGATTACTGTTATTAATTACAAAATTGCTCAAAGAAATTCTTTTTTCGTCATTCCATTGCATTTTCATTCTACTTAAAACTTGTTCACGTGTGGTATTATCCCGCTTCACAACTCTTTCGATTCTAATTTGTTCCGGTGCGGTAACGGTTATAATTACATCACATTCTTTATAACGACCGCTTTCGAACAAAATTGCGGCTTCATAAATAACATAGTCATGATTTTTATTTTCCTGCAGCCATAATTCAAAATCGCTTTTTACAGCGGGATGAACAATAGCATTTAGTTGTGCTAATTTATCGGCATTATTAAAAACAATTTCAGCTAGCTTTGCTCTGTTTAAAATATCATTTTCAAAAATAGAATCGCCAAATGTTGTTTTTATTTGTTGTACAATATTTTCTGATTGCATTACTTTTTTGGCTTCATCATCAGCAATGTAAACCGGAATACCCATTAATGCAAAATAATTTGCAATGGTGGTTTTTCCACTTCCAATTCCACCTGTTAAACCAATAACTTTAGTCATATTATACTTTAAAAAACATACGAGGAAATGCTTCTTGTGGTTTTTTCTTTAAAAGAATAATTTTTACGAACGATTTTAAAAATCCTGTTCCGTAACCATAGAACTGCTTCCAAACTGCTATTACAGATAAGTATCCAATTTTAATACTTCTATTTTTAATACTTGATGTAAGAAAAATAATAACGAAATATACAAAATATAATTGTAATAAAATATCAATATTGAAAATTAATAGTAAAAAAGCTAATAATAACCCTAGTATAAAAACAGTAGGAAAGAAGAACGTAAGCTTATTATGTTCTGGATACCAACTATTTAATATTGGTCTTGCGATCCCGAATTTATTTACCTGAACTGAAAATTTTTCCCAGTCGATTCTACGTTTATGATAAACATATGCCTCTGGAAATAACCTGGTTTCGAATCCCAGGTTCCATAAACGAATAGAAAGGTCAGGATCTTCGCCGGGATGTATGTTTCCGAAGCCTTTTGATGCTTCAAATGCCTTTTTTGAAATTCCCATGTTGAAACTTCTTGGCTGGAATTTATTGATCTTTTCAGAGCCACCACGAATTCCTCCTGTTGTCAGGAAAGAAGTCATAGCAAAATTAATCGCTTTCTGAATATCTGAGAAACTGTCTAATGCTTTATCCGGTCCGCCAAAACAGTCTACATAATCAGCGTCTAAAGCTTTTCGCACTTCGGTTAAATATTGAGACGGAATGATACAATCTGAATCGAAAATGATAAAATAATCACCTCGCGCTTTTTGCATTCCAAAATTTCTTGAATCTCCAGGTCCTGAATTCGGCTTAAAATAGTACGAAATGTTCAATTTACCCTGATAGGTCATCACTACATCTTTGCATGGTATAGATGATCCGTCTTCAACTAGAACAATTTCAAAAGCTTCATTATAATCAGATTTAGACAGACTTTCTAAAAGTTCATCAACTTCATCTGGACGATTATACACGGGTATAATTAAAGAAAAAATCATAACGGGATGTGCGGTATTAAAGTGGCAATTATTAAATTCAAAATTTTAACAAAGATATGCTATATTCATAAAAAAACCATCAACTTTTGGTTGATGGTTTTTTCATTTTATTATAATTTCTTTATCTATTTGATGCTTTCGATCTCAACAACTTCATTTGTATCTGCTTTGTAATCTACTCCAACAAATTCAAACCCGAAAAGATTTAAGAAATCGTTTCTGTATCCTGCTAAATCTCCAATTTCCGGCAATGTTTCAGTTGTAGCTTCTAACCAAAGTTTAGCCACTTTTTCCTGAACATCATCACGCATTTCCCAATCGTCGATTCTGATTCTTCCTTTTTCGTCTACAGGAACTTCAGATCCGTTGTATAATCTGTCCTGAAACAAACGTTGGATTTGCTCAATACAACCTTCGTGAATACCTTCTTCTTTCATAATTTTATATAAAAGAGAAATATATAATGGAATAACCGGAATTGCAGAACTTGCTTGTGTAACTAATGCTTTGTTTACAGAAACATATGCTTTTCCTCCAATAGACTCTAAACTATCTGTGATAGAGAATGCTGTAGCCTCTAAATGATCTTTTGCACAACCAATTGTACCTTTACGGTAAACTGCTTCTGTCAATGATGGCCCGATATAAGAATAAGCAACTGTTGTAGCTCCATCTGCCAATAAATTCTCTGCTTTTAAAGCATCAATCCACATAGCCCAATCTTCACCTCCCATTACTGCCACTGTATTCTCGATATCTTCTTCGTTTGCCGGAGCAATAGAAACTTCTGTAACATTTCCTGTATGAAAATCTACTGTTTTATTGGTAAAAGTTTGCCCGATTGGTTTTAAAACCGAACGATGCAAAACTCCTGTTACCGGATGTTGACGAACTGGTGATGCTAAACTGTAGATTACAAGATCAACCTGACCTAAATCAGCTTTGATTAAATCTAAAGTCTGTCTTTTTATTTCATTAGAAAAAGCATCTCCGTTAATACTTTTTGCATATAAACCTGCTTTGTGAGCTTCTGTTTCAAATGCAGCAGAATTATACCATCCTGGAGAAGCTGTTTTTCCTTCAACCGGTGGTTTTTCAAAAAACACTCCAATAGTTGCAGCATCAGATCCAAAAGCACTTGTAATTCTTGAAGCTAATCCAAAACCTGTTGAAGCACCAATAACCAATACTTTTTTAGCACCGGCAATTGAACCTTTTGATTTTATGTATTCTATTTGATTTTTAACATTTTGCTCGCTGCCTTTTGGGTGTGCAGTCAAGCAAATAAATCCTCTCATTCTAGGTTCTATAATCATATTTTTCTATTTATTCGTTGATTGGGTTACTCTACCATTACGATATATTGACTAACTTATTTACGTTTGTTTAATTAGCTTTGAGTTGACAAATATAAATTATTTCTTTAGTTCAACAAGGCTTTAGCATGATTTAAAGCGGAATCAGAAACAACTGCTCCTGATAACATTTGAGCAATTTCTATAACTCTTTCGTCCTGAGACAATAGCTTTAGCTCTGATTGTGTATCATCGTCTACAGTAGATTTGAAAACTTTAAAATGAGAATCTCCTTTTGCTGCTATTTGCGGTAAATGCGTTATGGCAAAAATTTGCATTGTAGCACTCATTTCTTTCATGATCTCCCCCATTCTGATTGCAATTTCTCCGGAAACTCCCGTATCTATCTCGTCAAAAATTAAAGTTGGTAATTTAGAATATTGTGCTAAAATTGCTTTAACAGCCAGCATAATACGTGACATCTCTCCTCCTGAAGCGACTTTTTTCAGTAAACCAAAATCAGTCCCTTTGTTTGCAGAGAATAAAAATTGCAGTTCATCTTTACCATTTTGAAAATAGGTTTCAGACGGCAACAGCTCCATATTAAAACGAACGTTTGGCATTCCTAAAGTTTCTAAAATCGAAATCAGTTTTTGAGATAAAACCGGAATTGCTTTTGTTCTATTTTGATGAATTGTAGCCGAAAAAGCATCTAATTCTTCTGCTTTTTGCTCTATTGCTTTTGATAATGAAGCGATTTCTTCCTCGATATTATCAAGTTCTAATAATGTATTTCCTAAATTGGCTTGAATTTCAATCAATTCATCAACAGAACTTACCTGATGTTTCTTTTGCAAATTGTAAATCAATTGTAATTTCTGACTCACAAATTCTAATTGCACAGGATCATTTAATAATTTTTCTGAAGCATTTTGCAATTCTTTAGAAACATCATCAAATTCAATTGCGAGACTTGTAATTCTTTCGAATATACTTTGATATTCAGGAGAAAAAAGGGCGATTTTTTGTAGTGAAGTTTTAATTTCATTAAGATTATGAAAAACTCCAAATTGTTCTTCGTTTGCAATTACAAGAGATTTGTCAATTGCTTCTTTTATAATTTCAACGTTATTTAATTTCTCAAAGTCAGTTTCTAATTCTTCCTGCTCGCCAGATTTTAATTTGGCTGATACTAATTCGTTCAACAAAAAAGTATTATACTCCTGCTCTTTTCCTGAATCACTTTGTTTTTTTAATAAAGCATTTAATTTTGACTTATCTGCTTTATACGATTTTAATGCTTTTTGATACGACTGAATGGTATCAAAATTATTAGCAATAGCATCGATTATTTTAAACTGAACTCCTTCATCAGAAAGTTCCTGAGTTTGTTGCTGCGAATGTATATCAATCAAAAATAAACTTAAATCTTGTAACTCCTGAAGATTTACAGGACTATCATTTATAAACGCACGGGATTTTCCTGAAGGCAAAATTTCTCTTCGAATGATGGTTTCATCTTCATAATCGAGATCATTTACTTCAAAAAACTCTTTAAGATTGTATTTTGATATTTCAAAATGCGCTTCAATAACACATTTTTCTTCTTTATTTTTTAATGATGTTAAATCGGCTCTTTTTCCTAAAACCAATCCTATCGCTCCTAGTATAATCGATTTACCAGCACCCGTTTCACCTGTAATTATAGAAAAACCTCTTGAAAAATCTATAGTAAGTTTTTCAATCAGGGCATAGTTTTTAATTGACAAGGACGTTATCATAAAGAAATTGTATAAATATAAAAGTTAGTAAGATAGTAAAATTGAGAAAAGAATCAATTTAAAATTTAATCTGAGACCATTTAGTAGAATTCAGAGGCGATACTTTATTCAGCACATCTATTAAATCCCCAACCGGAATACTAGGCCCTCCTGAAAAAATAGAAACGATTTCATCTGATTTTGCATCAAAAAAGACTCTGGTTAAAAAGGCATTTGGTTTAACTGAATTCAGTTTCCCAATAATCATTATGGCGTTTTTAATTTTTTCTTTTGATGCTTTTAAATCAAGACTCATTCCGTCTAAACCGGTGTGATATGCATACATTACCTGACGCAAATCACTATACATTGGCGAGGCCATATCATTTATTAAATAATAACGATTCTGAAGTCCGTCAGATTGGCTCCAGCCTTTCGACCCACCTTGTTGTGCAACGCTGGCAATATTCTGAGCTGTTTCAAGATATTGATTTCCTGCTCCCATTTGAAAAGTATCAGCATCCATGGCTAAAATTATATAGCTATAAAAAGATACTACAGATACTAAATTAGACTCAAAAGTAGACGGATTAAATAGCAAAGGCTCGTATTCTGTGTATTGAAAATTAAAGTCTTTATCGTTGTAATTTAAAACAGGCGATGAATATGTCGAATTAAAAATCAATCGGGATGACTGCACCTGAATCGTACCTGTAAACTGATTCGAACCTCCAGAAGACAATGTAATATACATTGAACAATTGATTCGTTCGTTTTGTTTTAAAACTGATCCGGTCCAGTCTGTTTTATTAACAAATTCCGACAAAGAACTTTGAAGCGTTTTAAAAACTTGCTGATTGGCATTGGGCAGTCTTTCTGTATTAATAGTTACAGTACAATTTAACTGTTGCGCTTGTGTAAAGCCAAAAAATAAAAATACTAAAAGGGTAACTATTTTATTCATGCGAACGATACTATTTGGTTTTAGCTACAATAGATTTACTATTCCTGCCATTCGTTTTTATTATAAATCCTTATGACTTCGAAAAATGCAAAATCACTTTGTTTAAAATATCAACAGCAACAGATTCTTTTGATTTTAATTCCATTGGTTCGATTTCAAAATTATGATCAATAAAAGTTACTTTATTGGTTTCTTTTTTAAAACCGGCGCCTTCATCTTGTAAGGAATTTAAAACAATCAAATCTAAGTTTTTTTTCTGAATTTTCAACTTAGCATTTTCAATTTCATTTTCAGTCTCTAAAGCAAACCCAATTAAAAACTGATTTTTTTTAATTGCTCCCAGCGATGCCAAAATATCTTTAGTTTTTTCGAGTTCGATCGAAAAATCATCTGCCGCTTTTTTAATCTTTTGTAAAGCTACTACTTTAGGTCTGTAATCTGCTACTGCCGCTGCTGCAATAGCAACATCTACATCATTAAAATACAAATGACATGCATCATACATATCCTGAGCCGAAATTACATCGACCACTTTAACCAGGCTGTTTTTAGCTTTATAATGGGTTGGTCCTGAAACCAGAATCACTTCTGCACCAAGATTAGCTGCTTCATGAGCTATATCAAAACCCATTTTTCCTGAGGAATGATTTCCTATAAAACGTACAGGATCTATCGCTTCGTATGTTGGCCCGGCAGTAATTAGTATTTTTTTTCCTTTAAGAGGTAATTTACTTTCTAAATCAGCTTCAAGAAAAGCTATAATATTCTCAGGTTCAGCCATTCTGCCCTCACCTGACAAACCGCTTGCTAATTCTCCGCTTTCAGCAGGAATCATCACATTACCAAACTGTTTTAAAGCAGCAAAACTGGATAATGTTGAAGGATGTTTGTACATATCCAAATCCATTGCCGGAGCAAAGTAAACAGGACATTTAGCCGATAAATAAGTAGCGATTAAGAGATTATCACAGTTTCCTGTTGTCATTTTAGACAATGTATTTGCTGTTGCAGGAGCAATTATCATTAAATCAGCCCAAAGAGCCAGATCAACGTGATTGTTCCAGACAGCATCTTCATCATCCTGATTAAAGAAACTTGAATATACAGGATTTTTTGATAACGTAGATAACGTAAGTGGAGTTACAAAATCCTTAGAAGCAGGTGTCATTATCACTTGGACATGTGCACCTGCTTTTATAAAAAGTCGTACTAATGAGGCTGTTTTATAGGCTGCAATTCCACCAGAAACACCCAGTAAAATTTTCTTCCCGTTTAAAACTGACATTATACTATATATTATTTATTTGAACTTCTGTGGTAAGTTTTACCGTCTAACCATTCCTGAACTGCTAAAGCGTGTGGTTTTGGTAATTTTTCGTAAAATTTAGAAACTTCAATTTGTTCTTTATTTTCAAAAACTTCTTCAAGACTGTCATTGTAAGTAGCAAACTCTTCTAATTTCTCAGTTAATTCTTTTTTAATTTCAGAATTAATTTGATTTGCTCTTTTAGCCATAATGGTAATTGCTTCATACACATTTCCTGTTGGCTCTTCAATAACTGTTTTATTGTAAGTTATTGTATTTACAGGAGCATTCGTCTTTTTTAAATCCATGACTTTATTTTATTTAGTAAATTTTTGTAAATCTGTTTCAACTCTGGCATTCATTTCGTCTGCCTGTACTTTGTATTTAGTAGCACTATTAAACTTAATCAAGTTACCGTAAGCTACTTTGGCTACATTTAAACGTTCTTCCATTTTTGAAGGAATACTGTTTATCGCTAATTTATATGCCGAATCGTATTTGTAAAAAAGCGCATCTTCTTTAAAAGGTGTTCCAGGGAAATCAGCAATAAAGTTATCAAATGCAACTAATGCTGATTTGTAATCTGAAATCGTATTGTACCCTTTTGCGTTTTCGTATGCTTTTTTCTCTAGTTTTCCGTTCAGGATTTTCACAGATTCGTTTGCCTGTGCGATGTATTCTGAATTTGGATAATTATCAATAAAAGCTTGTAATTTCTCTAATGCTTTTTGAGTATCTGTTTGATCTAAACTATATACAGGAGCAAGTTTTGAATAACTGTAAGCGCCTAAAAAAGCAGCTTCCTGTACTTTTTCGCTTCGAGGATATCCTGAAACAAAGCTTTCAAACTGATAGCCTGCTAAATAGTATTGTTTTGATTTATAATAAGATTGCGAAAACATATAAAAAAGTTTCTCTGCCTGAGGTTTCCCTCTGTAAGAAGGCGCTAATTGCTCAAAAAGACGAATGGCTTTTGAATACTTTCCTGCCTCGTACATTTTTGTTGCTACTTCAAATTTAGCCGCAACATCTTCATTTTTTAATGCTTTTTGATATTCACTACAAGAACAAAAAAGGACAACAACAATTAATAGAGATACTATTTTTTTCATTTTCTTACTTTTATTATGATTTCTTAGACAATTATGCCAAAGCAAAATCACACCGAAGTTCCGGTGGCAAATTTAGTTATTAATTTAGCTACTACAAAATATTTTTTGGTATATTAAAATACCGGCAATCTCACTCTTATTTTATGCTGTTTTTTACAAATTCATTCAATCGGTTTGCTAACGAATCATCAACGCTTACTAAAGGCAAACGTACTGTGTTCTCAGCAATACCAAGGGCTTGAAAGACTTGTTTGATTCCCGCTGGATTTCCCTGCTCAAAAATCATATCAATACAATCTGATAAAAAGTATTGTGTTTTAAACGCTTCATTTACCTTTTTATTTAATCCTAAACGAATCATTTCTGAAAATTCTTTTGGAAAACCTTGCCCAATAACCGAAATTACACCTGCTCCACCGGCTAAAACAATTGGTAAAGCAATCATATCATCTCCTGAAATTACAAGAAAATCTTTTGGTGCATTTTTTATTATTTGCATCGCTTGTATCAAATCACCTGCAGCTTCTTTTATAGCAACAACATTTTTAAAATCATTTGCTAAACGAATTACTGTAGAAGGCAACATATTGCTTGAAGTTCTTCCAGGAACATTATATAAAATGACCGGAATTGGAGAAGCTTCTGCAATTGCTTTAAAATGCTGATATATTCCTTCTTGTGTTGGTTTATTATAATAAGGAGAAACAGAAAGAATCGCTTCAAAAGCTGAAAAATCTCCTGTTTTTAATTCCTCAACAATTTGCATCGTATTATTACCTCCAACTCCAAGAACTAGTGGTAACCTTCCTTTATTTGTATTGATTACAGTAGTAATAACCAATTCTTTTTCGGCTTGTGTCAAGGTAGCATTTTCTGCTGTTGTACCCATAACCACAAGATATTCAACTCCTCCGTCAATCGAAAAATTAACGATACGCTGTAAAGCTTCGATATCTATTGAAAAGTCTTTTTTAAATGGAGTTACAAGAGCAACACCAGTTCCTATTAATGATTGCATATTCTAATTTATATTTTTATTTTATACTCTTTAAATACTTGAACAATTCGAAAACGAAAAGTTTATAATTCTGTATCGTGGTATCGATCATCCATCGATTTAATTTTTTATCTACAGATGCAAATCCCACTTTAAATCTGGCTTTCGACTGGTTGGTTATCATCATCAAAATTGCAGTTTCGATATCATAATAACTAATCAAAAGATCAAATTCTGTCGCTATAAATTCATTCAAAAAAGCTTCGGTAATTTCTCCGTTCCAATTGATATGTTTGTTACCAAATGTAGGGATCGAATACGTTTCTTTTTCTTTAAATTTACTTCTATACGCCACAACTTTTATGTTCTGAGGAGCAATACCCTGCAGAACCAGCTCGTTTATCAAATCTTTTGAATGCTCAAAAGCACTTTCATCGATCAGTAAACCAATTGTTTGTATATTACTGGTAAAGACTTCGTTTTTGAAATTATTCAAGTTTTTATTTAATGTTTTTTTTACAAAAAATTCCTTTATATAATTTAAAAACATAGTACTTTTGCCAGATTACAAAATTAATTATTTAAGTCGCATTTAAGATGGTAAAACTAAAAAAGTATAACGGATTTTTAAAACTTTTTGTTATATTCTTAACACTTTTTTTTATAACTTCTTGCAGTCAGAAAAATTACAATCTGACGAAGATAGAAGGAAAACAACTTCCGATCACGGAAAAAGACGCTGAAACTCCAGCAATCGAAAAATTCATCAAGCCTTATCGCGATCATATTAATAAAGACTTAGACAGCATTTTAGCGTACTGTCCGGAAACTTTGGATAAGAGTACAGGAAAATGGCAAACCAGTATTGGTAGCTTATTAGCTGATGTTTGTGTAGAAAGAGGAAATCTTGTTTTTAAAGCGCGAGAGAAAAAAACAATTGACTTTTGTCTTTTAAACCATGGCGGAATTCGTGCTATTTTACCAAAAGGAAATGTAACAACAAGAACTGCTTTTGAAATTATGCCTTTTGAAAACAATCTTGTTGTGATAGGTTTAAAAGGAGAGCAAGTTCTTGAAATTGCCGCTTATATTATTAAGGAGAGAAAACCTCAGCCTTTATCAGGAATGACATTTACAATTACAAAAGATAATAAAGCTAAGAATATTTTAATTCAGGGAAAACCTCTTGATGTGAACAAGATTTATTATGTGGCTACCAATGATTATTTAGCTAATGGTGGAGACAGCATGACTTTTTTCGCTAAAGGTGTTGAAAAATATGACCTGAATTATAAACTTCGAAATGTACTGATCGATTATTTTAAAGAAGTTGATACGATTCCGGTAGCAAAAAATATCAGAATTACAGAAGAGTAAAAAGACCAGGCACATATTTAGAATTAAAAAACAAATCATTTCTGTGCGCGTAAAAAGTTTTAGCCACAGATTAAAGGATTAAAAAGATTAAAAAATCTGTGCTAATCTTTTTAATCGGTGGTAAAAAAATAACAAAATAAAATATCGTTTCCGCAAAAAATATATAAAATGAAAAGAAGAGAATTTATCGAAAAAACTGCTGCAGGTACCGCTTTATTAAGCTTAGGTTTGTCATTGAGCAGTTTTGAAACCAACGATATTAAGCACTTAACTATTTTACATACTAATGATGTTCACAGCCATATTGATCCGTTTCCGGCTGATGATCCTCGTAACCCAAATAAAGGTGGTGTATCGCGAAGAGCTGCTCTTATAGAAACGATTCGTAAGGAAAACCCAAATGTTCTTTTATTAGATGCGGGAGATATTTTTCAGGGAACGCCGTACTTTAATTATTATGGTGGAGAACTTGAATTTAAGTTGATGAGTATGATGAAATACGATGCATCGACTATAGGAAATCATGATTTTGATAATGGTCTCGATGGTTTATACGCTCAAATGCCTCACGCTACTTTTGAATTTATCAATTCTAATTATGACTTTAAAAATACAGTCATGAACGGACTTGTAAAACCGTATAAGATCTTTAACAAAAACGGAATTAAGGTTGGTGTTTTTGGTTTAGGTATTGAACTTGCAGGTTTAGTGGATAAACAATTGTATAAGGAAACTGTTTATAATGATCCGGTAGAAATTGCTCAGGATATGACGCAATTATTAAAAAAGGAAGAAAAATGCGATTTAGTAATTTGTCTTTCGCACATAGGATACAAATACAAAGATGATGCCTCTAAGATTTGTGATCTAAAACTGGCTGAATTAACTCAGGATATTGATTTAATCATTGGCGGACATACTCATACTTTTTTAGATAAGCCTACGATTGTAAAAAACAAAGCGGGACAAGATGTATTAGTAAACCAAGTAGGTTGTTACGGAATAAATTTAGGCCGAATTGACTTTTATTTTGATAAAGATAAAGCACACAGCAATCAGGGAAGATCAATTATTGTATAATGGCTTTTTATGAATTTTGGCTTTTTCTAAGAAATATTCTACCATAAAGAAATAGGCCAAAATTTGTGTTATATCCCGAATTAAAACCAAAACAACGGAGTACGAAAAGTATTCGTTGAAGATATAGAATATATCCGAAAAGATATAACTAATGGCCATAAGTGACATTAATAATGCTATATGTGTTCCTTTTGTTATATAGTTTACAAATGAAAAAAAACTTAAGACACCGAGGACAATTCCGTAAAAAGTATATAAAAAATTAAACTTCTTCATATTGTCGAACTGTAAACTTAATACAGAAACGAGCAAATAGACAATAAATATAATTACAATAGAAACTGGCAAAATATCTTTTTTTGCCAGTTTTATTTTTTCATGATCTTGTACAAAAAGTTTTATCAATAAAAGATAAACTGCAAGAAAACAGATTACGCCTCCAATTTCAGAGACCTCAACATCCATTAAATCGAAGACCTGACCTATAAAGCAAAACAGAAATATTAAACTTTCGGTTTTACCTATTTTAAACTCATTGCTTATTAAAAAATAAATAAATATTGCCGGAAGAACTACGGCTTTGGCATAGAGCGCAAAAAAATCTTGTTGTGTACAATCGAATATAATTGTACACAGTAATGCTAAAAAGAATAAAATCAAAGACGGTTTATTCGCTTTCATTTAATTTGTTTATAAAATCTTCCTCAGACAATATAGGAATATTTAATTTATTAGCTTTTTCTAATTTTGCGGGCCCCATATTATCGCCTGCCACTACAAAATCAGTTTTTGCAGAAATTGAACTTCCTACTTTACCTCCATTATCTTCGATGGCTTTTTTTAGTTCATCTCTCGAAAATTGAGTAAAAACACCGGAAACGACAAATGTTTGTCCGATGAATTTTTCAGTAGCATTTGGGTTGATTTTTTCGATAATTTCAAATTGAACTCCGTAACTTTTTAAGCGTTCAATGATTTTTTGATTTTCCTCGTTTTCAAAGAACTCAATTACACTTTTGGCAATTCTTTCCCCGATTTCATCTACCAGGATCAAATCTATTAGAGAGGCTTTGCTTAGTGCATCGATATTTTTATAATGCTTGGCTAATTTTTTGGCCACAGTTTCTCCAACAAAACGAATTCCGAGTGCAAACAAAACACTTTCGAACGGAATCTCTTTTGATTTTTCTACACCTTTTACCAGATTTTCAGCAGATTTTTGCGCCATTCTTTCCAGGTGCAAAATATCTTCTACTTTTAATTCGTATAAATCGGCATAATTATGTACCAGACCATTCTTGAAAAGTAAAGCTACTGTTTCGCCTCCCAAACCTTCAATATCCATTGCTTTTCTTGATATATAATGCTGGATTCTACCTATAATCTGCGGAGGACATCCGTAAAAATTAGGACAGTAATGATTGGCCTCTCCTGCGTTTCTTTCTAATTCAGTTTCGCAAATTGGACAATGTGTTATATATTTTGTTGGCTCTGAGTTTTCAGGGCGTTTTGATAAATCTACTGCGATGATTTTAGGAATAATTTCTCCTCCTTTTTCAACAAAAACGGTATCATTTATTCTAATATCTAATTTTTCTATTTGGTCTGCGTTGTGTAAAGAAGCTCTTTTTACAATTGTTCCTGCCAATTGTACGGGCGCTAAATTAGCAACTGGCGTTATGGCTCCGGTACGCCCAACTTGATAGGTAATCGAATTTAATTGGGTCGAAACCTGCTCTGATTTGAATTTGTATGCAATTGCCCAACGAGGTGATTTTGCGGTATATCCTAATTCTTCCTGGTATTGAATGCTGTTTACTTTTACAACAACTCCATCGGTTTCATAAGGTAAATTATGGCGGTGTACATCCCAATAATCAATGAAGTCAAAAACTTCCTGCATATTGTTGACTAATTTTGCTTCGGTTGGTACTTTGAATCCCCATTTTCTGGCAGATTCTAATCCTTCGTACTGCGACGAAAAAGGCAAATTATTTCCACTAACAAAATACAATAAACATTCTAAAGGACGTTTTGCCACCTCAGCACTGTCTTGCAATTTTAAACTTCCTGAAGCTGTATTTCTTGGGTTCGAATAAGGCGTTTCTCCTATTTCGATTAATTCCTGATTCATTTTTTCAAAACCGGCAAATGGCAAAATAATTTCGCCTCGGATATCAAATTTTTCAGGATAATTTCCTTTTAACTGTAAAGGAATTGATCGGATTGTTTTGATGTTGCTGGTAACGTCATCACCCTGAAAACCATCACCACGAGTTAAAGCCTGTACTAATTTTCCGTTTTCGTAAGTAATACTTATCGATGCTC
The DNA here is from genome assembly GCF_902804475.1 of Flavobacterium bizetiae. GTDB lineage: Bacteria > Bacteroidota > Bacteroidia > Flavobacteriales > Flavobacteriaceae > Flavobacterium > Flavobacterium bizetiae. The sequence goes on from NZ_CADCSU010000033.1 coordinate 20,532, forward strand.
CGTCGTATTTTAATTCGCAGGTATATTGCAAATTCACGTTTCCGAGAACTTTCTGAATTCGGTTTTCCCAATCCAGTAAATCTTCTTTTGAATAAGAATTATCCAAAGAATACATGCGGTATTGATGTGCTATGGTTTTGAAATTTTTGGTAACCATTCCTCCTACTCGCTGCGTTGGCGAATGTTCGTCAAAAAATTCGGGATGTTTATTTTCTAAATCCTGAAGTTCTTTTAGTTTTATATCAAAATCGTAATCAGAAATTGTGGCATTATCTAACACGTAATAGTTGTAGTTATGTTGATTAAGTTCGTCTCTTAAAGTCTGAATTGTTTCTTGAATACTCATATAATATTAAAATGCTGAAGGTTGTGATTTAGAATAACTGAACATCAAAATTAGGATTATTTTTGTTCAAAAACAGTAAAAAACAAAACTTTTATAAAATCAAAAATCAAGCTGCAAAACGATGCAACTTGATTTTCTTCTTGCCCATTATTCTTAAAAAGAATTAAACAAAACCAACTTCCAAATGGTTTCTTCGTTTTATGTTTTTATTCTGGTAATCCCCAAATTACAGGAATAGAATCATAAAACTATTTCTGAATAATGATAAAGTCTGATCGTCTGTTTAATAAATGTTCTTCTTCGGTACATTTTACTCCATTTTTACATTTATTAACTAATCGTGTTTCTCCATAACCAATTGCGCTTTCTATTCTTGAAGGATCAATACCTTGTGCTACAATGTAATCACGTGTCGATTTGGCTCTGTTGTCTGAAAGTTTCAGGTTATAAGCATCTTTTCCTCGAGAATCTGTATGAGACTCGATTTTGATACGAATGTTAGGAAACTTTCTCATAATAAAAACTACTTTGGCCAACTCATCAACTGCTGATGGTGTTATATCAAATTTGTTATAGTCAAAATAAATTGGGTTAACATCTACTTTTTCTACTCCTTTTTTCTTTACTACCAGATCATCATAATTGCTTAGTTCGAAATTAACATCGGTAATTTCTGCTTCGTTTTCTTTTGTAGTTTCGACTGTTTTTTCGTCGTTGCTATAATTTGTTTTAGAAGCCACTAACCGAACTGCTTTATTACAAGGTACTGTTACAGCATATTTTCCTTCGTAGTTCGTTTTTGTCTCTGCCAATATCTCGTTATACGAATTGTAAGCTACAATGGTAACATCTGTTATTGGCAATTTTGATTTGTGATCGAATGCTTTTCCTGAAATATTCTGATTACAAACCGGTTCTCCTTTTACAAAAGAATAAATGTCATCATCGCCTTTACCTCCAGCTCTGTTTGAAGATACATAACCATAAGCTCCTGTTTTATCAATAACAAAAGTAAAATCGTCTTTGTTGCTGTTTATTGGCGCTCCAAGATTTATAGGTGTAGAGAAGGTTCCGTCTGCCAGAAATTTACTTTGGTATACATCGAGATCTCCTAAACCATAATGTCCGTCTGAAGAAAAATAAAGTATTCCGTTACGAAAAAATGGAAAAAGGTCATTACCAATTGTATTAATTTTTGGTCCCAGATTTTGAGGTGAACTCATCGTTCCGTCATCTGCAATTTTAACTACATACAAATCGGTTTCACCATAACCTCCAGGCATATCTGAAGCAAAGAAAAGCAATTGTCCGTCATCGCTTAAAGAAGGATGCCCTACAGAATAATCATCATTATCAAAGAACACTTTTTGAGGGTTTTCTACTTTTCCGTTTACAATTGAACCTTTAAGAATTTGAAAGTTATTGACTTTGTTTTGATCTATTACTAACTTTTTCTTCTTAATAATGTTCGACGAATAATAAATCGTTTTTCCGCTGGCATCAAAACTTGCTGTTGCCTCGTGATACTTGGTCATAACATTTGGCATAAACAGGTTGTCATTAAACAAACTTCCGTCAGCAGGATTTCGTTCTGCTATATATAAATTTAGAAACGGCTGATTGTTCCAGTTATACAGTTTATCTCCAAAATTTGTAGTATCTCTGGCGGATGTAAATACGATACGATCCTGATAGAAAGTGGCTCCAAAATCTGATTTACTGGTATTGATATCTAAGTTTTTAATAGAGTAAAGAGATTTTGCCTTTCTTAAGCTATCCAATTGTTTTTTTTGGGTAACATAATGACTGATCTCTTTTTGATCTCCTTTTTTGTTTAGATACTCTTTTGTGATTTTATCTGCGTCATCATAATCCATTACGGCTTTCATCGACTGGATATAACGCAGGTAATAAATATCGGTTAAATTATTGCCTTGTACTTCGTATAATCTTTTGTACCATTTAAGTGCATTTCTTGCATCAGAAATAAAATAATACGAATCTGCGGCATTTTTTATCGTTTGAGCCGATGGATTTTCGATGTTTTGTAAACATTCTTCGTAAGCTTTTGAAGCGTCTACATAAGAATAGTTTTTAAACAAAGCATCGGCCTTTTTTAAATTAGTCTTTTGAGCAAAACCAAATGTAAAACTCAATAGCAAACTAAGGATATATAATTTTTTCATAAGTTTTATATTTTAGAAGAATCGAGGAGATTTGATTTTACTTTGATTTTTAGTAAATTGATAACGCAAGACGATTTCGTGTGTACCGTCATTGTATTTGGTCAAATCGCTTACAGTATAATCAAAAGCATATCCGGCATAAAAACTTCTGGATATTTGAAAACCCAGTAAAGCACTCACGGAATCATCTGTTCGATAAGAAGCACCGAGTACAAATTTTTCTGCAATCATAAAGTTTGCTGATATATCAGCAGTAAGTGGCGCTCCATTTACTGCTTTTACTAAAAATGCCGGCTTGAATTTTAAATTCGGATTCAAATCAAAAACATAACCTCCCATTAAATAATAATGCAAACGATCATAATCTATAGATTCCTGAACATCATCGTAATAATCATTTTGAATAAAGCTTGGAATTGAAAATCCTACATACCATCTATCTGTATAATAGTAAACTCCGGCTCCAACAGCCAATTTCATTTGATTATTAATGTTTTGATTTAACAAAACATCATTATTATTGTAATATCTACCCTTAGACCAATCGATATTCAACATTCTCATACCTGCTTTAAGACCAAACGCTAATCTTTTATCATATCCTAACGGAATTGAATAAGCAAAGTTTCCGTCCAGATACAATTCGTTTGATGGACCAATTTTGTCATTTACGACACTTAATCCTAAACCAATATTCTCGTTTCTAAGCGGTGAGTGTATAGAAAATGACTGGGTCTCTGGAGCTCCGTCAATTCCTACCCATTGAGAACGTCCCAAAAGAGTTGCTTCTAATGTTCCGGTAGATCCAGCATAAGCTGGATTTACCGACATTGTATTGTACATATATTGTGTGTACCCCGGATCCTGTTGTGCACTGGCACAAAATGTAATAAAAGAACATATTAGGATGAAATACGTTTCTAATGATTTTATATATAGTTTCATAACGATACTTATTAAGTTTAATTAATTAGATGATTAATACAGAGATTATCTCATTATAGATAACCAGCCTTTTTTAACCGTTCCATCTCCAATGGTTATCACATAAAAATAAGTACCTGTTGGCAGCATATCTCCTCTATTAATAACTCCTGATACATTGGCAGTTCCGTCCCAATCATTTTCATAATGTTGTTTACTATATACTAATGAACCGTATCTGTTATATACTTTCAACTCGTTGTTTGGATATGATTCGATACAATCAATTCTGAAAAGGTCATTCGCTCCGTCATTGTTTGGAGTAAATTCATTATACACTGTTAAACAAACTGGTACAACAGTAACTGATGCAGAATTATTTGATGTATCAACATCTAAAGGAGTCGAAATTTCGACAGTTGCAACGTTTGTATAATTACCACTTGGCAATACTTCTGCAACGATTGTAAGTACAACACTTTGTCCCGCATTTAGAGTTGGAATTGTCCAAAGTTGTGTAGTTAAATCATATGTTCCTGCAGTTGTACTAGCGCTTATTAAATCAAATCCGCTTGGTAATAATTCGCTTACTATCGTATTTATAAAGTTCCCTTCGCCAACATTGTTCACCGTTACGGTAAATGTTATTTGCTCACCAAAATTAGGTGTAGGATTGCTAACTGTATTTGTGATCGTTAGGTCAGAACATGTAGCTACATTTACATTTAATGATTTAGTTGTTTTTTCATTACATGTATTGATATAAGTAACATTTACTTTACCAGGTCCGATATCAGACCATGATATTGTTACAGTTCCGTCAGCATTTCCTCCTCCAGAAGTAATTGTACCGTTTTGAACAGTCCAGATATAATCTGATTTTCCGTTGGCAATAGAATAAGTAACTCCCTGGAAAACACATGGTGTATCATCTGTTGTTGTAATTGGCACCAATGCATCATTTTCAAAAGAAATTGTTACGCCTAATCTTGTTGCACCCTCACAACCATTAGTAGTATTGTTAAGAACACTTGCATAATATGTTGAAGCTGTAAGAGGCGTGTTTGCCGCTAGTGGTGTTCCGCCATTTGCTGAAGTGTACCATATTACATTTGCCTCATTTACAACAATACTTTCTATTGTAGGAGCTGCTGATAAACAGAATGTTTGGTTTACTCTTGGCGTGGTAACAATACCTGGTGTATTTACATTTACTATAACCTGTAATCTTAAAGGATTCTCACAACCTGAACCACTCGCTACAACACCATAATAAGTACCGTTTGCTAAAGCTGTTGTTGCAGGAATTGCTGTTCCTCCGGTTGCAGTACTATACCAAATTACATTTGATTCATTTACCTGAATATTCGAAACTTTTGGTGCATTTACTGAACAGAAGTTTTGAGTAGATGAAGTTGTTGTAGGTGTTGGCATTGGATTAACAATAGTGATTGTAACTGGCAAACGAGTTGCACTTTTACATCCTGTTAAAGGATTTGTGATTTCTCCATAATAAATACCAGAAGTCAAAGCTGTTGTTAACGGAATCGCTGTTCCTCCTGTTGCACCATTAAACCAGGATACATTACTTTCGTTTACCTGAATGCTGGCAAATGTTGGAGCACTTGTTGAACAGAAATTCTGAGCTGCGTTATTTGTTGTAGGAACATTTGAACCTCCAACAGTAACCGTAACTTTTAGTCTAATGCTGCTTTCACAACCTGTAGATGCATCTTTTAATGCTGCGAAATAATCTCCGCTTACTAACACTGTTGTAGCCGAAATTGGTGTTCCGCCTGTTGCGGCGCTGTACCAAACTACATTCGTTTCGTTTACCTGAATATTGGCAACAGTTGGATTATTTTCAGAACAGAAAGTTTGCGAAGCATTTGCTGTCGTTGGTGTAACAGGATCTGTTACATTAACTGTTACTGTTAATCTTGCACTGCTCTCACATCCCGTCGCTGCATCTTTTAAAGCTGCATAATATGTACCGCTTGTTAAGGCTGTTGTAGATGGAATCGCTGTTCCGCCAGTTAAAGCTGTATACCAAATGATATTGGTTTGATTGAACTGAACACTTGCAAAAGTAGGCACATTTACAAAACAGAAGTTTTGTGTACCTGCTGTTACTAATGTTGGTGTTCCAGGATCAGTAATACTTATTGTTACGGCTAATCTAACAGCACTTTCACAACCTGATGCAGGATCGTTGATAGCTGCATAATAAGTACCGCTTGTTAAAGCTGTAGTTGATGGAATTCCTGTTCCGCCTGTTAAAGCTGTATACCAAACGATATTAGTTTGATTAAACTGAACACTCGCAAAAGTAGGCGCATTTACTAAACAGAAGTTTTGTGTGCCTGCCGTTACCAAAGTTGGTGTTCCAGGGTCGCTAACATTGATTGTTACGGTTAATCTTACCGCACTTTCACAACCTGATGTTGGATCGCTGATTGCTGCGTAATACGTACCGCTTGTTAAAGCTGTAGTCGATGCAATCGCTGTACCGCCTGTTAATGCTGTATACCAAACGATGTTTGCCTGATTAAACTGAACACTTGCAAAAGTTGGTGCATTTACTAAACAGAAGTTTTGTGTTCCTGCTGTTACTAAAGTTGGTGTTCCAGGATCGTTAACATTGATTGTTACTGCTAACCTAACACTACTCTCACATCCAGTAGTCGCATCTTTTAAAGCTGCGTAATATGTACCGCTTGTTAAAGCTGTCGTAGATGGAATTTCTGTTCCGCCTGTTAAAGCGGTATACCAAACAATATTGGCTTGATTGAACTGAACACTTGCAAAAGTTGGCGCATTTACCAAACAGAAGTTTTGAGTTCCTGCTGTTACTAAAGTCGGTGTTCCAGGATCAGTTACGCTGATTGTTACACTTAATCTTACCGCACTTTCACAACCTGTTGTTGGATCGCTGATTGCTGCGTAATACGTACCGCTTGTTAAAGCTGTTGTTGATGGAATTCCTGTTCCGCCTGTTAAAGCTGTATACCAAACAATATTAGCTTGATTAAACTGAACACTTGCAAAAGTTGGCGCATTTACCAAACAGAAGTTTTGAGTTCCTGCTGTTACTAATGTTGGTGTTCCAGGATCGTTAACATTGATCGTTACTGTCAATCTTGTAATACTCTCACATGATGTCGTTGGATCTTTGATCGCCGCATAATACGTACCACTTGTTAAAGCTGTTGTTGATGGAATTCCTGTTCCGCCTGTTAAAGCTGTGTACCAAACAATGTTTGTTTCATTAAACTGAACACTTGCAAAAGTTGGAGCATTTACCAAACAGAAGTTTTGAGTTCC
>NZ_CADCSU010000033.1:27411-35939 GCF_902804475.1 Flavobacterium bizetiae
TGCTGTTACTAATGTTGGTGTTCCAGGATCAGTTACGCTGATTGTTACGGTTAATCTAACTGCGCTTTCACAACCTGTTGTTGGATCGCTGATTGCTGCGTAATATGTTCCACTTGTTAACGCTGTAGTAGATGGAATTCCTGTTCCGCCTGTTAAAGCGGTATACCAAATGATGTTTACCTCATTAAACTGAACATTTGCAAAAGTAGATGCATTTACCAAACAGAAGTTTTGAGTTCCTGCTGTTACTAATGTTGGTGTTCCAGGATCAGTTACGCTGATTGTTACGGTTAATCTAACTGCGCTTTCACAACCTGTTGTTGGATCGCTGATTGCTGCATAATAAGTACCGCTTGTTAAAGCTGTTGTTGATGGAATTCCTGTTCCGCCTGTTAAAGCGGTATACCAAACGATGTTGGTTTCATTAAACTGAACACTTGCAAAAGTTGGCGCATTTACTAAACAGAAGTTTTGTGTGCCTGCTGTTACCAAAGTTGGTGTTCCAGGATCGTTAACATTGATCGTTACGGTTAATCTAACAGCACTTTCACAGCCTGATGTTGGATCGCTGATTGCTGCGTAATAAGTACCGCTTGTTAAGACTGTAGTCGATGGAATTCCTGCTCCGCCTGTTAAAGCGGTATACCAAACAATGTTTGCCTCATTAAACTGAACACTTGCAAAAGTAGGTGCATTTATCAAACAGAAGTTTTGAGTTCCTGCTGTTACTAATGTTGGTGTTCCAGGATCAGTTACGCTGATTGTTACGGTTAATCTTACCGCGCTTTCGCAACCTGATGTTGGATCGCTGATTGCTGCGTAATAAGTACCGCTTGTTAAAGCTGTTGTTGATGGAATTCCTGTTCCGCCTGTTAAAGCGGTATACCAAACGATGTTTGCTTCATTAAACTGAACACTTGCAAAAGTAGGCGTATTTACCAAACAGAAGTTTTGTGTGCCTGCTGTTACTAATGTTGGTGTTCCAGGATCAGTTACGCTGATTGTTACGGTTAACCTAACTGCGCTTTCACAACCTGTTGTTGGATCGCTGATTGCTGCATAATAAGTACCGCTTGTTAAAGCTGTTGTTGATGGAATTCCTGTTCCGCCTGTTAAAGCGGTATACCAAACGATGTTGGTTTCATTAAACTGAACACTTGCAAAAGTTGGAGCATTTACCAAACAGAAGTTTTGTGTGCCTGCTGTTACTAAAGTCGGTGTTCCAGGATCGTTAACATTGATGGTTACTGTTAATCTAACAGCGCTTTCGCAACCTGATGTTGGATCGCTGATTGCTGCATAATAAGTACCGCTTGTTAAAGCTGTTGTTGATGGAATTCCTGTTCCGCCTGTTAAAGCTGTATACCAAACAATGTTTGTTTCATTAAACTGAACACTTGCAAAAGTTGGAGCATTTATCAAACAGAAGTTTTGAGTTCCTGCTGTTACTAATGTTGGTGTTCCAGGATCAGTAACACTAATCGTCACGGTTAATCTTACCGCACTTTCACAGCCTGATGTTGGATCGCTGATTGCTGCGTAATAAGTACCGCTTGTTAAAGCTGTTGTTGATGGAATTCCTGTTCCGCCTGTTAAAGCGGTATACCAAACAATGTTTGTTTCATTAAACTGAACACTTGCAAAAGTAGGTGCATTTACCAAACAGAAGTTTTGTGTTCCTGCTGTTACTAAGGTTGGTGTTCCAGGATCGTTAACATTAACTGTTATTGCTGATCGAACTGAACTCTCACAACCTAATAAATCTTTTATAGCACCGTGATAAATGGTTCCATTTACCAAAGTTGTTGTTGGATCTAATGCAGTTCCTCCCGAAGCAGCAAGATACCAAACTACATTCGCCTCATTTGCCTGAAGATTAGCTACAGTTGGTGCATTGATCAAACAGAAATTCTGAGGATTATTTGTAGATGTTGGTGTTGGAGGATCATTAACTATTACAGTTGCTGCTTTAAGTTCTCCGTTTTTATTTTGACATGTATTGTCGCTTGTCACAGCTACATAATAAGTAAGAGGGCTCATCGCAGTTGTTAAACCTGATACAGTTAAAACTCCTGTAGTACTAACAGCATAGGTTACGCCGCTCACAGTTCCATTTAAAATAGGCTGTGTTTTATTAGCATCTAAATACCAGAAGAAAACCGGATTTGTCAGCGTAGTTGTTGGCGTTAAAACTGCATCTGTATTATGACAAATTGAAGCATTATTTACCTCTATATCCGATTCAAGAGAAGCTGGTAAGATTGTAAATGTTACTTGTTTTCTATTTGCTGGTGTAGTCTCACAATACTCATCTGAACTCACTCCTAAATAATAAGTATAAGTTCCCGGAGCTAATCCGTTTATTACTAATTTAGATGTTGTTTCACCCGGAATTAACTGACTTGTTGTTCCGTCAAAACTATACCAGTGGTATATTGGGTTCGTAAGAATTGGTGTACTACTTAAAACTGCGTCTAATGTTACTGTTCCTGTTTCAGAACAAATAATAGTCCCATTTCCTCCGTTTATAGTTACGTTTGCTATTGCTGATACTGGAGTAGTAGCTCTAACAACAACTGTTACTTCTCCTCTTTCTAAAGCAGCGCAGCCGTAACGAATTGGCTGAACATAATATTTATAAGTTCCTGCCGCTAATCCTGCCGGAATTGTATAAGTTTGACCACTCGCTACAACATTTCCTCCTATTGGTGAATCGTACCACGCATAATCTGCACAAGATTTCGGCGGTACCTGGAGGGTAATGTTATCCCCGGGACAGACTGTAATTTTATTTTCAGGATCGCTTCCAATGACTTTCGTATTGGTTACACGATCGATAGTATGAACTCTAAGCTGATCTAAAACACTTGCAACTCCTCCAAAAGTAATTACTACTTTATCATAAGGCTGTGTTTGAGGTGCCACAATTGTCATCGCCATTGTGTCTCCAGCTAGCAATTTTAAGGTCAATAAACTACTTGTGTTTTGTATTGGAGCACCAACAGCAATATTTCCTGAATATAACTGAATCGTGAATCCGGTAAGTAAATTAAGATTTAAAAGAGTTCCTGGTTTAGAAATTGTAATTCTTAAACTATCCCCTACCATAGATGGTGTTCTAAAAGTTGTGGTAAGTTCAGCAGCAGCAAGAACTCCTGCCCCGCTAAACATTGTAGCGTAAGTAGCAACATCGCCATCGGCTATATTCCACGGATTAGAAACCCCTACAGTTGCTGTTAAAGCGCCTACTCCTAAATCTTTTACGCCAGAGAAAATATCTTCAATATCTCCCTGACCACAAGCAATTTGTGTAACTTGTTTTTTATAATGAGCATCATAAACATTAATGTTTTGTGCTACACTTAAAATTGATCCCAGTTGTACACGAATACCATCATAATCCTGAAGTCCTGAAGTATTAGAAGGTACAAATGTATATTCGAATGAATTTTGACCTGGTAATAAATTCAATAGTGATCCTGATACTGATTGTAAAGTTCCAATATCAATTGGATTATTAGATCCGTCACGTTTAGTACCTACTACTGAAATACTTTGTCCAACAGCAATTAAACTATTTTGTAAACCTAATTTAACTGTTACTGGAGTTCCTTTAGGAATAGTAGTCGGCCATTGCAGATTTTGCCAAGTAGTTCCAATACCTAACAGTCCTAAACCTGTAGTAATGGTGGAAAAAGTACTTGGATCACCATCTACAGCCAAAGGTCTATTTGATACAGACCCGGTAATAATTGATCCCGCTAATTCAGTACTAGCATATACTCTTTCTAATAGCGTATCACAAGTCGCAGGATCAATAACACTAATGGTTACTGTTTGGCTTGTAGTACAAGATCCGTTGCTTGCAATTACAGTATATGTAAAAACTCCTACTGTATTAAGAGGACCTGTACTATTAGATCCTAAAGCATTTCCTTGTGGATCGTACCAGGTTATGGTTCCGTTTGATGATGCAGTTAAAGTAACAGATGAACCTTTTGTAACCGCTATTGAGCTTGTTACTCCTGTTAATGTTGGTAATGGAGTTACGTTTACAGTTACCGGTACTTTTACTGATGGACAAGCAACACCTGTTGTCTGAGCCTGAATAAAATAGTTACCACCTACTGTAATATTGGCTGCTGCCTGATCTGTAATTGGATTATTGGATGCATCAAAGAAAGTATAAGTTGTATTTCCTGTAGTATCAAAATTGGTAATAGCATCTTTCAGATTTACTTTAGCACAGCCCGCAAACGGACTTGTAACGGTTAAAGCTGAACCGGCTGGATAATTTACAACTACTTCTTTTAATGTTCCATTTACGTTTTCGCAAATTCCTCCATTAGAAACAGATAGATAATAAGTATAAGGAGCATTAGCCGCAATAAGTCCGCTAATAGTTAGTGCTCCCGTTGTAGGATCTTTTACATAAGTTACTCCCGCTGAAGTCCCAGTAGTAATTTCTTGTGTTTTATTTTGATCTGTGTAATATTTAAATGTTGCTCCCGCTAAAGCAGATGTTGGAGCTAATACAATTCCTCCTGCACAAGACGCAGTTAAAGGACTTGCAATTGTAATATCCGCAGCTGTTGGAATAGATAATACATTAACCGTAACAGGCTGACGAACACTATTAATACAAGTTCCGCCTCGGGTTGCTTCTAAATAATAAATTGTAGTAGCAGTTAATGGAAGTGTTGGGCTAACTGCCACAATATTTCCACCTGTAGGAGCATCATACCATGTAAAAGTTTCTGTTCCTGTAGAAGAAGCTGCTAATGTTGCCGTTTGTCCTGCACAAATTGGCGCTGTTGCTCCCGTTATTGTAGCATTTGGAAATCTATAAGAAGCTCCATAAACGTTTAAAGTAGTTAACAAACCAACTAATGCACCTAATCTAATGTCAACTTGATCAAATGCGGCATTTGTTTTGAAACTAACTTTAAATCTATTTCCTGATAATACTTGCAAATTCAATAGACTATTGTTTACTGCAAGTCTCAGAAGATTTTCGACCCCTCCATTAGAAGTTCCTATACTTACAGATCCTAACAATGACAGATCAGCAAGACCTCCAGGTAATTCTAATTCGACATCAATAATATCTCCCGCCTGACCAGGTGTTAGAAATTTTAGTTCTTGTTGAATGTATGAATTAAGTACTCCCGCAGTTATAGTCAAAGAAGCAAAATTATTCGGGTTTGCGTCAACAGCGTTAGGTCCGTTAATTCCATTACATAAAACACATAATAAACCAGGGTCAACATTTATTGCTTGTGTGCTTGGCTGTAAACAAGTACTAACTGTATTGGTTACCATTACATTAATCGCAGCTCTTGAAATACTTTTACAATCTGATAAACCATTTACAGCTTCAACATAAAATGTTTTATTTGCAGTTAAAACCGGATTTGGTGTATAAGTATTACTGCCAGAACCTTGCAAAAGAGTTCCTCCTGTTGGAGCATCGTACCATAAATAGGAAACTCCCGGATCACTTACAACAGACAGCTGTACATTCTGACCTGACTGAATAATAACATTCGAAGATACAGGAACTGGAGGTGCTGGTCTAGGGTTAACATTTACATTAACTGGTGTACGAGCACTTAAACAAGTTCCAATTACCGCTTCAATATGATAAGTAGTTGGAACAGTCAAACTTGGGGTTACAAAAGAAGTTCCTGTAAATACCAATGTTCCTCCTGAAGCAGCATCGTACCAATTATACGTTGTACCTGCAACTGGGGATTGAATGGTTATCGTTGTAGTTTCTCCACTGCATAAATTAGTTGGAACAGTAGAAATTGCTGTTGGTGCCACTGGATTATTTACCGTAACTGTAACAGGATTTCTTTCACCATTGACACAGCCATTGCGAGTCAATTCAACATAATAAGTTGTATTAGCAGTTAAAGGCAGTGTTGTAAACGAAGCTGTACTGTTTAATAAATTTCCGCCAGTTAAAGCATCATACCATCTGATAGTTTCACCTAAAGCCAGATTAGCATTTAAAGTTGCAGTTTGTCCGCTGCAAATTGTAGTATTTCCAGAAATAACTGGTGCTTTATATCTGTAAGTCGCCTGATAAATATCTACGGTCGTTAAAAGATTAGCGACTGCTCCTAATCGAATTTCTACACGATCAAAATTCGCACCTGCAACAACACTTGCTCTAAAGCGATTACCTGATAGTAATTGAAGTGAAATTAATGGATTTGTTATCGCTATTCTATCATTATTATAGGTTGCTCCGTTGTAAGTTGCTAAGCTTACGGCTCCTAACAAAGAAAGATCGGCAATACCGCCTGGCAGTGCCAATTCTACATCAACGATATCTCCCGCTTTTCCAGGATTAGTAAATTGTAATGTCTGTTGTAATGATGCAACAACACCAATCGGAATAGTTAAACTCGCTGCTGTTGCAGGATTACCGTCTACAGAATTATTTAAATTAGTTGAACTACACAATAAACATATACCAACTTGTGTAGTAACCTGACTGCTAGCTTCACGACATCCGCCTAAAGCAGCTGGCTGAACCGTTACCGTTACAGGTACTCTGGTTGTACTGACACAACCACCTGTAAGGTTAACTGATTCTACATAATAGATTTTAGTCGCTGTTAAAATTGGAGTTGTAAAAGTAGTAGAATTAGCTAGTAATTTTGTTCCTCCTGTTGGAGTATCATACCAATCTAAACCAACACCCGGCTCAGCTGTTGAAGCACTTAAAGTTGCATTCTGACCAGCAAGAATCGATACACCTTGTGTTAATATCGTTGCAAGCGCAGGAACCGGAGTTGAAGTAACATTTACCTGAGTACGAGTCGATTTACATGTACCAATTGATGCTTCAACATAATAAGTAGAAATACCCGTAGGCACAGTTGGCGTATAGGTAGTTCCAGTAGTCAAAGCAACACCTCCCGTTGCAACATTGTACCAGGAATAAGTTGTTCCTAACACCGGATTTATAACCGATAAAGTAGTTGCCTGAGTGGCTCCAGCAGAACAAATAGTCGTTCCGGTGGCACTAATAACAGGCGCTATAGGCTGAACGACATTAATAGTTACAGGTAATCGCTGATCACTTTCGCAAACACCGTTTCTTGAGGTACTTACATAATAAGTTGTGCTAGCGGTTAGTGCTGGCGTAGTATAAGTTCCTACATTCGAAAGTGGTGTAGTAGCAGTTGGAGAATCATACCACGCAACTGTAGTACCAGCTGCAGCTGTAGCAGAAAGTGCTACTGATTGTCCGAAACACACTGATTGTGTTTCTCCATTGGCAATCGTAGGTTTTGCAAATTGCAAACGCACATCATAAATTCTTAAATTAATCAGTAAACTAACAAGTCCCCCTGTTTGAATTTTTATCTGATTTGCATCTGATGTCAAAGTATACTTTACGACATTAATATTCTCTCCATTATCTAATAATTGAAGATTTACTAATCCGCTCAAAGGAACCGCACTTCCTGCAGAAACATTAGATAAAAACGGTTGGATAGTCGAATTTGCAAGGACTCCGGCACTTATTACGGCACTACCGTTACCGTAATACAATACAATTTGATCTCCTGCCTTTGCAGTTTGATTAAAGGTTACCGTTTCTTCAGCAAAACAACCTACTCCTAATGAGTTTGTTATTGTTGCATAAGTACTTAAACTGGAATCGTATGCCAAAGCTGCGTTAGTAACTCCGGTAGTACCTAAACAGACTCCACCAATACTTGTAGAGCTTCCCGTTGGTCGACAAAACGTTTGAGCAAAGTTTTTATTACTCATAAGCAATAAAAACAATAAAAGCCATACGGCTAATAATCTCCTCTGAACGATGAGATCATAAAAAGTAAAAGTTTTTTTCATAATTTGGAAGATTAGAAAATGGACAATAAAATACCTCTTGCGATAAGCACGTATGCTTAGGCAATTTCAAAAAACGTTAAAAATCAACTAATTAAAATGAAATTTAAATTCGTAGTATACTAAGAATGTAAACTGCATTTCAGTAAAAAAATCATGTCGTATTGCGTATAACAAAGTATACTAAAGAGCAGTTTTTATTCCTGTAGAATAAAAAAGGTCTTGAAAATTTTGAGGAATATTGATCTGAATCAATCTTCCATGCGGAGTGATTTGTTGCAGGATTAATTTTCATAAAAGAAAATTTAAGTTGAATAGAACTGGGGGAATTCTTAATATATAGTATGACTCAATATTTATAGAAAGTTGATTAGGCAATCTGTAAATTTTGTTGATTTAGAATTAATTCTAAAAATTGAATCATTATGTTCAATAAGATAAATTTCCTGAATTTAAAAATATTTAAACACAGAAAAAGTCTTCATTAACAAAACCACCGATCAGGCTTTGAAAATAAAAACCAACTATAATTATAAAATTGTTGAAAAAAGTTTGCACTTACCCGAAAATCGAATTTCAAGATAAATCGATTAATTCTGGTACTGATAAAAAACAAAGTCAAAATAATAGGAATAATTAATGCAAACCAAATAAAG
>NZ_CADCSU010000034.1 GCF_902804475.1 Flavobacterium bizetiae
AACTGCTATACTATGAGGTATTAATCCAAATTTCTCTGGGCTATCCCTCTGTAAAAGGTAGATTGCATACGCGTTACGCACCCGTGCGCCGGTCTCTAGCTCCGAAGAACTATACCCCTCGACTTGCATGTGTTAAGCCTGCCGCTAGCGTTCATCCTGAGCCAGGATCAAACTCTTCATCGTATATTTTTAATATTATATTGCGATGTTATCTATCGGTTCTTTTCAAATCTCTCGATTCCATTACTCTTATTCTTTTGTTCTAACATCTCTGTTAAAACGGCTGTCAATTCAATATGTCTACGAACGTGTGTTTCTTTTCTTTCGCTTGTTTCTCAAAGCGGGTGCAAACTTAAAACTTTCTTTCTTTACCCACAAGCTTTTCCGAATCTTTTTTTGAAAATAAATTTTCGTTTTGATTTCGTTGGCTTGTCAGTATTTCAGTGAACGTCTATCGTTGTTGCGGGTGCAAAAGTAGGTAGTTTATTCAGTTAAACAATAGTTTTTTTAAACTATTTTCAATCTTTTTTATAAGTTACTGGTTTGGTGTTTTTTACAATACAAAGTTTTTTTGATCCTTGTGAAGTTTTAGATGGTTTTGCTGGTTTTTGGCTGTTTTGGGTGGTTTTGCCACGAAGACGCTAAGGCGCGAAGAATTGGTTTTGTTTGCTTTTTCTGGATTCAGACCAATCTCAATAAGACACAAAGCTGGGTTTTATTGGTCGTTTGGGTTTCGCGCAAAGACGCAAAGGCGCTAAGTTTTGATTTTTTGGACGGTTTTTTCTTTTCTTTTATCTCAAATGTTCTTTTGAAAGCTGCTCCCCTAGCCCCGATAGTAGTGGAAATCCTTTTGTGCCGGGGTTCAGCACAAAAGATTGGAGTGGATAGCGGGAAATAGCTCCTGCTTCTTAAAACTAAATTCCAAATTTTTTCAAACTCCAAACTCCAAACTCCAAACTCCAAACTCCAAATTCCAAATTCCAAAGGCTTCGACTTCGCTCAGCCGGACAATAGTTGCTCTTATATATGATGTATAAAAAAAATAAACCCGACAGCTTTTAAAACTGTCGGGTTTGGGGGTTGAAATCTTACCTTATATATAGGATAGGCAAAACTGTCCTTATATATTGTTTATGCCATCTATTACTTCTTTTGTAATGTGAATGCTTTTGAGCTTTGCTTGGTGATCGAAAATTGGGCTTGTTGCCATTAGCTCATCTACGCGTGCATAGTCGATGAACTTTTTAAGATCTGTTATTAGCTGTTCTTTGTTTCCTGTAAAGGTACATGCGGTCATTTGATTGACATGAAAACGTTCTTCTTCGCTCATAATATCGTCTAGTGAATCTACGGGCGGTTGTAAACCTTTGCGGTCGTTTCTAATTAGGTTAAGAAACATTTGATATAAACTTGTAGATAGTTTTTCGGCTTCTTCGTTTGTATCGGCGGCAATAATATTGACACAGGCCATTGTTTTTGGTTTATCTAAAACGGATGATGGCTGAAAATTTTCGCGGTAAAACTCAAAGGCCTGTATCATTTGGCGTGGTGCAAAATGTCCTGCAAATGCATACGGTAATCCGTAAGCTGCGGCAAGGGCGGCACTATCCATGCTTGAACCCAGAATCCAGATTGGAACATTGGTTCCTTCGGCTGGAAAGGCTCTTACCTTTGCTGTAGCATTTTCGGCTGAAAAGTAATCCTGAAGTTTGGTGACGTTTTGAGGAAAACGTTGTGCTTGCTCAAAAAAGTCTTTTCGGATGGCTTCGGCAGTTGGCTGATCTGTTCCCGGTGCTCGTCCTAATCCTAAATCAATTCTATTTGGATAAAGTGTTTCCAAGGTTCCGAATTGCTCGGCTACTATTAAAGGAGAGTGATTGGGTAACATGATTCCGCCTGAACCTACTCGTATGTCTTTTGTTTGACTGGCGATGTAACCAATTAAGACTACGGTTGCAGAACTGGCAACATGCGCCATATTGTGATGTTCGGCGAGCCAAAAACGCTTATAACCCAAGTTGTCTGCTAGTTGGGCTATTTCTTTTGTTTTTTGAAATGTTTCGGGTGCATTGCTATCTTGTGTGATGATAGCTAATTCTAATATCGAGATTGAAATTGGGTCTTTCATATATAATGTAGCTTTTATGCAAAATTAATTCATTTACGACAAAGCCTAAATTCTTTCGTGTTAATAGAATTATAATATTTGTACCTACAAATATTATGGATTGAATTGAAGGTTAATGAGTTTATGTGTTGTTTTACCATCGCTGGAAATGGCAATATTGGATTCTTTTGATTCTATTTCGAATTTTGACTTTGTATCTACTATTAATGAAATAGAGCGATATCTAAATGTTTCGGGAATTTCAGGAAGTTCAATTGTAACTAAAACTTCTTTATCTTTTTGCTCATAATTGATTTTGACTTTATCCCGCAACCAAATATACTCGTATACTTCTTGCCAAGGTGCCATCCAGATGGAATCATTTCCGGTTGAACCGTATTTCTTTGCGATTGTTGTCATGTAATATTTGAAATCGGGAAAACGCATGCTTAAATTCCAGAGATCGCCATTCCCTACTCCGTGTGTAAATTCGTTGTACCAAATTGGGTTGGGTAATTTTGCCACTGAATCGAACGTTGCTAAAAAGCGATCCATGGTTTTGAAAGTAATTGTGTCTTTTGAACTTTGCACAAAAGTTCGGGCATAAATCATTTTGTCGAGATTTACTTTTTGATCTACTTTGATAACCGGCCCTGCTCCTACATAGGACGCAACGGAAAAAGAACCATTGGCAAGGGCGTCTCTTTCGTATTCTAACTGATAGCCGGGATCACTTTCTCCGCCTGGAACTACAAATTGCGACATGGTAAATCCTAAGTTTTTCTGTATAGATGTTGTATTTTCTGTTACTTCGGTCAGGAAATTTGTTCCGTGCTTGGTTGCGTGATGAAAACCGTGATTTAAAATATCCCAACCTGCATGGTACATTTCTTTTACCTCATCCCAGGAGAGATGTCCTCTATTTTGTGGTGCATCGCCAATTGCTCCTCCGTTTATGGCTAAAGCTAATTTGAAAGGGATTTTATTTCCTAAACCGTCTGAATAAAAAAGTCCTTTTGAGTTTGTTCCGTCTCCGCCTTGGTCGTTTTTCCATTCGCTTATTGCGCGAGCACTTATTTTTCCTCCATTTAATAAAGGAAAAGCGGTTAGGTAAGCAGATCGATAACCATCATCAAGCGTAAAACTATAGGCTAAATGTTTATCATACTTTAAAGGTGCTGTTTCGATTTTTACTTTTTGGGCTGATTTTAATTTGATTTTAAATGAAATTAAATTCGATTTGGGAGGATCTATTGTTTTACTGATATTATTTGCTGAAGAGAAAAACACTCCATTAATTATGAGTAAGGCTGCTACTAGAATTGGTTTTGTTATTGATTGTGGTATTTTCATTTGAGAGGACTGATTTAGAGATTTTAAAGATACGTTTCTTTTACTAAATTGATCATGGTGAGGATTAATGTAATGATTTTGAAAATTTCGAAAGAATTTCTGATGAATC
The DNA here is from genome assembly GCF_902804475.1 of Flavobacterium bizetiae. Classification (GTDB taxonomy): domain Bacteria; phylum Bacteroidota; class Bacteroidia; order Flavobacteriales; family Flavobacteriaceae; genus Flavobacterium; species Flavobacterium bizetiae. Next base: position 3,570 of record NZ_CADCSU010000034.1, read on the forward strand.
AAAAAAGAGAACTGATTTAAGTTCTAAATTTGTATCTCAAAAATAAATTTCTATTCTAGAATTTTCCTCAAATGACACATAAAATTTTAATTATAGACGACGAAGAAAAACTGAGAAGTCTGTTGGCGCGTATTATAAAATCAGAAGGATTTGAAGTTTTTGAAGCCAAAGATCTTAAATCAGGTTTTAAGAAACTGGAACAAACTGAGATTGATGTTGTTTTATGTGATGTAAAACTGCCTGACGGAAATGGTGTTGATTTTCTGCAAAACATAAAAGGAAGTTTTCCTTTGATTGAAGTTATTCTGTTAACTGCTTTCGGAAATATTCCGGATGGGGTTCAGGCCATGAAAAATGGCGCTTTTGATTATATTGTAAAAGGTGATGATAATGACAAAATTATTCCGCTTTTGTACAAAGCAGTCGAAAAAGCACATTTGCAGAAAAAGGTCAAACAACTTGAAAAACGTATTGGAGATAAATATTCTTTTAATACCATTATAGGAAAATCCAAAGGGATTGAACAGGTTATTGATCTTGCCAAAAAAGTAGCCAAAACCGATTCTACCGTTTTGCTTACCGGAGAAACCGGAACCGGAAAAGAGGTTTTTGCACAAGCAATTCATGAAAATAGTAATCGTGTTGGTAAATCGTTCGTGGCTTTAAACTGCAGTACTTTTAGCAAGGAAATTTTAGAAAGTGAACTTTTTGGACATAAACAAGGTGCTTTTACCGGAGCCTTAAAAGATAAAAAGGGTTTTATTGAAGAAGCCAATGGCGGAACTTTGTTTCTGGATGAAATTGGAGAAATGCCAATTGAATTGCAAGCCAAATTATTACGTGTTTTAGAAACCAGCGAATATATTCCCGTTGGAGATACGACTCCCAAAAAATCAAATTTCAGATTGATTGCTGCAACAAACAGGGATTTGAAAACAGAAAGTGATGAACACCGTTTTCGGTCTGACTTGTACTTTCGTTTGAATATTTTCGAAATAAAACTTCCTCCGTTAAGGGAAAGAATTAAAGATATTGCTCCGATAACTCAATATTTCGTTCAACAATTTTCTGAAAAAACGAATAAAAAGACTTTAAATATTTCTGATGATTTTCTTCAGAAATTAGAAAATTATTCCTGGCCGGGAAACATTCGTGAACTTAAAAATATTATCGAGAGATCTGTAATTTTGAGTAACGGAGATATTTTGACTGCTGATGTTTTGCCTTATGAAATGCAACATCAACCTGAAAAACCAACCAAATCAATGTCAGCATTCTCGATGCAAAGTGTCGAAAAATTACATATTCAGAAAGTTTTAAATTATACGAAAGGTAATAAAGCCGAAACTGCTCGTTTACTAGAGATTGGTATTGCTACTTTGTATCGAAAATTGGAGGAATATAGCATTCAATAAAAATTGCAAAAATCAAATTTCAATTTCAATAGATTCCAAATCTCGATATTACCATTAACGATTAATAATTAAAATCATCTTATCATTTCAATAAAAGCTTATCATTTTGATAGGCTTTTTTTATGCCTGATTTTTGGCACGAACGTGCAATCCTTTTATTGGCAGCGCTTTGCCTATTATATCTCTTTTTCGGTCTGACTTTTGGCATTAGTGGGAAGAACATAAAAATTCATCTCATGAAAAATCAAGTCACTTCAATCTACAAACAAGCGGAACGTTTTGCTGATATTACCAAAAAATCTATTATTTCCGGTAACATCGTCCGTGCAAAAAAATGTCTTGCACTTGCTGAACGCCTTTTTATTAACGGAAGTATCGAAACTAAAAACGCCATTTCTAATGTGTACGTTTTCTCGGTTTCTTCATTTATGGAGGTTCGTCACTGTAATATCTCGCACCTTTTTCCTCAAACGCTAAAAGCGGAGTATATCAAGCAAGTTAATACTTCGGGCGTATAAAAAAGTTTAATCGGTTAATTGTTTATTCGGTTAATCGCTAAAAGTTTTAAATCTAAAATCTGAACTCTAAAATCTAAAACCATCTCTATATGTTAATCACTTTTCTTTTACTCGCATTGGCCGTTGTGTTGTTTGCGATTTGTTTTAAATCAGTTGAATTTTTTGAAAAAATCTAAATCATGACTGCACTATTTATTGTTTCCATCGTCGTTTTTGGCTATTTGGTTTATGTATTAATTAAACCTGAAAAATTTTAAATCATGTAAAAAATCAGATGTGAAGTATTAGATGTCTTACATCCTAATTATTTACAAATCACATTTTGCATTTTACAAAAACTCACATATTATGAACACAGAATTACTAGGCGTCATCAGTATTTTTATCGTTTCGATAATTTTAGCCATTCCGTTAGGAAAATATATTGCTAAAGTTTATTTGGGAGATAAAACATTGTTTGATCCGATTTTCAATCCAATTGAAAAATTTATTTTTAAAATCAGCGGTATTAATTCCACTGAAGAAATGAACTGGAAACAACACTTAAAAGCTCTTTTAAGTATCAACATGATTTGGTTCTTTCTTTGCTTTTTTGTTTTATTATTTCAGGGATCGTTGTTTTTAAATCCTGATAACAACCCGTCAATGTCACCGGATTTGGCTTTTAATACCGCCATTTCGTTTGTTGTCAATTGTAACTTACAGCATTATTCAGGTGAAAGCGGAGTTTCTTACCTATCACAAATGTTCTTAATGTTCTTGCAATTTGTTTCTGCTGGTGTCGGTATGGCTGCTGCTGCGATGATTTTTACTGCAATGAAAGAGAGAACTACAGATAAATTAGGGAATTTCTATAATTATTTCATTAAAAGCTGTACACGTATATTATTACCACTTTCAGTAATTGTTGCTACTATTTTAGCATTCAGCGGTACCCCGATGGATTTTGACAGTAAAGATGCTATTACCACTTTACAAGGTGATCACGTAGAAGTTTCCCGCGGACCTGCTGCTGCTTTTATAGCCATTAAACATTTAGGCACAAATGGTGGTGGATTTTTTGGAGCCAACTCAGCGCATCCGTTAGAAAACCCAACTTATTTTACCAATGCTGTGGAACTTTGGTCACAATTAATTGTTCCGTTTGCGATGATTTTTGCTTTAGGTTTTTATCTAAAGAAAAAGAAATTATCCTATGTAATTTTCGGGGTAATGACAATTGGTTTCTTATTACTTGTTATTCCAACAGTAGTGAGTGAAATAAACGGAAATCCGGCTATTGAGAAAATGGGAATTGCTCAAAGAACCGGAGCAATGGAAGGAAAAGAGGTTCGGTTTGGACCTGCGATTTCAGGTTTCTGGAGCATTGCCACAACTGTAATTTCTACAGGTTCTGTAAATAGTATGCACGATAGTTCAATGCCGGTTTCCGGAGCAATGGAATTGCTTGCCATGATGGTCAATGCGTTTTATGGCGGTTGTGGTGTTGGTATTCTAAACTTCTACATTTTCATTATTCTGGCTGTATTTATTTCCGGATTAATGGTGGGTCGAACTCCTGAATTTTTAGGAAAGAAAATCGAAGCGCGGGAAGTTAAAATTGCTGCTTTTATCGCAATCCTTCACCCTTTATTAATATTATCAGGTACCGCTTTAGCTTCTTATTTTGCTGCAAACGACACTGCAATGGGTTACTGGTTTAGCGGAAACGCAACAGGCTGGCTGAACAATCCCGGACATCACGGATTCTCTGAAATGTTATATGAATATACTTCGAGCGCTGCCAATAATGGTTCTGGTTTTGAAGGCTTGGGAGATAACAATCCGTTTTGGAACATCACTACAGGAATTGTGTTGCTATTGAGTCGTTTCATTCCTATCGTTGGGCCATTGGCAATTGCAGGATTATTGGCGAATAAAAAATACATTCCCGAAAGTGCAGGAACTTTAAAAACCGACACTTCTATTTTTGGAATAATGGTTTTTGCCGTAATCGCAATCATTGCCGCTTTATCATTCTTCCCAGCGTTGGCTTTAGGTCCATTGGCAGAATATTTTACTTTAAAATAATATAAAAGAAAAATGACAACTAATAAATCCAATTCATTGTTTGAAAGCAAACAGGTAAAAGAAGCCTTAGCGCAATCTTTTGTGAAGCTCAATCCAAAAATGATGATCAAAAATCCGGTAATGTTTACCGTAGAAATAGGAACTGCCATTATGTTTGCTGTTTGCGTTTCTATATTAATGGGAGCAACTGACCAAGGTAGCTTTACTTATAATTTAATTGTGTTTTTAATTTTACTTGCAACACTTTTGTTTGCCAATTTCGCCGAAGCTATTGCCGAAGCAAGAGGAAAAGCACAAGCGGATAGTTTAAGAAAAACACGTGAAGAAACTCCGGCAAGACAAATTTTGCCTAACGGAGAAATTAAAAATATCAGTTCATCTGAATTGAAAAAAGGAGATATTTTCGTTTGCGAATCAGGTGATTTAATTGCAACTGATGGTGAAATTATCGAAGGTTTAGCCACGATTGACGAAAGTGCCATTACCGGAGAAAGTGCTCCGGTAATCAGGGAAGCTGGTGGTGATAAATCATCAGTAACCGGAGGAACAAAAGTATTATCTGATAAGATTAAAGTAATCGTAACCTCTGAACCTGGCGAAAGCTTTTTGGACAAAATGATTGCTTTGGTTGAAGGTGCAAGCCGTCAGAAAACACCAAACGAAATTGCCCTAACCATTTTATTAGCCGCATTTACTTTAATATTCGTGATTGTGTGCGTTACGCTAAAACCGTTTGCCGACTATGCAAATGCACCCATCACGATTGCGGCTTTTATTGCACTATTCGTTTGTTTGATTCCAACGACAATTGGAGGCTTGTTATCAGCAATTGGTATTGCGGGAATGGACAGAGCGTTGCGTGCCAATGTAATTACAAAATCAGGAAAAGCGGTTGAAACTGCCGGAGATATTGACGTATTGCTTTTAGACAAAACCGGAACAATCACAATTGGAAACCGAAAAGCAACAAATTTTTATCCTGCAAAAGGTGTTACTGAAGAAGATTTTATAAAGTCTGCTGTGTTAAGTTCACTAGCAGATGACACTCCGGAAGGGAAAAGTATCGTGGAACTGGCAGGTGCCGAAACTGCCAATAAATTATCAATTGAAGGTGCTACTTTAATCAAATTTACCGCTGAAACCAGAACTTCCGGAGTTATTTTAAAAGACGGAACTAATATTAGAAAAGGGGCTCAGGATGCTGCCAAGAATATTGCAAAACAAGCTGGAAATAGTTTCCCTGAAGATACTGCTCAAAAAGTAATTGATATTTCATCTAAAGGAGGAACGCCATTGGTTGTAATTAAAAACGATCAGGTTCAAGGTGTTATCGAATTGCAGGATATCATTAAAACCGGAATGAAAGAACGTTTTGACCGTTTGAGAAAAATGGGTGTAAAAACGGTGATGGTTACCGGAGATAATCCCCTTACGGCGAAATTTATCGCAGAAGCTGCCGGTGTTGATGATTTTATTGCCGAAGCGAAACCTGAGGATAAAATGAATTACATCAAAAATGAACAAAACCTGGGTAAACTTGTTGCCATGATGGGTGATGGAACAAACGATGCTCCCGCCCTTGCGCAAGCCAATGTGGGTGTTGCCATGAACAGCGGAACTCAGGCTGCGAAGGAAGCCGGAAATATGGTCGATCTTGACAATGATCCAACGAAACTAATTGAGATTATCGAAATTGGAAAACAGCTTTTAATGACTCGGGGTACTTTAACTACTTTTTCTATTGCAAATGACGTTGCGAAATATTTTGCTATTGTTCCTGCTCTTTTTATTACTGCGATTCCTGCGCTTGAAGGATTGAATATCATGCGTTTGCATAGTCCTGAAAGTGCGATTTTATCAGCTGTAATTTTTAATGCGATCATCATTCCGATATTGATTCCGTTAGCGTTGAGAGGTGTAGATTATAAACCAATTGGTGCAAGTGCGATCCTAAAAAGAAATCTGTTGATTTATGGTTTAGGCGGATTGATTGTCCCTTTTATCGGAATTAAATTAATTGATTTACTCGTAGCCTTATTTATGTAAATAAAAGTTACTCAGACGCTAAGTTGCTAAGATTGTGATTTTTTTCTTAGCCTCTTAGAAACTTAGCAACTCAGAACCTTAAAAATAAAAGAAATGAAAACAATATTTTCACTATTAAAACTTACACTGCTTACCGTAATCCTGTTTGCAGTTATTTATCCTCTTGCGATTTATGGAATTGCACAATTTGCTCCTAATCACGGAAAAGGAGAAACTATTTCGGTTAACGGAAAAGTGGTTGGTTACCAAAAAATAGGTCAGAAATTCGATAAGTCAAATTATTTCTGGGGAAGACCTTCGGCTGTTGATTATAACGCGGCCGGAAGTGCCGGAAGTAACAAAGGACCAAGCAATGCTGAATACTTGGCTTTGGTTCAAAAAAGAATTGATACGTTTTTAGTTGTTCACCCATATTTGAAAAAATCTGAAATTCCTGCCGATATGGTAACGGCTTCAGGAAGTGGATTGGATCCTAATATTTCTCCACAAGGTGCTTTGATTCAGGTGAAACGTGTTGCCAAAGAAAGAAAATTGGATGACGCTAAAGTAAAAGCTTTGGTTGAAGCGAATATTAATACGGCTGTTATGGGACCTGAAACAGTTAATGTATTGGAATTGAATGTGGCTTTGGATCAATTGAAGTAATACATTTTTAAACCCAACAGGTTTTAAAAACCTGTCGGATTTGACAAAGATTTTCTCTTATTAAAGTTCTGAGTTTTTCTACAAACAGAGCGTGAACTGAAACTTAGAATTAAATACCTAACAGGTTTTGAAAACCTGTTAGGATAATCATTGCCCTTTTTTACCCCAAATGTCCTAGCCCCGATAGCTATCTGGAGGCACAAAAGATTGAAACGGATTGCTTCGCCAATTCGCACTTTCAGACTCGGGTGCTAGATTAGCTCCTAAAAAATCTACTAATAATTAATTGACCCTTTCGGGTTTGAATACCACACTAGCAAAATGAAAAAAATAATACTTACCGCTTTAATTGCCTTTGGTTTGACCAATTTACATGCGCAGGAAAAAACAAAAAGTCCGTTTACGTTTTCGGGATATGTAGAGACTTATTATAGCTATGATTTTGGGAAACCGGAAGATCATACACGCCCGAGCTTTTTTTACAATTTTAATAAAAGTAATGAAGTGAATATTAATTTAGGTTTGGCAAAAGTGAATTATTCGAAAGAGAATATTCGTGGAAATTTTGCCTTAATGGCCGGAACTTACGCCGAATATAACATGGCGGCCGAACAAGGTTTGTTGAAAAATATCTATGAGGCAAATGTGGGCGTGAAGATTTCGCAAAGCCATAATTTGTGGATCGATGCGGGAATTATGCCGGCACATATAGGTTTTGAAAGTGCAATTGGAAAAGATTGCCAGACTTTGACCCGAAGCATTTTGGCTGAAAACTCGCCTTATTATGAAACGGGAGTCAAAATTGGTTACACATCTGAATCTGGAAAATGGTATTTGGCCGGAATGTATTTAAACGGATGGCAACGCATCGAGAAAGTAAAAGGAAATCAAACGCCTGCTTTTGGAACGCAGATTACATATAAACCATCAGATAAAGTGGTTTTGAACTGGAGCACTTATATTGGAAATGAACAACCGGATATTGACAAAAAATGGCGTTATTTTAATAATTTCTACGGACAATTTAAACTAACGGATAAAACAAATGTTACAGCTGGTTTTGATGTTGGATCGCAACAAGCGGCTAAAAACAGTAATAAATACGATACTTGGTTTTCGCCTGTTTTGATTCTGCAATACAAACCAACTGATAAAATTCAGCTTGCCGCTCGTGGCGAATATTATAGTGATGAAAAAGGTGTAATTATCGCAACTGAAACACCAAACGGTTTTAAAACTTACGGATTTTCGGCTAACTTTGATTACTTAGTTACTGATAATGTAACATTTAGATTAGAAGCAAGAAATCTTTCGAGTAAAGATCAGATTTTTACAAAAGATAACGTTCCAACCGATACAAATACTTTTGTAACGACTTCGTTGGCGATTTCTTTTTAACATTAAAAATTGATTTTACCATTAAGATATTAAGGAAATTAAGCTTGTCTTTATGAGCTTCTATTGAGAAAATTAAGCTTTGCCTTTATTAACTTAATATCTTAATGGTTTAAATTATTCAAAAAAACTTTGTGACTTAGCACCTTCACACAAACATATGGAACAGGAAAAAGAAAATAACGCACAGCACTTTCTCGATTTAATTCAGAAATCACGAAAAGGAAAGTTTAAGGTCTATATTGGGATGAGCGCCGGTGTGGGGAAAACGTACCGAATGTTGCAGGAAGCACATTCGTTATTGAAGAACGGAATTGATGTGAAAATTGGCTACATCGAAACGCATATGCGAAAGGAAACGCATGAACTTTTATCTGGTTTGCCCGTAATTCCGAGGCGAACCATTTTCTATAAAGGCAAAGAACTCGAGGAACTCGATGTTCAGGCGATTATCAACCTTAGACCCGAAGTGGTAATTGTTGATGAATTAGCGCACACGAATGTTGAAGGAAGCAAAAACGAAAAACGCTGGCAGGATGTTCTGGAAATTCTCGAAGCGGGAATCAACGTGATTTCGGCTGTGAATATCCAGCATATCGAGAGTTTGAATGAAGATGTAAAACGCATTACGGGAATTGATGTTCAGGAACGCATTCCGGATAATGTTTTGCGATTGGCGGATGAAGTCGTTAATATCGACTTGACTTCTGAAGATTTGATTGCGCGTTTGAAGGAAGGAAAAATTTATACTTCGGATAAAATTCAGACGGCTTTGACCAACTTTTTTAAATCAGATCAAATTTTACAATTGCGTGAATTGGCTCTGAAAGAAGTAGCAAGTCAGGTGGTTCGAAAAGTAGAAAGCGAAGTGCCTAATTTGCATGCTTTAAGACATGAAAAATTGTTGGCTTGTATTGGCAGTAATGATAAAACGGCCAAAATTGTAATTCGAAAAGCGGCTCGTTTAGCGAGTTATTATAACGGAAGTTGGTATGTTTTGTATGTAGAAACGCCTAAAGAAAGCAGCACTAGAATTGCGTTAGACAAACAACGCCATTTGATTAATAATTTTAAACTGGCAGTGCAATTGGGTGCAGAAGTCATTAAAATAGAAAATAAAAATATTGCCAATGCGATTTTAATGGCTGTTGAAGAAAAACATATTACAACTGTTTGCATCGGAAAACCACATTTGAATTTATTTAAAGTAATTTTGTCTACAACGATTTTCAGACGCTTGCTAAACAGCTTGTCTTTATCGAATGTAGACCTTGTTATTTTATCGTAAATTTTCTAAAACACATAAGTTATATAAGTTCATTTTAATTAAGATGTTTGGTCTGCCACGAAAACACTAAGACACAAAGTTTTTTTTTCGTTAGGATATATTTTAATATAATCTTTGCGTGCTTTGCGAAACCTTAACGCTCTTTGCGGTTAAAAAAAACAATTCTAATATTACTTATATTGTTCAAAAAAAAATAAAATGTTTTTAAAACAAACATCATGAGAATTAAAACTAAATTGAATCTGGGAGTTGGATTATTATTTTTAATGATAATCATACTTTCATTAGTGAGCGGATATTCTGTTTTTTTGATAAAAGCAGATACGGAGAATATTCTGAAAGCGAATTATAATACGCTTGAATATTCTAGAAATATGATTTTGTCTTTGGATGAAATTAAAATGAGTACCGATGAAAAGATTCATACTTTTAAAGAATATCTGGGAAAACAAACACAAAATGTTACTGAACCCGGAGAAAAAGAAGCTACGGCCAGCCTGGAAAAAAGCTTTTCTCTTTTAGAAAAAAACGGTTCTAATGAAACGTTAAAAACGCAAATCAGACAGGACATTTTTGCCATCATGAAACTCAATCTCGATGCCATAAAACAGAAAAGCGATATTGCCAAACATACAGCCGAAACGGCTAATTTATGGATTGCCATCGTAGGTACTTTATGCTTTTTGATTGCTTTTAATTTACTGGTGAATTTACCCAACAATATTGCCAACCCAATTAAGGAGTTAACGCAAAGTATTAAAGAAATTGCGAATAAAAACTACTCGGAACGGGTCCATTTTACCAATCATAACGAATATGGAGATCTTGCCAAATCGTTTAATACAATGGCTCAGAAACTTCAGGAATACAACAATAGTAATTTGTACAAATTGTTTTTTGAGAAGAAACGACTGGAAACCCTTATCAATAATATGCACGATCCTATTATTGGACTGGACAATGAAGGAGTTATTTTATTTGTGAATGATGAAGCGCTTAAAATTATCGGAATGAAATCTGAGGATGTTATCGGGAAATCGGCTTCGACATTGGCTTTATCCAATGATTTGATTCGGTCTTTGATTTTGAAAGAAGAAGCAACTGATTCTCAGAAAAAACAACCGATGAAGATTTTCGCCCACGGAAAAGAGAGTTATTTTGATAAAGAAACCATCAACATCACTATAACGCCAACGGGAGAAGAAAGGGAAATTAATATTGGTGATGTGATTATTCTGCGAAATATTACCTTATTTAAAGAACTTGATTTTGCAAAAACTAATTTTATTGCAACGGTTTCACACGAATTAAAAACACCAATTGCGTCTATAAAACTGAGTCTTCAATTACTACAAAATACCAAAACCGGTGATATGAATGATGATCAGAAACAATTGGTCGAAAGCATTAAAGATGATAGTCAAAGGTTATTGAAAATTACGGGGGAATTGCTTAATTTATCTCAATTAGAAACCGGAAATATTCAGTTGAATATCGAAAAAAGTAATCCATACGCTATTGTAAATTATGCCACTGAAGCTGTAAAAGTTCAGGCAGATCAAAAGCAAATTAAACTGATTATTGATGCCGATGAAAATCTTCAAAATGTAAAAGCCGACAGTGAAAAAACAGGCTGGGTTTTGATTAATTATCTATCGAATGCGATTACGTATTCGTCTGAAAAAAGTACGATTGTCATTAAATTAAAAGAAGAAAATGATCAGATTGTTTTTCAGGTAATCGATACCGGAAAAGGAATTGACGCGAGATATAAAGACAAAGTTTTTGACAAATATTTCCAAATTCCGGGAAGTCAAAAATCAGGAACGGGATTAGGATTGGCAATTAGCAAAGAATTTATTGAAGCACAAAATGGAGTTATTGGTGTTGAAAGTAATTTAGGTTTAGGAAGTACTTTTTGGTTTTCGTTAAAAGTATAAAAAAGAGCCGTAGGTTCAAACCATATTGTAGGGCTGGATTCTAATCCAGTTCCGTTATAATGCAAAATCAACAATATGAATCGTCCCTACGGGACTTGCATTGTCAATACATTTTTTAACCGGATTAAAATCCTGTCCTATGATATAAATTGTCCCTACAGGACAACCTTACAATATAAATTATTCCTCGGGAATTTGATATTGAAATTGTCATTGATATTGAATCTTTTACACTCTAATATTTAGCCAATCTTAATACAACTATCCCATTTAAAACCAACAAATTAATATTGACTTAAGGTTCAATTAAGCCAAAAATACTTGAATCGAACATTCGTTATTATTGCAACTTATAACAATAACGAAAGATGTTTTACAAAACGATTTCTCTGGTGTTTTTATTCAGTTTTTTGAGTGCAAATGCGCAACAAAATGATTCGATTACCAAAATTGACAGTATGTCAAGAAGACCTTTAAAATTCAATTACAAGCAATTGATTATTCCAGGAGTATTGATTGGTTATGGTGTAATTGGTATTGAAAGTGATCAGCTTTTAAGTTTTAATCATCAAATCAAAGCTGAAGTTACAGAAGATATTGATAACAAAATCACTATTGATGATTTCTCTCAATATGCTCCTGCAGCATCTGTTTATGCTTTGAATGCGTTTGGTGTAAAGGGCAAGAACAATATGCGGGATCGTTCGGTAATATTTGTGACTTCGTATGTTATTATGGCTTCAACTGTTTTGGGATTAAAGTCGCTTGTTCATGAAGAACGCCCGGACGGAAGTTCCAATAATTCTTTCCCTTCCGGACATACGGCAACTGCTTTTGCCGGAGCGGAGTTTTTATGGCAGGAATACAAAGACAAATCAATTTGGTACGGAATTGCGGGTTATGCCGTTGCAACCGGAACGGGATTATTTAGAATTTACAACAATCGTCATTGGTTAACCGATGTTGCTGCCGGAGCCGGAATCGGGATTTTGAGTACGAAACTGGCCTATTGGATGAATCCGTATATTACCAGAAAACTTTTTAAATCATCTTCCGAAAGTAAATCAACGTCTATGATAATGCCTTTTTATAATGGGCAACAATATGGGTTGGGTTTTGTGAAAGTGTTTTAGTTTTTTATTTGCCATAGATTTCACAGATTAAAAAGATTTTTTGTTTGCCACGAATTACACAAATTTTCACGAATTATATTGATTATATTTTAAATGAAATTTGTGTAATTCGCGGCAAAAAATTTTTTATGTATTCGAAGTATTATTCTTAATCTCCATAACTTCTCGTTTTACTTCAAGAAGTAAATCTTTCATACTTTGAGATTCTGTTACTTCGTGTCGTTTGTCGCTTCGGCCTATGCTGCATTCGTATTCCCAGATTTCAAGAATATCAGAAGCTTTCACTTCATAATTTGGATAAAAACGATTGTCTGATTCCAAAACCAAAGCATTTTTTTTGTTTTTGTTCAGACGTTTGTACACCATTCCTTCATTTTTGGTAATCAGGATATACGTTCTACCATCCATCACCTCTCCCAGCCTTTCTACATAACGACCAATAATAATCGAACCGTCTTCGTGTGGTGGCATCGAATCGCCTTCTACAGGAAATCCGCGGTGTTTTCCTGGTCCTAAAAACGGAAGAGAAACTTGTTGTAAACTCTCGATATATTCCGGATCGGCATATCCGTTTAGATATCCAGCTTTTGCTTTTTGAGATACAATTTCGATATAATTCTCCCCAAAACTATCTACCTGAATGGGTAAAATGAGTCGGTTACCTTCTAGTTTTATAAGGTTCTCAATGTGTATCTTTCGTATATCGACAGACAATAGTAAATCGATACTCATATGAAAATATAAAGCAATCTGCTTTAAAATGTCATACGGTGCCTCGGAGGTTCCATCTTCGTATTTAACGTATCTTCCTCGGGTAATTCTAAGGTTTTCAGCTAATTTCTCCTGAGATATTTTATGCTTAACCCTCAATGCTCTGATGTTATCTGAAAATAAGGACATAATTAATTTGTTATAATTTGGAACAACAAATATACAAAAAAATGTTATCATCTGTACTAATTTTGTTTTATACAAAAACAAGGAGATGGCAAGGGCAATTGTACACATGGATTTGGATACTTTTTTTGTATCCTGCGAAAGATTAACAAACTCAGAATTAGACGGAATTCCGCTAATTATTGGAGGTGGAGATCGTGGTGTTGTGGCCTCTTGTTCGTATGAAGCCAGACGTTTTGGAGTACGCTCAGCAATGCCTATTCATATGGCAATGAAACTTTGTCCGCAGGCGAAAATTATTAAAGGTGATATGGAATTATATTCGCAATTGTCGCATAATGTTACGCAGGTTATTCAGGAAAAAGCACCGATAATGGAGAAAGCCAGCATCGATGAATTCTATCTTGATATTACCGGAATGGATAAATTTCACGGAAGTTATAAATGGACGGACGAATTGGCTCAATCTGTTATTAAAGAAACCGGATTACCTATTAGTTTTTCGTTATCTATTAATAAAACGGTTTCTAAAATTGCAACCGGAGAAGGAAAACCAAAAGGAAATTTAGAAATTCCGGAAGGAAATGTACAAGCTTTTTTGAATCCGTTATCGATTCAGAAAATACCAATGGTGGGTAATGTAACTTTTCAGCTTTTATCGAGAATTGGTGTTCGTACGATACAGACTTTATCTGAAATGCCTGCCGAAGTTTTACAACAAATGATTGGTAAAAACGGTCTGGATATCTGGAAAAAGGCCAACGGAATTGATCATACGCCTGTAGAACCTTACACAGAAAGAAAATCCATTTCTACCGAACATACTTTTTCTCAGGATACGATAGACATTATCATGCTAAAATCAATATTGATTGGTATGGTCGAAAAGCTGGCTTTTCAATTACGATCTGAGCAATGGCTAACTTCGACCATCACCGTTAAAATACGTTACGCCAATTTTGACACCGAAACCAAGCAATGCAAAATTGCCTATACCTCGGCAGATCATATTCTGACCAAAAATGTAATGGAGCTTTTTGATAAAGTGTACCAGCGTCGTATGCGATTGCGTTTGATTGGTATTCGCTTTAGCGGATTGGTTCGCGGTACCTATCAAATTGACCTTTTTGAAGATACCGAAGAAATGCTTTCACTTTATGCAGCGATGGATAAAATGAAAAGCCGTTATGGTTTTGATGCTGTAATGCGCTGCGCCGGAGCTTCTTTTAAGCCAAATAATAAAGATGAAATTTTAAAACGTACCAAATAAATGTATCTCAACTGTCATTCTTTTCATTCGCTTCGCTACGGCACAATTCCTCTTACGGAGTTGATTAGCCAAGCCGTTTCTTGTGGTGTAAAAGCTATGGCGCTTACCGATATTAATACCGTAACGGGAATTTATGATTTTATAAGAGCCTGTTATAAAGTAAACATCAAACCTCTTGTGGGAATGGAATTTCGTTCTCAGCATCAATTTCGATATATTGGCTTAGCCAAAAATGCCGAAGGATTGGGCGAAATGAATCGTTTTTTAACGGAACATAATTTCAGCGGAGAACCTTTGCCGTTACTTGCTCCGGAATTCGAGTCGGTTTTTGTGATTTATACTTTAGAAAATGCACCTGTAACATTGCGTGAAAATGAATTTATCGGCATTCGTCCGGATGAAGTTTTAAGGCTTCTTACCTCGGAACATAAAAATAAAATGTCCAAAATGGTTGTGCTTCAATCGGTGACTTTTAGCAATAAAAGAGAATTTAATCTGCATAAAATTCTGCGCGCAATTGACACGAATATTATCTTATCGAAATTAACAGAAGCTGATTATTGCCGAACTTCGGAGAAAATGCTGTCTTTAGAATCGCTTTTACCTTATTATGAAAGTTATCCTGAAATTATAACCAACACTCAGCAAATAATCGACTCCTGCAATTTTGAATATGAATTTAAAACTCCAAGAAACAAGAAATTCTACACTGAAAATCGTCAGACAGATATTGCAAAATTAACCGAATTAGCCCTTGAAGGTTTAATATGGCGTTATGGAGAAAATCATGACGTGGCAAAAAAACGCGTAGAAAAAGAGCTTAAAGTAATTGATGAATTAGAGTTTAGCGGTTATTTTTTAATTACCTGGGATATTGTTCAGGAAAGCAACAGACGCGGTTTCATGCATATTGGGCGAGGCAGTGGCGCGAACAGTATTATTGCCTATTGTTTAGGAATTACCGATATCTGCCCGATAGAACTAGACTTATATTTTGAACGTTTTTTAAATTTAAACAGAAAAAGTCCTCCCGATTTTGATATCGACTGGAGCTGGAAAGAACGCAACACAATTTTAGAATATATTTTTAAAAAATATGGAAAAGACCATGTTGCTTTTTGCGGAACCAATGTAGAATTCAAACACCGTTCTATTTTCAGGGAAGTCGGAAAAGTTTTTGGTCTTCCTAAAGAAGAACTAGACATGCTGGCCAAAAATCCGATGGCATTACACGAAACCAATTCAATTGTAAAACTGGTTCAGGAATATAGTCTCATGATGAATAAATATCCTAATCAGCGTAGTATGCACGCTTGTGGTATTATCATTTCTGAAGAACCAATTACCAATTATACGCCACTTGAAATGCCTCCAAAAGGATTTCCTATCGTGCTTTTTGACATGCATATTGCCGAAGAAATTGGTTTTGAAAAATTCGATATTTTAAGTCAGCGTGGTATTGGTCATATTGATGATAGCGTAAAACTCATTGAGAAAAACCGAGGGATAAAGGTGGATATCCGTAATACTTCGATTTCTAAAGATGAAGCGGTATGCAATATTCATTTGGCTCAAGGCCGAACTATTGGCTGCTTTTATATCGAAAGTCCCGCCATGCGCGGATTATTACGCCGACTGAATTGTGACAATTATAAAATTCTTGTAGCAGCTTCTTCTATTATTCGTCCCGGAGTGGCACAATCCGGAATGATGAAAGAGTATATTTTTCGTCATAATAATCCTGATCAGTTTCAATATTTTCATGAGGTTTTTAAAGAACATCTTGGCGAAACCTACGGGATCATGGTGTATCAGGAAGATGTGATAAAAATTGCCCAACATTACGGCGGACTTCCCGCGCCTGATGGCGATATCCTGCGTCGTGCCATGTCCGGAAAAGGACGTTCTATGGAAGCTTTACAAAAAGTAAAAGATAATTTCTTTGCCTGTTGCGCCCAGAAAGGACATCCCGAAGAACTTAGTCAGGAAATTTACCGCCAGATTGAATCTTTTGCCGGGTTTTCGTTTTGTAAAGCCCACTCGGCTTCTTATGCTGTAGAGAGTTACCAAAGTTTATATCTTAAGATTAATTATCCTGTAGAATTTATGACAGCGGTAATCAATAATCAGGGCGGATTTTACAGAACCGAAGTTTATGTTCATGAAGCGCGTATGTCTGGCGGAACAATCCTAAATCCGTGCGTGAATAAAAGCGAATATCAAACTACGGTTTACGGAACTGATATTTATCTCGGTTTTATGCATTTGCAAAGTCTGGAATCTAAAACGGCTCATTTAATCGAATCAGATCGGGAGAAAAATGGTGATTTTCTTTCTTTAGAAGATTTCATCAATCGTATACCAATTGGAATTGAAAGCATGAAAATCCTGATTTTTATAGATGCATTTCGCTTTACAGGGAAAACCAAAAATCAGCTTTTGGTTGTTGCCAGTTTGCTTTTAAATAATTTCAAACCCGAAAACAGAAGTTTGATGCTGATGCAGGAACCCGTAAAGGAATACAAACTTCCAACCCTGGAGCGTTCATTATACGAAGATGCTTTTGATGAAATCGAACTTTTAAGTTTTCCTGTATCGTGTACCGTTTTTGATTTATTGCAAACCAAATATCGCGGTGATATTATGGCGAAAGATCTCGTTTTGTATCACAAAAAACAGGTTCGTATGTTGGCTTACCTGATTGCACGCAAACAAGTTCCTACCAAAAAAGGGAACATGTATTTCGGCACCTGGATTGATCATGAAGGTTCTTATTTTGATACGGCTCATTTTCCGGATAGTCTGGCCGAATATCCTTTTCAGGGCGGAGGCTGTTATTTGCTTTTAGGAAATGTCGAAGTCGATTATCATTTTCCCACCATAACCATTATCAAAATGGCCAAGATGCCTTTTATTCCAGATCCGCGATATATGGATGCCAAAGATCAATATAAAACCCAGCAATTAATCAAGGAAGATGTTAGCCCTACACACAGAGAACCATATCCGCAAGGACATGAAATTAATTTGCCCCGACACCGAATGAGATTTCAAAAGACATAAACAATTGAGCATAATTTTTTAAATAATAGAAGAAGAAATTACGTTATATAAATAAGATGAAAAAGCAAGAATACGCCATAGTAGATATCGAAACCACCGGAGGAAACGCCAGTGGCAGCCGCATTACCGAAATTGCGATCATCATTCATGACGGAGAAAACGTGATTGAACGATATGAAACGCTCGTTAATCCGGAAAAGGAAATCCCCATTTCGATTTTTGCCTTAACAGGAATTAATAACGAAATGGTAGCTAATGCGCCAATTTTTGATGATGTTTCAGAGAAAGTATTAGAAATGCTTACCGATCGGATTTTCGTCGCTCATAATGTTAATTTCGATTATTCCTTCGTTCGTCATCAACTCGAACAAGCAGGTTTTAAATGGACAGCAAGAAAGTTATGTACCGTTCGCGCAGCACGAAAAATAAGACCTGGTTTCCCTTCTTACAGTTTAGGAAAACTTTGTAATTCACTTGACATACCTTTAGAAAATCAGCATCGCGCCGGCGGAGACGCAGCTGCCACCGCTATATTATTTTCGCGATTACTCGAATGGGACGATGAAGGTCATATCGAAAAAATGATCAAAAATACGGCACAAGATCAGCGCTTACCTCCTAACCTTCCGCCAGAAGATTTTAATAATTTACCTGAAAAACCTGGTGTATATTATTTTTATAATGAGGTAAAAAAAGTAATCTATGTGGGCAAAGCAGTTAATATAAAAAAACGTGTTGCCTCTCATTTTAGCGGACATAAAATTAATCCGCAAAGACAGCATTTCTTGCGGGATATTTACTCGATTTCTTTTGAAGTTTGCGGCAACGAGCTAATGGCACTTTTATTAGAATGTACAGAAATTAAACACCTTTGGCCCACTTACAACAGGGCTTTAAAACGATTTGAGCCCAAATTTGGCTTGTATGAATATGAAGCCCGCAACGGATACAAATATCTGGCAATTGGCAAACTCAATAAATTTCAATCATGCATTGAGCATTTTAGTAGTTTACATGAAGCAACAAACATACTGAGGGGTCTGGCAGAACGATTTGAAATTGATTATAGATTTTGCAAATATTCAAAACCTCAGGAAGGAGAAATATTTCAAAATAAAGATATAACAGATTTACCCGAGGTTTCACTTCACAATGAACAAGTCGACAATGCGATTGATTTTTTAGTAAACAACAGACCCACTTTCGCCATTATAGAAAAAGGAAGAACAGCACACGAAAGAAGCTGTATCTGGATAGAAAATGGACACTTTTATGGTATGGGATATATTCCGCTAGATGTTTCGATTAAAGATCCTTTAGAAATAAAAAATTATGCTACGCCGTATAAAAGCAATCAATACATTGTGCAGTTAATTTTTGCTTACGCAGAAAAAAATCCCCGTAAAGTATTCTTTAACAAACAGTTTCTAGAATAAAAACATGATTTTGTATAAATATAAAGGCGCAAAAAGCTGTAAATTTAATGGTACAACAAATTAAATCTACTATGAAAATAGCAACTTATAACGTAAACGGAGTCAACGGACGCTTAAAGGTATTACTGAAATGGCTTGAAGAGGCTACTCCGGATATCGTTTGTCTGCAGGAATTAAAAGCGCCTCAGGATAAATTTCCAATTAAAGAAATTAATGATGCGGGATATAGTGCCATTTGGCACGGACAAAAGCAGTGGAACGGCGTTGCGATTCTCGCCCGTAATATGGATATCGAAGAAGTAACGCGCATTCTTCCGGGAGACGACGAAGATGTTCAAAGCCGTTATCTCGAAGCTTTGATTAACGGAATCGTGATTGGATGTCTTTATCTCCCAAACGGAAATCCTGCACCGGGACCAAAATTAGAATATAAACTAAAATGGTTTGAACGTTTAGCTGATCGTGCAGCAACATTACTAAGTTTAAAAGTTCCGGTAATATTGATCGGAGATTATAATGTGATGCCAACGGAACTGGATGTTTATAAACCTGAAAAATGGGTAAACGATGCCCTTTTCAGACCTGAAGTACGAAAAGCGTTTAAGGATATTGTAGCACAAGGCTGGACAGATGCGATTCGTACTTTATATCCTGATGAGAAAATTTACACCTTTTGGGATTATTTTAGAAATGCTTATGAGCGAAATGCAGGCCTACGAATTGATCATTTTTTACTGAGTCCCCAAATAGCCAAAAAACTACTTTCCGGAGGAGTTGATCGCCATGTGAGGGGATGGAAAAAAACAAGCGACCATGCTCCGGTATGGATTGAAATTGACACAAAATAATCGAACAATGACACTATTTAGCGATACTGAATTATTTGCCACTGGTTTAGCAGGAAAAAAGGTATTTGACCTGCCTGATGCAGAACTTATTTTGATCGATAATTTCTTCACCAAAGAAGAATCTGATCGTTTTTATGAAAGAATACTTCATCAAACCAAATGGAGAGAATATGAAATGGAAATGTATGACAAAATTGTTACGGCTCCCCGTATGATTTCCTGGTATGAAGATAAAGACAATGTTGGCGCAGATCAAAACGGTCCTAACTGGACTTATGAATTGCTGACGATTAGAGGCAGAGTCGAAAGAGAAACTCAGCTTGAATTTAACAGTTTGCTGCTTAATTTATATCGAGACGGTAATGATGGCGTTTCGTGGCACAGCGACAAAGAACACAATTCTGGTCCCAACCCTGTTATTGCTTCGGTAACTTTTGGAGAAACCAGAATGTTCAGGCTTCGCCATAAATTTCGCAAGGAAATTCCGCAAGTAGAGATTCCTTTACACCACGGGTCTTTTTTATTAATGGCAGGAACAACCAATAGTTTTTGGCAGCATCAGGTTCCTAAAACCGCCAAAAATGTATTACCCAGAATTAATTTAACCTTTAGAAGAACTAAACGAAGTGAATGATTATAAATCTCTCAAAATGAGTTTTTTTTCATTACAAAACGACGAGGAAAATTCCTCCTCTAAAAGTTAAAATACTCAGTACATGAACCTTTTATTAGGCAGAACCTATCTTTTTTACTACTTTTGCAACCTTTTTTTATATATACATTACCACAATGGCTTATTCGAACAATGATTTATTGCGTTTTTTAGATGCGCAAAACAAACTTTATCTTACTGCTCTTTCTGAAATCAAAAAAGGCAAAAAAGAAACACACTGGATGTGGTTCATTTTTCCTCAGATTAAAGGATTAGGCAAGAGCGATACTGCAAATTATTATGCCATTAACGATCTAAAAGAAGCAACTGAATTCCTTGAACATCCAATTCTGGGAAAACATCTTATCGAAATTTCTGAACTGTTTTTAACTTTCAGACGCAAATCAGCCGACGGAATTTTAGGAGATTTAGATGCGCGTAAATTGCGCTCTTCGATGACGTTGTTTTCTCTCGTAGAAAATACAAATCCTGTATTTCAGGAAGTATTAGAAGCTTTTTTCTCAGGAGAATCAGATCCTCTTACCTTGTCTATTATTAATTCATCTATAAAATCTTCTCTTGAAACTGAAATGGCATAATTGCCACTAACATTCATTAGATTATTACATTTAAAGACACTACATTTTTTGCTTTTGCAAATGGTAGTGTTTTTTTTGGCTCACAGATTTTACGGATGAAACGGGTTTGCACCGATTTTTTATTACTCAAAATAAACCATAAAAAAATGCCCTGCTAAAAACAAGGCATTTATATTTTGAAATAAAATCAAAGTTAAAAAAAGAAAACCTGCGTTAATCCGTTTCATCCGTAAAACCCGCGGGCACATTCACACCGCATTTAAACTTAGAACCTTAGCATCTCAGCACCTTAGTCCCTCTTTTTTTAAACTTCTTTCGGTTTTGTTAAGTAGTACACCGGAATTCCTGTTAGCATAATCAAAACTCCCCAACCACAAGTCGAAAACTTTGTAATTAATAACGAAATACAAATCGCACTTGCAATCACGATGTACAATAATGGCAAAAACGGATATCCAAAAGCTTTATAAGGTCTGTCTACATCAGGCATTTTTTTACGTAAAATAAAAATTCCGTAGATCGTTAAAATATAGAAAATCAATACGATGATAATTACAAAATCTAATAAATCTCCATACTTCCCTGTCAGACACAAAGCCGAAGCCCATATACATTGCGCCCATAAAGCCCAGGCCGGAACACTCGACTTATTTAAAACAGCTGCCTTTTTAAAGAATAAACCATCCGTTGCCATCGTATAATATACTCGCGCACCCGCCATGATTAATCCGTTATTACAAGCAAAAGTCGAAATCATGATCATGATGGCAATAATCAACGTTCCTATATTACCAAAAATATATTGCGAAGCCACAACCGCTACTCTATCCGATTTTGCTGTTGCAATTTCGTCTAACGGAATAACCGCCAAATACATCAAATTGGTTAAAACATAAATAATCGTAACAATAAAAGTTCCTAAAAACAAACTGAAACCTACGTTACGCTTCGGGTTTTTAATCTCTCCTGCAATAAAAGTCACACCATTCCAGGCATCACTAGAAAATAAAGAACCAACCATTGCGGCCGAAATTCCGCTAATCAAAGCCGTCCCGCTAATAGGAAGCCATGATCCCGTATCTTTATTAAACGAACGCGTTGTCCAGGCATCCGCCCAATTTGCATCCCAAACCGAAGCTTTTGCAGCCAATGTAAGTCCGAAAACGATCAAACCTAGCAACGATAAAATCTTGATAATCGTTAAAACCGTTTGTAAAATTTTTCCGTTTTTAACCCCACGGCTATTAATAAAAGTCAGCAGAACAATCGTAAATATCGAAACAATCTGAGCCGCATTCAGCTTAAAAGCCCCCAGCTCATATATAATATTTTCGTCGCTCAAAGGCTCATAAAGATAAGCCGCAAACTTCGAAAAAGCCACCCCAACGGCAGCGATAGTTCCGGTCTGAATTACCGCAAAAAAGCTCCAGCCGTATAAAAAAGCGATTAATTTATTATACGCTTCTTTCAGGTAAACGTACTGTCCACCCGCTTTCGGGAACATCGCACTCAGCTCGCCATAACTCACAGCGGCAATAATTGTAATCAATCCTGAGATCAGCCAAATCAGTGTTAGCCATCCCGCCGAACCCACTTGTCTGGCAATATCGGCACTTACGATAAATATACCAGATCCTATCATAGACCCTACCACAAGCATGGTTCCGTCTAATAATCCGAGTTCTCTTTTAAAATGTTCCTGGTCGTTTTCTTGCATTGTTTTTCGGTTTTTGGGTTGGTTAAAGATATACTTTTTTCTGAAATTCTGGATTTTAGATCATCGATTTTAGATTTTTATAAAAACACTTATTCTGAACCATCATCTAAACCTAAAATTGTCAAATTTTAAATCTAAAAATCTAAAATCTAAAATAATCTGGGTGTGTCCCTCCGGGTCTCCCGATAGCTATCGGGATTCGGCTATATCTTTTGTTCCGTTTCTCTTCACAAAAGGATACCGCCTCTATCCCTCACGCGAGTTTTGTTTTCATAAGATCTCTTTGAATAAAAAATGCGTTTACGGATTTCCATAAAATATAACTTATTGAGCTGATTACATTTGAAATCAGAAATAATAAATAATAAATAGTATGGCTAGAATCATTTTACAAAACAGCGATATAAATATTGATATAAATAAAGAATCACGTTTAACAACTGGTTTTATAAGTGATAGAGAAGTTCTAAAAAAACGTTCAAAAAAATATCTGGATCTTATTAGTGGACTTGATTCCAAAACATTATCTCACACAAAAGGAATAAACGAACTGATTAAGGCAATTCAAGAAGAATTTGGAACCGCCGAACTTTCAAGTTTACCAATAGGAATTGTAGCCAAATGTTTTCTTGGCCATCCTTATGAAGTACACACTCTTGATTTAAGTGGTAGCCAAATTATTAAACATTATAAAGCATCAGAAACAATGGATGCTGACTTTGAAAAAGCCAGAACAGTTGCTCAACATAATGCTTATGCAATGGTTGAAGTGTATAAAGACAAAATCATTTTAATTCGCGAAGATGGAACTGCAACAAAACTATAAAACCAATAAACTAAAATAACTATGTCTCAACAAGTAATCTCTTATGCAGACCTTTCGATTATAAATAGTGCTTTAAGGTCAATTAAATCAGATATGTCAGGAGTACATTCTGAATTAGGAACATTAAATTTCAAACAAGATCATCTAGAAAGTGAACTAGTAAAACTAGCTGATTCTTTTGCAGATTTTGTAGAAGCAGATTTAAAACACAAAGCTTTACAGCTTGCAGAAACCAGACAAGGAAATCTAAAACAAGATTTACAAATCAAATTTGGTTATTATGCCGAAGTGAGAAGAATGGCAACAGGAATTCTTCAAGGAGTAGATACCGGAATAATAAGTGATGATACCCTAAAATTTACTACTGAAGAGGTAATGATAAAAGCGCCCGGTTATTGGTTAGCTCCAGCATTGGTATCGTTAGCAGCTTGGGTTAGAAATGACAAAAACACCAATGAAAAAGCATTAAACGAAGCTCTAAAAAGAGATGATTATAAAACAACTCTTTTCTTTATGATGGTAATGCGAAGACTGACCAGAAACGAAGCTAGCTTAAAATGGCTTGAACGCTATTTTATGCATCAAAATCCTCATAATCTTGACAGAGAATTCATTATCATACTTGAAGCTGTTACAACTGGTGTATTTCCTCCAGCTGCAAGACAATTAATGATGGCTAACGTCAAAAATTGGCTAGACCAACTTACTCAGGGCGATACTTTTATAAATGAACAAAAATCGCAATGGGTGAAGTTTTTTGAGGCAATGGGTCCTTTATCAGACGGAAAATATCCATTAGTTGAAAAGTTCTCACCAAACTGGAATCTATTAGAAAATTCTTTAAAAGAAGCCAAGACTCATGGTATTTTAGATGCTCATTTTAAAAGTATAATTTCATCTTCAGCAGATTTTTCAAAAGGTGTTAAAGTTCAATTAGACGAAATTCTATCCTTGTTAGTGACCAACTTCGATGATGAAGAATTGCCTTTGCAAGAACAAGTTCGATTTAATCAACTTATTATTCAAATGGATGGAGACAAACCGGCAGCACAAGCTGTAATGGATGCAGAAAAACACATTTTTGATGAGCAAGTCGATTTTTTACAATTATTGACAAATGCATCATTTAATCCTGAATTATCCGGAGCAACTAAAGTAACTCAGGCACTTGCCGTTTCAATAAGTCAACCCTGGATTGTTGAGGCCCATAATACTTTTACTGCTCAAAGTAGAAATAAAATCCCTCAGTTCGTTGAACTTTCAATAGACGATTTTACAGCTACTACAAAAGACGGAAGCGAAGAAACTGAACTCCTAAACAAACAGGAAGAATTTTATAAAAATGTTTTAGAAACTCAACTTGCAAACCTTTCATTTCCGTACGCCGGTGTTATCATAGGAATATTAATTGGTTTACTTGGATTTTGGGCATTTAGCATTCAAATTATTGTTGGCATCATAGGAATTGGTATTGGTGGTGTCATTGTCTGGAACTCCATAAGCAATCACAAAAAAGCGAAAAATAAAATTATCGAAAATATTGAAGAACGAAAAACAAAAGCCAAAGAAGTATTGAGAGGTTGCATTGCTGAAACTGTAGATTACAGAAAAGAGCATACAACCGAGGATAACAAAGCAGAAGAAGTAAGTCAGCTTTTATATTCGATTACTCCCGAAGATTTTTCAAGTGTATCAAAAGAAACGGTAAGAAACATCATTTAAATTAAAGAAAATGACAAAAATAATTTTAGGTAATCATTCAGAGGAATCAGAAAATACCATTCAGGAAATAAAGAAAGAAAACATCGTAAAACCAAATTTGTTTCAAGGACGAACAGAATCAGAATCAGGAAATGCAAAATTTCCTGATTGGGATATTGTTCCGCCAAACCAGTTTATCAATCCCAGAATAAAATTATAATGAAAACCGGACCTACAACTTATTCTGCATGGACTAAGCTACTTGACCAATTTGGTGATGGAGATGATTCTGTTTTAGAAGAATTAAATAATGGCACTTTCACAATTGATGCCGGAACTGCAACTCGCTTCTATATTAAGGTAGAAGAAGCATACAAGAAACGCAAACAAAGTTGGTTAGATAAGTTTCAATTTTCTTTTCAATTGCAAAACTTTAAAACAGAAGATGATTTTGAAATTGCATTACGCAATGGCAAACAAAATCTTTCTCCTTTAAGCAAATTTGTAGCTATAGAAAGCCTACCGGATGATTTGAAAAAAGCATTGAAAAAGGATCTTGAAGATTTTGTAAATGAAATTAAAACTTCTTTAAAAAAGAACAATTCTAGCATTTCTAAAGGAAGAGAAAAGATGCTAATCTTATTAAACTCTTTCGATTTGAATAGTACTTCTCAAGAAATTTTAATGAATACAAAAACCACAAACGAAATAATTGCCTCAACAGGCAGAAAAATAATATTTTAAAATGGCAAATAAAGCAGAATTTAAGACTTCACTTTTGCGAATGTTTAGAGCCCGAATTCCTTTTATATCTATTCGAAGTATCGAAAGAGCAAGAGTTCTTGAAGTGGTTCAGCAATTGGCAGAAGAAATAAATATTCCCATTTACTTTCACAGCTTATCACACGGTACTATTGATATTAAATCAAAAAAAAGTGTAAATGATGATCGATCAGTTGCCGGAGGTTTAGATTTTGCCGTTCATAATATTTCTCAGCGACAAAACTTAACTTTTATTTTTACAGAAGTTAGTGATATTGAAGATGATAATTTAGTATCAAGACATCTTTATGATTGTGTAATTCAGGCTATTGAAAGAGGTGGAAGTATTTGCTTGATTACAACTAAAACAATCTGGCCTCAATTACAACGTTTAGGCATGACTATTACGCTAGATGCTCCAAATGAAGAAGAAATGCTCGAAGTTGTAAAAGAATGTGTTACGCCATACAAAGGCTC
The DNA here is from genome assembly GCF_902804475.1 of Flavobacterium bizetiae. Taxonomy (GTDB): domain Bacteria; phylum Bacteroidota; class Bacteroidia; order Flavobacteriales; family Flavobacteriaceae; genus Flavobacterium; species Flavobacterium bizetiae. The sequence continues at coordinate 30,268 of NZ_CADCSU010000034.1, forward strand.
AATTCCTCTTGAATGGGATGAAACAGATTATAAAATGGCCGCAACCATCCTAGCGAATATGACTAAGATAGAAGCTGAAAATGTTCTGGCTACTCAAATGGCAAAAGGCTCTTTGACCAAAGAGGATATCAAAGAATTAAGCAATGCAAAAGACAAATTATTTAGTGATATATCGGGGTTAGAAAAAGTAAAACTTGATCCTTCTACTCTTTCAGTTGCAGGATTAAGCGGATTACAACATTGGCTTGATAATCAAAAACAACTTTTAACAGCCGACTTAAAGGCTAGAAAAATGAGACCTCCAAGAGGAGTTCTTTTAGTTGGAGTTCCAGGTTGCGGAAAATCCTTATCTGCTAAATTTATTGCTGCAAATTGGAATTTACCTTTATATCGACTTGATCTTGCAGCCATTCAAGGGCAATATCTTGGACAATCTGAGAATAGATTAAAAGAAGCTTTAGCATCCGCAGACAATGCCGCTCCTTGTATCTTATGGATCGACGAAATTGAAAAAGGACTTTCAGGAGCATCAGGATCAAGTGATGGCGGAACCTCAACAAGAATGGTTGGACAATTTTTGTTTTGGCTACAAGAAAGTATGGCAAAAGTGTTTGTAGTTTCTACTGCAAACGATGTTAGTAAATTACCTCCAGAACTCTTACGAAGAGGTCGCTTTGATGAACTCTTTTTTGTTGATTTACCGGGAGAAGTAGAAAGAAAAGATATCATTAATTTGTACATAAAACGTAATTTATTACCTGAACCTTCCTCACATACATTAAATCAGTTAGTCGAAATTTCAGAAGGATTTGCTGGATCTGATCTGGAAGGAGCTGTTAGAGATGTTGCAATTCAGGCCGTAATTCACGGTGACGATATTGTAGATGATGATTTATTCGAAAAATGTTTTAAAAACATTGTTCCCTTAAGTAAAACTGCTCCTGAAAAAATTGAGTCTATTAGAACTTGGGGACGAGAAAGAGCTGTACCTGCTTCCGGAGTTTCCTGGGAAGTTTCATCAAATGATAAATTAATAGGTAAACGCTCAATTATTATTTAAAAGCTATTATTTAATCGATATATAAAAGCTACCAAAAGTTGTAGCTTTTTTTATATCCTATAAAAAGAACTTTTTTTTAAATAGCATAAAAAATCATTAAACAAAACAACAATAT
>NZ_CADCSU010000035.1 GCF_902804475.1 Flavobacterium bizetiae
ATAATGCATTGAAAATCATTCAAAACACCTGTTTTTGTTGACTTTTTAGGAAAGTAATTGCGATTTATTGTGCATGCATAGTTTTTTTGTATTTTTACATAAAAAAATAAATACCATGGCATTATCAGTTTCTAAACTCAATAAATTTGTATTATTCAAATTACCATCGGCATATATTTGTGGCGTGCGTGTAAAAGCAATCGACGAAGATAGATGCGTGGTAAGTGTAAAACACAGATGGATCAATCAAAATCCTTTTAACTCCATGTATTTTGCCGTTCAGGCAATGGCAGCAGAGCTAACAACAGGAGCATTAGTAATCTCGCAAATTCAGCAAAGCGGAAAAAAAATCTCAATGCTGGTCGCCAACAATAAAGGAAACTTTACCAAAAAAGCAACCGGACGCATTACTTTCGTTTGCAACGACGGACATTTAATTGCCGATGCAATTAAAAGAACCATCGAAACAGGCGAGGGCCAAACCTTCTGGATGAAATCTATCGGAACTGACGAAAAAGGAGTTCAGGTTTCTGAAATGGATTTTGAATGGAGTGTAAGAATTAAATAGCTTTTAAGCTTTTGCCATGATAGAATCTAAATATGCGATTTAATTAGAAAAAATAATTTGTGCAAATTCGTGCAATTCGTGGCGAAAAAAAAATATAGAAAGACCTCAAACAATTGAGGTCTTTTTTTATATACCAATTTGTGAATCAATACGTTTTCTCGTTTTATTTTGTATTTTTATTACACAATTCCTATTACATCAAAATTCTGTCTTTTAATTTGAACTTCATTTAGTAATACTAGTTTTATATTCAAATTAAGCTGCATTTCAATAAATTTTCGATTTATCTTTTTAAGTATTTGCCTCAAAAAGTAAAAGTATATGGATGATAAAAAACAAATATTCCAGACCGCTACTCAAAAACGCTGGAAAACTTTTCAATGGTCAACACGACTTATTTTGTTTCTTCTTATTTTAATGGTTCCCATTTTCTTTATCACTTTAAAAAGAGGATTAAAACCGCCATTACCGCTTTTAGCTAACAGCAGTCAGGTAGGTCATAGTCTTGAAAATCCCATTACTCCAAAGAATTTAAGCGCCAAAGAACTCAAAAAGTTTAAAGGTTTTGATTATTTCTTAAGAGCAAAAACGAAGATTGATAAACTAAAAAATCAGCCTGTTGATTCAAAAACAGCTTCAGAAATCAGAGCTGCTTTTTATGTCGATTGGGATCCGCAGAGTTTGTTTTCTCTCCAAAAAAACATTCATAAACTCAATATGGTAGTCCCGGAATGGTTTTTTATTGATCCCAAAACTGATTTACTGCGCACAGAAATTGATACTGCAGCGCTAAAAGTAATGAAGAAAGGAAAAGTAAAAATCGTTCCCTTAATCAATAACATCAACGAATCTTTAGGTGAAGGCGACTTCGACGGCGATCTTATTCACCGTATTCTTCATGACACCAATAAAAGGGAACGACTGATTGATGATATTGTAAAAGCATTAAAAAAATATGATTTACAAGGGATCAATATTGATTTTGAAGAATTTAAAGAAAAGGGAGACGAACCTATAATTGCTTTTCAAAAAGCATTGTATGAAAAATTGCATCCGCTGGGTTATCTCGTTACGCAGGATATCATGGCAGGCGATGACGATTTTAATGTAAAAGCATTGGCACAATACAATGACTATATGTTTCTTATGGCTTATGATGAGCATTATGCCGGCAGTGTTCCCGGAGATGTAAGCAGTCAGAAATGGATAGAAAGAATAGTAGATAAAACCGCAAAAGAAATTCCGTCAGATAAAATCATCCTTTGCTTTGCCGGTTATGGTTACGATTGGCCGGAAAAACAAGAAGGAGAAACCATTACCTACGATCAGGCAATTGCAATTGCTAAACAGCATAATGCCGTGATAAAGTTTGATAATAACAGTTATAGCAATTCTTTTAATTACACAGACAGCAATGGTAAAAAACACGCGGTTAATTTTGAAGATGCCGCAACTAATTTTAATACCATCAGATTTAGCGACGAATATGGTTTAGCAGGAACTGCCTTATGGCGTTTAGGGAGCGAAGATCAGCGTTTGTGGAGTTATTATCAGCGCAGCTTAACAAACGAAAGCATCAAGAAAAAACCTTTTGATTTTAAGGTAATGAAACGTGTCAATACACGAATCGAAAGTCCCGCTTATATTGGTGACGGGGAAATATTAAATGTGATTGCAGATCCACAGCCAGGAAAAATTGATTTGGAAATCGATAAGGACGAAGACATTATTACGGAACAGAAATATGTAGAATTACCAACGAAATATGTAATCAGCAAATTTGGAAATGTACACAAACAAGTCATTCTTACTTTTGATGATGGACCGGATCCTACCTATACACCTCAGGTTTTAGATATTTTAAAAAGAGAAAAAGTACCGGCCGTTTTTTTTGTAATTGGGATTCAGGGAGAAAATAATATTCCGTTGCTGCAAAGAATTTATAGCGAAGGCCACGAAATAGGCAACCATACTTTTACGCATCCTAACATTGCTTTGGTAAGTCCGGAAAGGGCGGCAAAAGAAATGGAAACCACAAGATTATTAATCGAAGCCGTTACTGGAAAAAGTACAGTGCTTTTTAGAGCGCCTTATAATGCAGATGCCGAACCGACGACCGAAGCCGAACTAAAACCCATTGCTTTAAGTAAAGCGCAAAATTATTATACAGTTGGGGAAAGTATTGACCCAAATGATTGGGAAAAAGGTGTAAGTGCCGATTCTGTTTACAGCAGGGTCATATCGCAATATGAGGCCAATCCGGATAAAGGAATTATTTTGCTCCACGATGCGGGCGGAAACAGAGAGTCTACCGTTAAAGCACTGCCTCGAATTATTAAATATTTTAAAGACCGACATATTCAGTTTACTACGGTTGCACATTTACTTGGTAAAACCAAAGACGAAATTATGCCAAAAGCCGAAGGTCCGCTTATTACAGTCGATAATTTAATTTTTGATTTTGGATATTGGTTCGGGCATTTTATTACGGCTACATTTTGGGTTGCTATTTTTCTGGGATTTCTGAGAATTGCCTTAATGGCGATAATGGCTTTAATAAAAAAATGGAAAGACCATAAATACCCGCCTGTTTATAAAACGGCCAATGGAGTTCTTCCAAAAGTAAGCATTATTGTTCCGGCTTATAATGAAGAAATAAACGCAGTAAAAACAATTGAAAATTTACTGGGTCAGGATTACCCAGATTTTGATATTGTTTTTGTTGATGATGGTTCTAAAGACAAAACTTTTGCCATGATCAATGAAGCTTTTGCCAATAATCCGAAAGTAAAAGTGAATACAAAACCAAACGGCGGAAAAGCATCGGCATTAAATTATGGAATTACTTTAACGCAAAGTGATTATGTAGTTTGCATCGATGCCGATACACAGCTTAGAACCAATGCCATTTCGCAATTGATGAAAGGTTTTACCATTCAATTAGAAAACAATGAAGAAATTGGCGCCATTGCCGGAAATGTAAAAGTTGGAAATGAAAATACCATGCTTACCAAATGGCAGAGCATTGAATACACAACCGCACAGAATTTTGACCGCAGGGCTTTTGATTTAATAAACGGAATTACGGTTGTTCCCGGAGCAATTGGCGCATTTAGAAAAACAGCGATAGAAAAAGCAGGCGGTTTTACAACCGATACACTTGCAGAAGACTGCGATTTAACGATTCGCATTTTAAGAAATGACTATCGTATTATAAATTGTATTGAAGCTGTAGCCGTAACAGAAGCTCCTGAAAGTTTAAAGGAGTTTATGAAACAGCGTTTTCGCTGGAGTTATGGAATTATGCAGGCTTTTTGGAAAAACAGAGACGCGTGTTTTAACCCAAGATATAAAGGTTTAGGAATGGTCGCTTTACCTAATATTCTTCTCTTTCAAATTGTGCTGCCCATCTTTGCGCCTCTGGCCGATTTAGTTCTGATTGTAAGTTTGATCTGGAATCATAATGATCCGGATAGTCTTCATAAAATATTGGTTTACTATATCGCTTTTATGGTGGTAGATATGCTGGTTAGCGTTATCGCTTTTATTTTCGAAAAAGAAAAACTGACTAAATTAATATGGCTTATTCCGCAGCGATTCGTGTACAGACAATTAATGTATGTAATCCTCTTTAGAGCACTTAGAAGAGCCATAAAAGGCGAAAGCCAAAGCTGGGGAGTACTCACACGAACAGGAAATGTGGCAACTGTAAAATAGTTTTTTAGTTTTTTTGCCACAGATTTCACAGATTAGCACAGATTTTTTTTAAAACAAATTTTGACAAAGTTTTAAACTTTGTCAAAGTTAATAACTAGGTTTTTTGCCACGAATTTCACGAATTAGCACGAATTAATTTGTGCAAATATGAGCGTGTTTTAAATTAGTGTCAATTCGTGAAATTCGTGGCGAAAAAAAACATAAAAAAAGGCTTCGAATATATTCGAAGCCTTTTAAGTAAAATCATACTGCGATTATTTTTTAGAGCAGCATTTTTTGTCTTTTTTGTCACCTGATTTTTTATGACAAGATTCTTTTTCTTTTGCAGCTTTTTCCTTTTTCGGAGCTGGTTTTGTGTCTTGTGCTTGTACACCAATTGTAAATAAAGCGATAGCTAAAACGGCAAATAATTTTTTCATTTTTATATAATTTAATTGTTAGGTAATATTCCTTTTTTGATTGAAGATGTTGGTTCAAATATAATACGATTTCGTTTTGGAAATTGTCAACGATAAGTTAATGCGCATCAAAATAGTATTAAAATTATGGTTAATAATTCAAGTTCACTCCAAAGCCAATTCCCATATCGCTGTCGTAATGTGTTGTGATCCCAAAGTTTCTGCCTGCAACATATTTTAAACCGGCCATATATTCCTTATCTGTATTCCACATCAAATTCATTCGTAAACGTTTCGAAAGCGGAATATCTTTTCGTTCAAATTGAATTCTCACATTTCCATCGGTATACATTTCAACCTGAGCTTTTATGAGCATTGGTAACGTATATTCCATACCGGCACTAAAAACAGATCGATTGTCTTTGGTATTCTTTTGTCCGAACATATTTTGTTCCTGTTCATCCATTCCCATTCTTCGATAACGCCAATCGAAACCTATAAAAGGCATAAACCATTGCATTTTACCAATGTAGCGGCCAATATGCGTTTCGGTTTCATAACCGTGTTCATTATTGTAACCCAATCTCCATTCTGTTCCGATGCTCCAGCGCGTGTTGCTAAACATGGCTTCACCATCATTTCCGTTTGTAGCAAAATCATTTTCGGTCATAAAATGAAACATACGATCGTCCATTTTCAGCATTTTGTACGCCATTTTTGGATCATGAATCAACGGATTCGGAGCTGAATTTTCATAAGTAAAAATACGTCCCATTCCCGCCATCATGTGATATAAGATGTGACAATGAAAAAACCAATCACCATCGGCATTAGCCTGAAACTCGATTGTATCGGTTTCCATTGGCATAATATCAATTACATTTTTTAGCGGAGAATAATCACCATGTTCGTTAATAATCCTGAAATCATGTCCGTGTAAATGCATTGGGTGACGCATCATCGATCCGTTGTACAATACAATCCTGACGTTTTCTCCTTTTTTAATTAAAATTTTATCCGTTTCAGAAATAACTTTATTGTCTAAACTCCAAACATAACGGTTCATATTTCCGGATAATGTAAAATGCAATTCTTTTACCGGGGCATCTTTTGGAAGCGTTGTTTTGGTTGGAGATTTTAGCATTCCGTAATTCAAGGTCGTAATCTGGGCCGTTTCTGTGGTATCGCTCGACATTTTCATATCGTCCATTTTCATGCCTTCCATATTATGCATCGAATGATCTTCAGGTTTTGCAGATTCTTCTTCGCCGGAAATTTCAGGATACATTACTGCATTCATGTCCATTTTATTCAGCGACATATTCATACCCATATCATTCATTTCTCCGTTCATCTTCATCATGTCGTTCATCATTTTCATCCCTTCAAAATATTTCAATTTCGGAAGATGTTTGACAGATTGTTTCGTGCCGCCACCTAAAAATAAAGAAGCAGATCCTGTTCTGTCTTCGGCTGTAGCCAAAAAAGCAAAGGATTTTTTATCTTCAGGAATCGTAACCACGACATCATAAGTTTCAGAAACGGCAATAATCAAGCGGTCGACTTCTACAGGTTCAACATCGTTTCCGTCGCTCGCCACAACCGTTATTTTTCCGCCGCCATACGTCAGCCAGAAATAACTCGAAGCGCCTCCGTTTGCAATTCGTAATCGGACTTTATCTCCGGCTTTAAACTGCGAAAGCTGATCTTCATTTTTTCCGTTAATTAAAAACTTTTCATAATAAACATCACTTACGTCCATGGCATTCATACGTTTCCATTCGTTGGTGATTTTTGTAGAGAATTGCCCTTTCTTGATTGCTTCGGCATAACTTTGAGTCGTACCTTTTTTTATCGCAAACCAATCATTAGCATTATGCAGCATTCGCTGCACATTCTCCGGTTTAAGATCCGTCCATTCGCTTAAAATAACTGGTACAGTCGGCAAATCGTCAATTCCTTTTCTAAAAGTTGTATCGTCTTTCTTTTTATTGATAATGAAAAGACCATACAAACCAATTTGTTCCTGCAATCCGGAATGACTGTGATACCAATAGGTTCCGTTTTGTATAATCGGAAAAGTATATTTATGTGTCGTTCCGGGTTTAATTGGCATTTGTGTTAAATACGGAACACCATCTTCTTTGTTTGGAAGAAATAATCCGTGCCAGTGCATGGCTGTATTTTCTTTTTTTAAATCGTTATGTACATAAATTTCGGCAATATCACCTTCAGTAAAAGTCAATGTCGGCATCGGAATTTTTCCATTTACGGTAAGCGCGCGTTTTTCTTTTCCTGAAAAATTGACAATCGTATCCCGAACGTGTAAATCATAACGAACTACTTTTTGGGCTTTTGCAGTAAAAGCAATCAAAAAGACAATTAAAATAGTATGTAGTTTCATATTGATTTTTTAAAGGTTTTGATTTCGCAATCGTAAGGCATTTGCAATTACCGAAACGGAACTTAAACTCATCGCCAGCGCGGCTAACATCGGCGAAAGCAAAATCCCAAATACCGGATATAAAATTCCTGCCGCAATGGGTACGCCTAAAACATTATAAATAAAGGCGAAGAATAAATTCTGTTTGATATTTTTCATCACCGAAAAACTTAGTTTTTTAGCTTTTACAATTCCGTTTAAGTCACCTTTTACAAGCGTTATTTTAGCACTTTCAATGGCAACATCCGTTCCGGTTCCCATTGCGATTCCTATATCCGCTTTGGCTAGAGCAGGCGCATCGTTGATTCCGTCACCGGCCATTGCGACCACTTTTCCTTCGGCTTGCAAACGTTCAATTTCTCTCAGTTTATCTTCAGGAAGACACTCGGCTTTAAAAGAACTTAAGTGAAGCTGATCTGCCACCGCTTTGGCTGTATTTTTATTATCTCCCGTAAGCATGATCACTTCAACGTCCTGATCGATTAAATCTTTTATCGCTTTGGTACTGTTTGTTTTTATGGCATCTGTAATGGTTACATAACCTGAAACAATATTGTTTACGGCGATGTATGAAACGGTTTTCCCCAGATTTTGCTCGGCTGTAATTTTGCTTTCAAAATCATCAGAAACCGATGCATTAATTTGTTCCATTAGTTTTTTATTTCCTAATGCAATTTTTGAATTATTTACGGTTCCTAAAACTCCTTTTCCGGCAACGGCTTCAAAATCCGGAACATCAAGTAAAGTTTGATTTTTGTCTTTAGCAAAATTGACAACGGCTTGCGCCAAAGGATGTTCACTATGCTGATTTAGCGAAGCAATGTTTTGCAATAGAATATTTTCGTTATGATCGATTGCATAAATTTTCTCGACAGTTGGTTTTCCTTCTGTAATTGTTCCGGTTTTATCGGTAATTAAAACATCGATTTTATTCATGTTTTCGAGTGCTTCGGCATTTTTAATTAAAATTCCATGCTGTGCACCTTTCCCAACTCCCACCATAACCGACATTGGAGTTGCTAATCCTAAAGCACATGGACAGGCAATAATTAAAACGGCAATCGCATTAATTAATCCGTAGATATAAGAAGGTTCAGGGCCAAATTTTGCCCAGATAATAAAAGTCAATACAGCAATACCTACAACCGTTGGAACAAAATATTTTGCAACGCGGTCGGCCAGTTTTTGAATTGGCGCTCTGGAACGACTTGCATCATTTACCATTTGAATAATCTGCGAAAGCAGTGTTTCTGAACCTACTTTTTCGGCAATCATCACAAACGATTTGGTTCCGTTTATAGTTCCCGAAATCACATTATCGCCCGTTTTTTTATCAACCGGAATAGGTTCTCCAGTAATCATGGCTTCGTCTATACTGCTTTCTCCGGAAGTTATTTTTCCGTCAACCGGAATTTTTTCTCCCGGTTTTACTCGTAGTAAATCTCCTTTTTTGATATCGTGAATTGAGATGGTTTTATCTGTTCCGTTTTCTACCAAAGTGGCTTCGGTTGGCGCTAATTTTAGTAATGCTTTAATCGCGCCGTTGGTTTGTCCGTGTGCTTTGGCTTCTAATAATTGTCCCAATAAAACCAAAGTTATAATAACTGTTGCCGCTTCAAAATAAAGATGAATCGTGCCGTGATGCGATTTAAATTCAGACGGAAAAAGATCCGGAAAAAACATTCCCGCAACGCTGAATAGAAATGCAACACTGGTTCCAATTCCAATTAAGGTAAACATATTTAAATTCCAGGTAATAATCGATTTCCAGGCGCGGGTAAAAAACATCCATCCGGCATAAAACAGTACCGGAATTGAAAATAGAAACTGAACCCAATTCCATTTTTCAATTGACATAATTTTAAAAAGCGGGTTATCCGGAATCATTTCTGACATTGAAATAATGAAAATAGGAAGCGTAAACAATGTCGCAATCTTCATTTTCTTCAACAAGTCCGTATAAGTTTTGTTTTCGTCAGATTCAGATGCCTGCATGGGCACTAAATCCATGCCACAGATAGGGCAGTCGCCCGGCTCATTAGAAATAACTTCCGGATGCATTGGGCAGGTAAATTGTGTTCCAATGGCTATTTGCGGCACCAAATCCATGCCGCAAACCGGACAGTCTCCTGGTTTGTTATAGGTTTTATCGCCTTCGCAATGCATAGGGCAGTAAAAAACTCCCGTCGCATTATGAGGAATTACTGCTTTTTCTTTTTTATGAGAATGCGAAGTGTGATCTTCTTTTTTATGACTTGAACAACATGATTTTACAGCAGGTTCTGTGCCATGAGCTGGAGACTTCATTTCAATAGTATACTTTCCTGCAGCTGATAAAGCTTCCTGAAATTTTTCTGTTGGAACATGTTTTTCCATTGTTATGGTAGCCACTGGTGGATCTAACGTTACTTCGGCATGAATGCTTCCGACTTCATTTAGCGTTTTCTCGACTTTAGTTCGGCAGCCATTGCATGACATTCCTGAAATTATATATTGATGAGTCATTGTTTTTTCGTTTTTAAGGTATTACAATGCAAATTTCCGAAGTAAGATTTACAACGGGTTGTATAATTTTGAGAATGATTTGTAATATTATTTAAACCGCAAAGTGCGCTAAGATTTACGCAAAGCACGCTAAGTTTTTTGTTTCACTAATAAATTAAAAAATTCGCAAAGCTTTATGTAAATAGCTTTATGGTACAAAAAAAATAGCCACAGATTAAAAAATTAACACCGATTTTTAAAATCTTTTTTAATCCTTTTAATCTGTGGCTAAAAAACTTTGTGAACTTTGCGTAAATCTTAGCGCTCTTTGCGGTTAAATAAAAAATTACAAATTCTCTATTTGAATACGGTTTTTGTCTTTCAGCTGTTTGAAATAAGTAGGCGTGAAACCTGTAATTTTCTTAAACTGATTGCTTAAATGTGCGACATTGCTATAGTTTAAAAGATCGGCGATTTCACTTAACGAAAGTTCATTGTAAATCAATAATTCCTTTACCTTTTCTATTTTTTGGCTTATAAAGTATTTTTCGATTGTAGTATTTTCAATCTCCGAAAATAAATTACTCAATGTGCTGTAATCCTGGTTGAGGTTTTCTACTAAATAATCAGACAAATTAACTTTGAGTTCGCTGTTTTTATGATGAACCAAATCGACTATGAGATTTTTTATCTTCTCGATGGTTTTGGTTTTTTTATCATCCAATAAATCAAAGCCCAGCGTTTGAAGATTTTTAAGTAAAACTTCTTTTTCAGAATCGGTAATGTCATTTTGCAGTTCTACTTCGCCTAATTCTACAGAAATAGTCTGAAGTCCGAGTTTATCCAACTCAGACTTCACAACCATTTTACAGCGGGCGCACACCATGTTTTTGATGTAGAGCGTCATGTTTATTTGATGGTTTCTACCACGTTTCCGCAAGTTAGCATCGAAGAACCGTAATACGGATTCTTAACTGCTTTTTCTTTGCTTAACCAGTCAGCATCAGCCATTGGGCAATATTGTTTGTAAACAACTTCAGTCGATTTTGAAACTTTAATTAAATCGTATGTATTTTTTGAAAGTGATTTAAAAGTTTCACGTTGTTTTTTAAGATCTGAAGTAGTGGAAATACTTTTGGCATCAGCAGTTAATTTTTTTACTACTTTCATCCAGGCTGTATGCTCATTACTTTTTAGTTTGTCCATTTTTATGGCAGTAATAGCAGTCAATAAATCGGTGGCTTTCGCCGAAGTTAACTTCGCATCGCTTTTAATTAAAGCATCTTTTACAGTAAAATAGGCATCATAAACAGCTTGTAATTGGCTGGAATCAGCAACTTCTATTGTAGTTGTTTCTGTTTTTACAGTACTTGCCTGAGCGAAATTTGCAGTAAATAATAATGTGATTGCTACTGCTATAGTTGATATTGTGTTTTTCATTTTTATAAGATTTTAATAGAGAATGTGAATTTATCCTCTAAGTTAAATAATTTATTTTTTATAGGATGTTTTGATCTCGCAATCCTGATAGTTATCGGGAGCAGAGTTTAATTTTTTGCTTGAAGCTTAGTATCTTTAGAGCTTTTGTGGCTTAAAAATAATTATGGCTGTTAGAAATACAATTATTATATTTTTGGTGGTAACCAAATAGACGTAAAACCGTCAGAAATACTAGTAGTATTGTAGTATGAGATTTGTTTTTCTGTAGAGAAATTAAAAAGATTATTGCTTAAATCTATTTCATTTGTGATTAAGCTAAATTGAAGAAATGAAGTAGTACAACCTGAATGATCGCATTTTCCACTGCATCCATGTTGTCCTTTTTTATCTTTTTTAGTTTCTTTACAACAATCCTTCTCACATGAATTGCCGGTTTCTTTTTTTGAAATTGCTTTCTTTTCGCAATTCATTTTTTCTTCGACTTTTCCACAAGCATAACCCGAATTGGACATCAGGAAGAAGCCAAGGGTTAAAAAGAGAAACACTATGTGGAGTTTTTTCGTCAATGAAATTATTTTTTAAAGTACAAATTTATATATTTTTTTTAAGAGCAACTATATATTTAAGATTTCCAATTTTAAGTTTTCTTAAAATCGGTAGGTTTCATATTTTTTCTCTTTTTAAAATAGTTCGACAAATGACTTTCATCCGTAAAACCAAATTCATACGCTATTTGCTTAATCGGTAATTGATTGTTGTGAATTCGTTTCTCGATTAAAGTGGTTCTTAAATTATGAATATACTCACGATAACTAATAGAGAATGTTCTCTTGAAATAAGCACTAAAATAGGTTTCGGCAATATTAAAATGATTAGCGATTACTTTAATCTGAACTAATTTTGGCTGATAAATATTCTGATGTATATAAGAAGTGATTTGTTCGTTATCAATTGAATTTCCTTTTACAACAAGATTCTGTCCGCGCATAGTTTCTTTGATTAATCCAAAAATCGAAAGAATCTGGTAAAATACTATAGGCGAGGTCGAGACATCAGTTTTACAATTATAAGCTGCAATATTTTCGATCGTATTTTTTAATATTGTTTTGCAGGGATCGTCTAATTTAAGCACCGTTTCTTTTAAGGTTTTATCCCGCATGAAACTTTCCGGAGTGTGAATTAAAAATTCGTCGCAGGTCAGGTTTTGTTTGGAGTTAAAATAACTATCGGTAAATTTAATATAGAAAAAACGAGTACTTTTTTTGATGTCAAAATAGTGTTCATCTTCAGGTGAAATCACAAATAAATCACCCGTTTTATAAGGAAGGAGGTTGTTGTTGAGATGATGGATACCGTTTCCTTTCTTTATATATATGATTTCGTAGTAGGTATGCGTATGCGGCGGAAGGTGAAATTTTTCATCTTCGAATTCGTCAATAGCGAGCGTTTTGAATTGATTTAATTTCGGCATAACATAAATTTACAAGTTTATATCGCAAATGTACAACTAATTTTATGTTTAACGGTGTTAAATTTGCACCATAGAAAATCTATTCCTTTCTTATAAAACAAATGAAAAAAAGTCTTATTGCACTCTCATTAGGAGGATTAACAATCGGTATTACCGAGTTTGTTATGATGGGTTTGTTGCCAGATATTGCCTCAGATATGAAAGTTACGATTCCGGTTGCCGGATATTTAATTTCAGCTTATGCACTTGGAGTTGTTATTGGAGCTCCATTATTAGTAATCCTTGGAAGAAACTTTCCTCCCAAAAAAATGCTTTTAATTTTAGCATTGATGTTAACTGTTTTTAATGCGCTTTCGATTATCGCGCCTACCTATAACTTTTTATTTGCATCCCGATTTCTTTCCGGATTACCACACGGAGCCTTTTTTGGAGTTGGAGCAGTTGTAGCAAGTCGTCTGGCAGATAAAGGCAAAGAAGCGCAAGCCATTGCGATTATGTTTTCAGGTTTAACTTTGGCGAACTTAATTGGTGTGCCTATCGGAACTTATATTGGACATCACTTTATATGGCGTTATACTTTTGTATTAATTGGTGCTGTTGGTTTGCTTACCTTTTTGTTTATTTCTTTATGGATGCCAAATCTGGAGAAAAGCGGAAATGTAAATATGAAAACACAATTACTATTCTTTAAGAAAACAGAAGCCTGGCTGATTATCGGTATTACCGCAATTGGATTTGGAGGGTTGTTTGCCTGGATCAGTTATATCGCACCTTTATTAATTAATGTTTCTAAATTCTCGGCCGAAGATGTTTCGTATATCCTGATTCTTGCCGGTTTAGGTATGGTAGTTGGTAACTTTTTGGGAGGTAAACTGGCCGATAAATATTCACCTGCGCCAACTGTACTGGCATTGTTGTTTGTAATGTCAATCGATTTAATTTTGGTTTACTTATTTTCTTCCAATCAATATATTTCTCTATTCCTTACTTTTCTAACTGGTGCTATTTCTTTTTCGGTTATTGCTCCAATTCAAATGTTAATGATTAAAACGGCGAAAGATGCTGAGATGATTGCTTCGGCAGCACTTCAGGGAAGTTTTAATATCGGGAATGCTTTAGGTGCTTTCTTAGGAGGTTTGCCTTTGGCGGCAGGATATAGTTATGCTTCGCCTAATCTTATTGGTGTAGGTATGGCGGTTATTGGTATGGTCATTACTTTTGTATTAATGCAAAAACATAAAAGCAACTTGCAATTGCAACGCGCTTAAAAAAAATATAATTCTCTTAAAAAAAAGTCAGCCCTTAGACAATTTAGTTTAAGGGCTTTTTTGTGGGTATAAGTTACTCATTTCTTCTTTTACTGTTCTCTTTTAAATCTCTATTTCGGCCTTCGTATAAATTGATTTTTTAGAATCTTCTCTTTTCTTCTTAACCCTTTTTTAACAATAATTACAGACTTAAATTGATCATTAATAATTATGCAACGTTTCTTCGTGTAATCGATTGTTTTTTCTGTAAAATCACAATGAATTCCTGAAAATAGATAATATAATTCATATTTATATG
>NZ_CADCSU010000036.1 GCF_902804475.1 Flavobacterium bizetiae
TAAATTTATAGCCTTATTATAAAAATTTACTTCTTAATTGATGTTTCAGTCGATAAAATTGCAGCAATTCTAAAATATAAATTCCTATATTTTTAAAAGTAAACGAAAACTTTTATAATGGAGGCAACAATATGCTTAATCCGTTATAGGTTTCTTGTCTCTGATCGAAACGGACTGAATTTATATTTCCTGATAAAAAATGACTTGAAAATTTAAAATAACCTTAAAAAAAGAAAGTAAGTATAAATGAAAGACAATCAGACAAAAAAATATTATTGGGGAATAGGATTGGAAAACGAAACCTACATGCAATTTGAAGAATCCCTAATAGTTTCTGGTGAATTTATACAAGAAAAAATTGGTTTTGAGAAATACAGTATCGATTATAGAAAATGTTACAAGCCTGAAAGCTTAGCTCCTATTTTAAAGAAAGCTTTTGATGCCAACGAAAACTATACTGTGAGCCGAATGATGAACAGTCATTCACTGGAAAAACTCGATATCAATTATCAGCACAAAACAATATCGCCGGTAAAACCATTAATTGATACCGAAACTGGCGAAGTAAGCGCACAACCTACCGAAAATCCTGAATATTTAGGAAAATCGATCATGGAACTTTTCCTTGAAGATCAGCCGTACAACATTCAGAGTATGATTACCCAAAGAAACAAAACAATGGGTTCTGTACATTTTGATGGCGATTCGATCGAATTTGTAACCAAATATTTCGAAAACAGAACCATAGCGGAGTCTTGCAAAGAACTGAAAGCTACTAAAAAATTGTTCCTTGATAAAATCAATGAATCGTCTGTATTGAACGGAAAATTAAACTTTCCGGATTACAATAACGGACTTAATATGTTCATGACCAATCAGGAAAATCTGGTTTTGTTTAATAACGGAACGTACCATTTTCACATTACTTTACCGTCATTGACTGAGGACAGCCGAATTGTTGATTATAACGAATTCGAAAGAACACATGCCAATGCCATTTATTTATTGCAATGGTTTGAGCCTTTCTTTATTGCTACTCTTGGCAGTCCTGATATTATGGGCGTGATAAGTGATACTTACAGTCTTGATAAGAAATTTACTCTGGGTTCTATGCGAAATGCGATGTCTCGTTATATAGGCGTAGGAACGTATAATAAAGCAATGCCAAAGGGCAAAATTTTGACTTATAACGTAGACAATTTTAGAAAATTACTAAAATTTGAGAAAGAAGAAAACATTTGGTGGAGAGATCAGATCGAAGCTGATATGGAATACGAAATGCTTTCTGAGGTTGGTCTTGATTTTAATCAGGAAAAAATGTATCAAAGCGGTTTCGAATTCAGAAGTTTTGATGAGTTTCCGGCAGAATATTTAAATGATGTTCTTTTTGCTATTATTTTAATTTGCGAGCATTCATTAAATCTTCCTGATGTTCAATGGGGTCACGACAGCAAAGCATGGAATAATCTTGTTTTTAAAACTTTAAAAATGGGTTATGCTACAGAAATTAATACCGAAGAAAAGAACGAAGTTTTAGCTTTATTACAATTATTGAATCCTTCTGATGCTAATTACGAAACTCTAAAATCAGAGTTTGATGCTATCGTATTATTAGATGAGTTTTTCTTTAAAATTCTGGCCGTTTTACATGAAATGTACAAAGACAACAATATTTGTCTGGATGCGATGTACGGGCAAAAAACAAGTGTTCCGCCTACATGGAATAACTTTAATAAATACCAAACCGAAAGACATTTAAAGCAAATTGGCGCTTTCTGCGAAAATTAATAATTGCTGTAATTCATTATAATAAAAACATCCCATAAAGAAATTTCTTTATGGGATGTTTTACATTTAAAAAAGTGCGTTACGCTACTTCTTCTACTTTTAAGATTTCAAGTTTTAGATTTCCTTTTTTAGCAGGCCATTCTACAACATTTCCTTCTTTATATCCTACCATTGCTATACCTTCGTCTGAAAGAATAGAAATTCTGTTTTTACTTACTTTGTTTTTCTCAGGCCCTACAAACACAACCGTTTTTTCTACATTGGTTGCACAATCTTTATAAGTTACTCTTCTGTTTACAGAAACAATATCTTCCGGTAAATCTCTTCTTAATACCTGTGTGGCTTTTTTAAGTTCATTAAGCAATAACACTTCTTCTTCTGTTGTTACTTTTTTTCTTCTTACGTGATCTTTAATTAAATCGTATATTCCTGTTGTTAAAACGATATTTTGTGATTGTGACATAACTTTCTTGTTGCTCCAATTTCATAGGTAAGATAATAACTCTTCATTAAATCTCTTATAGCTCTTATGTAGTGTTGAATTCAATGATATCTTAATCCCAATAAAAATTGAAGATTAAATAAATGAGCATCGTGGATGAAAGTATCCCTGTCCAGAGTTATGACAGGGCTTAATTAATAAACTCTTTGGAACTTTTTAAGAAAGTATCGTCATGCAAATACAATAACGTGCCCATAAGGCTCATCAAGTCATTATTTGTTAAATAAAAATTTGAAATCGTCATTGCTTTTTTAATTGCATTTAATTGTTCGCAAGTTACTCCTTTTTTTGAAAGAAAAAACACTAAAAAACCTAAATAAAGCTTAAAATTGCTATTAAAATTGCACCTCCAGAAAATACCATTATAATCATAAAAAACAAAAAGAACGGTCTTTAAAAAACCCTCCTTTCATTTATAAATCAGAATATCAAATAGCAATAACTCTCGCTAAAATTATCTAATTATCTAATTATCTAATTAAAAATTCAAGGTATTATTTTATCGTTTCGTAATTGCCCGAACAATTCAAAAAACGAATCTTTGGTATCTTTATAGGTTGAGAAACCAAGTTTTCGGCTTCGTGACATGTCTGTCATTACTTCCAGAGGTCTTCCTAAATCAAGATCTGTATGCCATGCAGAAGCGAGTTGACTTAAATCTTCTTCTATTAATTGATGTTCTTTTGAAATTGTTTTCCAAATAGTTTCTTTTGTATTTAATGCTGTTTCAAGAGGTTTTATAGTTCCCTTATATCCTTCAAATTCTATTTGAAACCATTCTGCTATTTTTGGCCAAAGCCACTTCCATCTAAAAACATCTCCATTCGTGACATTAAAAGCTTCGTTATGAGCTGCAGGATTTGTTGCTGCCCAAATAATCTGATCTGCCAGAACTTTTGCATCTGTAACATCAGATATCCCATTCCATTGTGCTTCTGATCCCGGCCAAATAATCGGAATTCCTTCGCTTTTGCAAATACTGGCATAAACAGCCAATGTCGTTCCCATGTTCATCGCATTCCCAATCATTTTACCAATTAGCGTATGTGGTCTGTGTATGTTCCAGCTAAAACCATCTCTGGCGGCGGCTTCATAAACTTCATCTTCCTGAGCGTAATAAAAATTAGGCAGGTTTAAACGAGGTTGTTCTTCTCTTAAAGGCGTTTCTGGCAAAGTTCCCGTTGTAGCATAAGCATCAAACGGTCCTAAATAATGCTTTAAACCTGTAACCAACGAAACGTGCTGCACAGACTTTTTAGGAGATAAAACGTTTAATAAATTTCGAACCAAAGCACTATTTACTCTGATGTTTTCTTCTTCGGTATCATTTCGCATCCAGGTTGTAAAAAATACGTGCGTAGGTAAAACATCAATTAAAGCAGTTTCTAATGATTCATTATTTAATAAATCTGCGGCAATGGGTTTTAAACCTTTAATATCGTTTTTTGGATTTCGGGAAAGTCCATAAACAGTCCATCCTTTTTCCAGAAGTTTTTCAGCAAGATTACTTCCTGCAATACCGGTTGCTCCTACTACTAAAGCGATGTTTCCGGTTGTTTCCTGTATCGGTGAGTTTTTAGAATTCATAAGTAATTTATTTTTTTCAAAATTACTTTACAAACCCTGCTCAGGAAGATGACCTGAGGCAAGAAATTCACTTGATCTAAATCAATTATTTCTGATCGAAAATGATATTTCTTTTAAGACGGCTTAGTGTTTCAGGAGAAAGACCAAGATAAGATGCCAATAGATTTTGAGGAACCCGTTTAATTAAATCAGGATTGTTCTCTACTATATGTCTGTATTTTTCTTCTGCCGTGTGAGTATGCGAACTAATTAATCTTCTTTCTTTTGTAATTAAACTATTCTGAAAAAGCAATCGAAAATACCGATCCATTACCGGAACTTCTATCGTTAAATTTTCGAAATCTTCTCTGGTAATTAGCAATACTTCTGAATCTTCCATGGCATCAATACTATAAAAAGAAATTCCTCCGCTAAAAAAACTGCTCATGTCTGATGTCCACCAACCTTCCGGCGAAAACTGATTGATATGTTCATTGCCTTTATCATCGACATTATAAGCTTTTAAAAGTCCTTTCGAAACAAATGTCAGATAGTTACAAACGTGACCTTCAACCACTACAAATTGTTTTTTCTTTAGTTTTTTAGGTTTAAAGAAAGTTTTTATCAGCTCCTTTTCTTCTGGGGATAATTTGACTTTTTCTTCAAGATGTTTGAAAATTATATCGTACATTTTAAAATATTTTACTTTATGAATGATGAAGCACAACAAATGTATGCTATTTATTTTTTAACTTTCTCTTATAAAAAACCATATCAGGTAAAACTACTTAGTCTATTATTAATAAAAGATTTCTAATTTTATGTTTCTTTTCTATCTATAACTAATACCACTAAAATGGGAATATCTTCTGAAAATCAACCGATAAAAAGACCTGCAACGCCACTTAAAGAAGGGATTCCGGTCAGAAATGCAGGAATTGTTATTTTAAACAATTACATCCCCATGCTATTCGAAAGACTTCATCTTGTAGAGGATAGAAATTTTACTAATGTAGAAAATCAAAAAAAAGCTGTACAGTACTTACATTATGTTGTTACAGGATTTACCGAAACAGAAGAAATTTATTTACCCTTAAATAAAGTGCTTTGTGGTTTGTCTGTTAGCGACAGTGTTCCTGATAGAATTGAGATTACTGACGAAGAAGAGCATCTTATCAATGGCTTAATAAATACCGCCATTTCTT
Source organism: Flavobacterium bizetiae (assembly GCF_902804475.1). Classification (GTDB taxonomy): domain Bacteria; phylum Bacteroidota; class Bacteroidia; order Flavobacteriales; family Flavobacteriaceae; genus Flavobacterium; species Flavobacterium bizetiae. The sequence continues at coordinate 5,062 of NZ_CADCSU010000036.1, forward strand.
ATTGGCAGGACATCGGCAGCACTTCTATAGATGGTTTTAGAGGAAATTGGCTCATTCGCGACGGAATACTTGTAGAGTTAGTGGATAGATGGGAACTTACAGTAGACAAAAAAGCTTACGATATCTTATTACATAAATCCCCTTTTGCTTTTTCAATTATAAAATACCCCTGGATGAGTAAACCTTTGCATGTCTACTGGCCTTATTAAAAAACTATAAAAACCACAAAAATTATGCCCTGGACTACTCTTCAAAACCTTTGGACACGTACCGTAAATCCTACTCAAGCACCTACTACAGAGGAAATAGAAAGCTGGAATAAAGAAATTAAAACCTTATACGAATTGGGTATTGGTATGGAAGAAACTTTGCAGTTTTTATACTTTGAAAAACCTGATTTCGAAACTTTTAAAAACTGGATTTCTGTCAAAAAAAGAAATCAAAATACTGATTCAGATGTTTTTACAGCTAATGTACTTTCAGAAGAAGATCTTGAATTTTGGAATAAAAACGGTTATATAGTCATAAAGGATGCCGTTTCGAAAGAAGATTGCGAAGCAACTCAACAAGCTATTTGGTTTTTTTTAGCAATGGATCCTGATATAAAAGAAAGTTGGTACAAAAGGCATGAAGATCAAAAAGGATTAATGCTTAATTTTTCGGATCATGAAACTTTAAATAAAAACAGGCTTTCGCCTAAAATAAAAAAAGCATACGAACAGCTTTACAATACAAAAGATATCTACAAAACCATTGACAAAGTAAGCTTTAACCCTCCTGAAACTGACGAATTTACTTTTTTAGGAAGTGCGCTTCATTGGGATACCAGCCTCAGACAACCTATAACATTTGGACTTCAGGGACTTCTTTATCTTACGGATTGTGGTGCAAATGATGGTGCCTTTCATTGTGTAGCGGGATTTCATAATAAAATAAATCATTGGCTAGATCATCTTGAACCAGATGAAAACCCAAGAGATAAAGCGATTGAAACCTTACAGGCTGAACCTATTTTAGGTAATGCCGGAGATTTTATCATCTGGGATAACCGATTGCCACATTGCGCCACTCCAAACAAAGGCAAAAGTCCGAGAATGGTGCAATATCTTACTTATCTGCCTAATGATTATAAGATTTCAAAAGGATGGCTATAAACCAGTAATTTTATCATTAATTTAAAAAATCTAAAAAATACAATTATCGATGGCGTTTTACTTTTAAACAAACTGATAATAATGCAATTGTGCGCTATAAATTCTATAATAATGTTGCTTTTGAAGTTGCTACATTTGTGTCTATTAATGATTTAAATAATGTATGATGACAACTTCAAATCACAAAAACAATATTTCGAGCGCCAGAACTTCAGAAAAAAAACCGGAGCTAAAGTCAACCTCATCAAGAAATAATGAAAAGACTACTATTGAAATAAAAAAAATCAGTCATAGCAAGTCATAATTATTAATACAATACCAATAAAGTTGAAATTACCCTTTTCGTATTATCTCAATCCGGATGTTATTTTTCTAGCCAAAGATCTTCTTGGTAAAGTTCTTTTTACCCAAATTGATGGTGTGGTAACTGCTGGTATTATCGTAGAAACCGAAGCTTATTTTGGTGTTCAGGATAAAGCATCACATGCCTATGGCGGACGCCGGACGAACAGAACCGAAACTCTTTATCAGCAAGGAGGCATTTCGTATGTATACTTATGCTACGGAATTCACTATCTTTTTAATATTGTAAGTTCTGTAGAAGGTGAACCACACGCAGTATTAATACGCGCCATTGAACCTCTTACAGGATTGGACATCATGGAAACCAGACGTAAGATTGCGGCCTCAAAAGCTGCGATATCTTCAGGTCCGGGATCTGCTGCCAAAGCTTTGGGAATCGACCGGACGTTTAACGAAAAAGAATTATCAGGCGAAGAAATCTGGATAGAAGATCATAATATTCGTTATACTCCTGACCAAATTGCCGCCGTACCACGAGTTGGTGTTGCTTATGCGCAGGAAGATGCGCTCCTGCCCTGGCGATTTTTTGTTATAAACAACAAATATGTAAGTAAACCCAACAAAATTTAATCATAATTATAAAGACAATTAAAAAGCTTATAAAAGTATCAAAGCTTTTTGAAGATTGTATTTATCTAACATTCAGCGCTCTTCTTAATTTATCTTTACAATAAAATAAACCTATTTATCGGGAAACCAACAATAAAAGTTTTAAAAAAAAGTTTTATTTCGTTCACAAAATCACTAACTTGTTTAGAAATAGATCATTCTTTTAACTATTAATGCTGTTTTCTGACAGGTATATAGCTTCATTTTCTTTAAATAAATTATAATAATGCAGCCGAAGAAATTTTTCTAACATCAAAAAAACAAATTTACTATGCGAGTATCAGTCATCCGTAAAGACATAAAATTCACCCCGGATTCTAAAAGAGTTGTTGCAAGATATTTTATGAATGGCGAAGAGCGGACCAAACAAATGGTCGCACGCATAATGATGCTGAACGAAAAGCAAGTGCTGGAAACTTTAGAACAGACACTTCGTGAATTTGCAAGACGCCACCGAAATATTTCGGCTATCTTTTTTAGACACTGCGAAAAAATAAAACCTATCATCGAAGCCATGCAAATAGATTACGAGGCCATGACTCTGGATCGAAAAATGCTTATAGGCTCTTATTGTACAATGGAATACGCCATAGAATCTGCTGCGATTTTTAATCCTTCGATCATAGAAGATTTTGATCAGTCTGGTCTTGAAGCTGGCGAAAAACGTGTGATTATTTCTTTTCGCGCAACAGGCGAAGGCCATATTTCATCTATAGTTTTCAGACGCGGAATTCTCGATAAAGACAACAATCTTCAGGTCATGAAAATTGGTCATAACATTGATAAAGCCGAAATCGAACATAAAACCTTATTCAATAAAGAGCGCTTTTTATTAAAGTTGTCCGAAATGCATACGCAGGACAGATATATTGCTCAAATTATGCAGGATTTGCCCAACGAGTTCGAGTTTGCCGTACTAAAAAGTATGGTAAATACTGCTTTAAGCGACCCTTCGATTCGTCAGGAAAGAAGAACAGCGCTTGAAGAAATACTTTGGCTTGCCGATTCGTTTTATGATTTGCAATTCAAACACGATTCTGATCTTACAGAACGCGTTATATTTCCGATATCTGAGTCCGAAAGCCGTGGTATCGAGGATGCACGTTTTGTACGTTTTGAAGATGATGATGGTTCAAGCCGCGTTATGGCCACTTATACCGCTTATAATGGTCATGCGATATTGCCTAAACTTATTTCCACAGAGGATTTTTACACCTTTAGGGTTATGCCTTTGCATGGCGCCGGAGCTCAGAATAAAAACCTGGCTTTGTTTCCAAGAAAAATAAAAGGCAAATATGCCATGCTTTCGCGAATAGACGGTGTAAACAATTACATCATGTATTCTGACAGGGTTACACAATGGAATGTTCCTATCTTACTTCAGGAACCACGTTATCCTTGGGAGTTTACACAAATAGGAAATTGCGGTTCGCCACTCTGGACACCTGATGGATGGCTTGTTATAACGCATGGCGTTGGTACAATGCGACGTTATTGTATTGGTGCCTCATTATTAGATCTTGAAGATCCGTCTATAGAAATAGGAAGACTTTCTGAACCCTTGCTTTCTCCGCTTGAAGACGAGCGAGAAGGTTATGTACCGAATGTTGTCTATTCTTGTGGCGCGATCATACACAACAATAGCCTGATATTGCCTTATGCGGTTTCTGATTATTCTTCTACTTATGCCGTAGTCAATATGGATGAATTGATAGATGCGCTTAAAAAAAGTAAATAATTATGGTTTGAAAAGATGTTGGTATCAATATCTTTTTCTGTGTAATGAAATAGAATGAGAAAGCTTTTTTTAAGAAATAAAATGGCTGTAAACGCAATAAATACAATAATTGAATGTTCTATAAGTAGCAATTAACTGGTTTTATTTTTTTAAGACATCATTGCCATTTATATATTAAATATTTAAAATTTATGAAAAAAATAGTATTTCTATTCTCTATATTAGGTCTCTCTTTACAAGGATATTCGCAAAAAGAAATAAAAGATAAATACAAACCAATTCCGGCTAAAAACTCTGAAATAAAAGAACCATTGCCGCCAACAGAGACTCCCCCAAACGATCCGCCTCCGTTAAAAGAATCGACCGTTTTAAAAATAAATCCGGAAGATCTTTATAAAAATAATATTTTGTACAAGCCAGAAGCAAATGTAGAAGGTATTTTTTACAGAAGAAATGAATATTTAGGAGGTTTTGTAACCAATTCATCTACTTCTACAGTTCGTTATCGTGATGCTGCTTTTGTCGATGGCGATAAAATCAGGGTGCTTTTGAATGATAAAGTTATCGAAACAGAAGTACTTCTGGATGGTGAATTTCAGGGGTTTAAAATAAACCTGGTAAAAGGAATTAACAAAATTGATTTTGAAGCTTTAAATGAAGGTTCTGCTTCGCCAAATACCGCTGAATTTCAGGTTTATGATGATAAAGGAGCTGTTATTCAGGCAAGCCAATGGAATGTTGGTACGGGTTATAAAGCGACCATTATTTTATATAAAGAATAAAAACCGAGTATTTCAAAATTCAACTCCGCTTTAAGGTTTAATCATTTTTTGAATGCCATACTATTGTAATTTTAAATTATACTATAGTATGGCATTCACTATTTCAGCATTCATCATTATGCGATCAGGCAAAAATAAATAGTGACCACAATAATTATAATAGCCGAAATATAAATTCTACGTATAACACGCTTATGATCACGTTCTATCTTGGCTATTCTCTCGTTTAGTCTTTTATTTTCGTCATCAATTATTTTTTGATATTTATCTTCCATCATTTCAACATTTTATCTTTCGTTCACTTACATACGAATCATTTTACTTATTGGTTTTGTGATAGTTACAAATCAATACTAGACGTTTTGGAGAAAAGTAAACTCATTTTTTTTTTACCGCTCCAAAAGTTTTAGAGTTGGTCTACAGTTAGAATTTACAATCAGTTTTATCTTTTACTATTCATTTTCAAACTAATATTACGGTTTAGAATATATCTTAAAAATCCAGAGATGATCTTCCAACAAAAATTATCTCAATAAAATCAATTTCCTGTTTTTATATCTCAATATAAATGATACATTTATATTCCGAATTTTAGTGCTGGCGTTGGTTCTTTAACGCGTACAAAGCAAAATTGATTGCTCAAAATCTACTATATCGCATTATGTAATAATAGTGCAAAAAACATACTTATTTATTTCGCTCAGGCACGTAAAGTAGAGAAATTCAGAAAAAACAAAAGTGACATTTTTAAGACAGCAATACTTTATCAGACGAGTTCGGATTGCATCACTTTAATTAATTATCAAAAACAAATTATTAAATAAAAATGGAAAAAGATTTACTTTTAATGGGAGCCAATGCTTTACGAAAAGCAGCCTTGAATGAACATGCAAAAGAATATATTTTATCAAACGAAGTATTGTTTAAAACCATAAAAAAAGCAGCCGATCGCTTTATTGGTGGTGAAACACTCGAAGAAACCATTACCAAAGTAAAAGAACAAAACAAACAGGCTTTTAAATGTTCTATGGAGTTTATGGGCGAAAATACACTTACGGAACAAGAAGCAATTAATGCCACGAATGAGTTTATCAGGATTGCTCAGGAAATTAAAACGCAGCAATTAAATTCGACAGTTTCTCTTGATCTTTCGCATATCGGATTATCAATTTCAAAAGATTTGTGTTTTAATAATTTAAGTTTAATATGTCAGGAAGCCGAACAAAAGAATATCGAAGTAACCATTAGTGCAGAAAATATCGAAATAACAGATGCGGTTATTGATATGTACAAATTGGCTTCTCAAACTTTCAGCAATACCTCGATAACACTTCAGGCTTATTTGCACAGATCGAAAGATGATTTTGAAGATTTAATACAACAAAACGGAAGGATCAGAATGGTTAAGGGCGCTTTTGAAACTCCTAAAGACGTTTCGATTGCAAGAGGAGCTGAACTTGATGAACGTTATTTGTATTATGTAGATCAATTATTATCCAGAAATCACATTTGTGCAATTGCTACGCATCATGATCTTATTCAGAAAGAAGTAGTTGCCTTAGTAAATCATTATAAAACAAGCAAGGATTTATATGAATTTGAAAGTTTATACGGAATTCAGAACCAACAACTTATTGCTTTAAAAGAACAGGGATATCCAACAAAACTGTATTTTGTTTATGGCAAAGAATGGTATTTGTATTTGTGTAACCGAATTGCAGAATATCCTTTGAATATATTTCAGGCTTTAGACGATATTGTAAATTAAGATTTTACAATTGCTATTATAACATAAAAAAATCATCACCTATACAATAAACTTGTACAGATGATGATTTTTTATTTTGAGTAAGAACTACTCTGCTCCTCCGCCTAATGCGCGATATAAGTTGATTGCTGCGTTTAGTTTTTCTAATTTTATGGCAACAACATCAAGATCATTTTGCAAAGCACTATTTTGCGCTACAATAACCTCAAGATAAGTCGCCATTCCGCTTTTGTACAACAAATTGGCATCATGCGTTGCTTTATCTAAAGAAACCGACTTTTCTGTAGCAAGTTCCATTCGTTTATCAGCATTTTTTAGTTTTGACATGGCATCAGAAACTTCTCCAACAGCGACAATAAAAGATTGTTTGAACTGAACAACTGCTTTCTCCTGTTCCAGAACGGCAATTTCATACGCTGTTCTTAACTGACGTTTTTTAAATATGGGCTGTACCAAATTAGCTGCAATGGTTTTGGTAACTGAACCTGGAAAATTAAACCAGGTATCAAATTCAAACGAATTAATCCCAATTGAAGGACTCAGACTCAACGTTGGATACATGGTGGCTTTTGCAAGTCCGGTTTTAGCATTGGCAGACATAACGGCATATTCAGCAGCTTTTACATCCGGTCTTCGGCTTAAAAGCGATACCGGAACTCCTGAAGATAAGGTAACATTCAATTCTGCTACGTCAAGATTTCCTGAACGTGTAATGCTATCAGGATATTCACCGCATAAAATTTGCAATGCATTTTCCTGAACCGCTATATTTGCCTCTGCTAAAGGAACCAACAATTCTGCTGTTTTTTTCTGAGCTTCTGTCTGATAAAGCGCTAACGAACTAATCAATCCTGATTTGTACTGCATCTGCATCATACTCAAAGTACTATTGCTCAAATCAATATTTTTTTGTGCAATTTTAAGCTGCTCGTCTAATCCTAAAAGGTTGTAATACGACTGAGCCACCTGCACAATAATTCTCGTTTTTAAGGCCGAAAGATTTTCTTTCTGTGCAAAATAACCTGCCTTAGCGTCTCTCTTTTGCATAGCTGCTTTTCCCCAGATATCGGCTTCCCATGATAATCTAAGATTGGCGCTATAATCGTCCAGATAATCTTTGCTGGTAAATTGTGCGCTTAAAGAACCATTTAAGGAATTTTTAGACTGATAGCTACGGCTTGCTCCTGCATCAAAATCAAGGGTTGGCAATAATGATAATTTTGCCTGTTTGTATGTAAGATCAAGCTGTTCCATGCTTTTCATCGCGATAAGCACCTCGTTGTTTTTAACGAGGGCTTTTTCGATCAAACTCACCAGCATCGGATCTTTGTAATAACTTTTCCAGGGATGCAAAATGGTATCTCCGGTTAATGTTATGTCTTCACGATATTTCTCAGGCGCGTTTAAATCTGCTCGGGAATATTTCTTTCCTACAACGCATGATGTTAAAACCATACCTGTAAATAAACTAATTCCGATATTATATAATACTTTCATTATTCTTCTTTTATAGTTTGAATTACGATCTTTTTACCTGACACTTTTTCCTGTAAATACTGAAAGAGGATAAAAAGTAACGGAATTACAAAAACTCCTAAAACTACTCCGCTAAACATTCCGATAGCGGCACTTACACTTATCGATCTGTTTCCTACTGCTGTTCCTCCAGAGGCAAACATCAACGGAATCATCCCCACAATAAAAGCCAGCGATGTCATGATAATTGGTCTTAATCTCGATCTTGCTCCTTCTATCGCAGCCTCGGCAATAGATAAACCTGCATAACGTCTCTGAAGCGCAAATTCTACAATAAGAATCGCATTTTTAGCCAAAAGCCCCACAAGCATGATCAATCCCACCTGAACATAAATATTGTTATCAAGTCCTACTGCTTTAACTCCTGCAAAGGCGCCCAAAATTCCTGTTGGGATCGATAATAATACGGCAAGAGGCAATAAATAACTTTCGTATTGTGCTGCCAGTAAAAAGAATACAAACAACAGACACAATCCAAAAATGGCTATGGTTTGGTTTCCTCCCGCTTTTTCTTCAAGACTTAATCCTGTCCATTCGTAACTGTAATCAGACGGTAATTTATCCAGAACCGTTTCAAGATTCCCCATAATTTGTCCGTTACTAAATCCAGGTAATGCAACTGCCGTAATATTTACCGAATTGTATAAATTGTAACGGTTTACTGATTCCGGGCCATACACTTTACGTAGTTTTACGAGTGATTTTACCGGTACCATTTCCATTTTGGCATTTCGAACAAATATTTCGTTGAATGCATCCTGATCTGTTCTGAAAATCCCATCAGCTTTGACATTCACTCTGTAAAATTTCCCAAATCTTGAAAAATCGGCCGATTGATCTCCGGCGAAATAAGTCTGAATGTTGCCTAACATTTCACGAATGTTCACGCCCATTTGGCTTGCTTTTTCTTCATCAACTTCTAATTCAAGCTGCGGATAATCTGCTCTAAAAGTAGTATACGCATATTGTACTCCGGGTTGTTGCATAATTTGCCCAATTACTTTATCAGCCATAGCTTTTAATGTAGCAGGATCACGTGCTGTTCTGTCCTGTAGCACGATCTCGGCACCACTGGTTACTCCAAATCCTTCTACCGGCGGCATTCTTAATACCATAATCTGACCTTCTTTTATGACAGATAATTTGGCATTAACCATGTTCAGAATTTCATCGATATCCTTAACGGCACCTCTTTCTTTTTTAGGTTTTAATTTTATAAATCCTAATCCGTAAGCTGTACTGGCACTATTACTTAAAATGTTGAAACCTGTAATACTTGTATTAACATCAATCGCTTCAATAGTTTCAAGTTCTTTTTCCATTTTCTGTACGACTTCTGTAGTACGATCTAACGCTGTTCCTGGCGGCATTGACAAACTATAAAGCATGAATCCGTCATCTTCCATTGGAACAAAACTTTTTGGAGTACTCATCATCATCATTACCGCGATGGCGCTTATTCCTAAAACTAATCCTCCGGCAAGCCATTTTCTGCCAATAAGAAAACGAACTCCCTTGATATACTTACCGGTTAAGTTGTTGAAACCTGAATTAAACCCGATGAAAAAACGTTCTTTGAATCCGTTATTATGATCGTCTCCTTCGTGTTTACCACTATGGCTATTCTTTAAAAGAAGTGCACATAATGCCGGAGTAAGCGTTAATGCATTTACTGCCGATATGATAATCGCAATGGCCAAAGTATAAGCAAACTGCTTGTAGAAAATCCCTGATGATCCGGTCATGAAACCAATTGGAATAAATACTGCCGACATTACAAGCGTGATCGAAACAACTGCTCCTGTAATCTCTGCCATAGCACTATGCGTTGCTTCTTTAGCCGAAAGGCTTGAATCTTCTTCCATTTTACTGTGAACGGCTTCGACGACCACAATCGCATCATCGACGACAATACCAATGGCGAGAACCAAAGCAAAAAGCGTCAAAATATTGATGGTAAAACCAAATACCAACAGGAAGAAAAAAGTACCTACAATCGCTACCGGAACCGCAATGGCCGGAATAATTGTAGAACGAATGTCCTGAAGAAATATAAAAACAACGATAAACACCAGCACAAAAGCTTCTAATAAAGTCGATTTTACCTGTCCTGTCGCTTCATCCAGTCTTTCTTTGGTACTCATTACATTGACATACTTGATGCCCGGAGGAAAGGATTTCGATAATCTTTCTACTTCTTTATTGATTCCGATTTCGATATCATTCGCATTCGAACCTGATGTTTGTAAAATTGCCATTGTTACGGCATTTTTAGAGTTTGATTTGTTGTCTCCACTATACGAAATCGAACCAAATTCTACTCTTGCTACATCTTTAAGCCTTAAGATATTATTGCCATCAGTTTTTACGACAATGTTTTCATATTGCTCAGGTTTGTTTTTCTTTCCCTTATATCGAATAACGTATTCTAATGCCGCTTTTGATTCTTCTCCCAGTTTTCCCGGAGCCGACTCTAAACTTTGATCTGCAATGGCACGTGTAACATCTGAAGGTACTAAACCTGCATTGGCCATTTTTCGGGGATCAAGCCAAACACGCATCGAATAATCTTTTTGTCCAAAAATCTGCACTTGCCCAACACCCGGAACACGCTTTATTTGCGGTACCAGATTAATGTTGGCATAATTTTGAAGGAACAATTCGTCGTACTTCGCATTATCATCTGTATAAAGGTTAAAAATAACGATCATACTATTTTGCTGTTTCGAAGTCGTAAGTCCCATTCTGATAACTTCCTGAGGTAATTTTGGCGTTGCCTGCTGTACTCTGTTTTGCACGTTTACAGCAGCCTGATCAGGATCAACACCTTGTTTGAAAATTACGCTTATCGAAAAAGATCCGTCATTACTCGCAGTAGATTTAATGTACTGCATGTTCTCTACCCCGTTGATTTGTTCTTCAAGTGGCGTTACCACAGAACGTATAACGGTCTCACTATTTCCTCCGGGATAAGAACCACTTACCATTACGGTTGGTGGCGAAATATCAGGGAATCTGGTTACCGATAATCTTGTAAGACCTATGATACCTAATATCACCAATACAATGGAGATAACTGTAGCCAATACAGGCCTGTCTATTATTTTTTTTAACATGGAAATGTTATTTATATTAAAACCAAAAAATTAATTTTTAACTGGCGATTTTGCCGCAGTTTTTGGCACTACTTCGCTACCATCATAAAGCAGATCGATATTGTTTAATGCAATCTTATCACCTGACTTTACGCCGCTTTTTACGAAATAATCTGTACCTGCGCTGCCGGCAATTTCGATAGGAACCATCGCCACTTTATTGCCTGCTTTTAAAACATAAACAAAGAATTTATCCTGTATGTCTTTTACGCTTGCCATCGGAACTGTAATTACTGAACTTAAACTACTATTAAGCACCACACGGGCAGAACCTCCCGAACGCAACTGCTTTTTAGGATTTGAGAAAACTGCTTTTAATGCAATAGTTCCTGTTGTACGGTCTATATTACCACTCGCTACTTCCAGTTTTCCCTGATGTTCGTATACGCTGTCATCCGCCAGGATTAAACTAACGGTTTGGTTTGATTTTGAATCTTTAGCAAAAGCCAGGTAATCGGCCTCGCTCAAAGAGAAGTACACAAAAACAGTATTGATCTCAGAAAGAATCGTTAGCGGCACCACATCTGTTGGTGTAACCAGATTCCCCACACGATTCGGGATTCTGCTGATGTAACCGCTTACAGGTGCTTTGATCAAAGAAAAATCTGCGTTAAGTTGTGAAGATCCCAATGCTGCTTTTGCCTGCGCCACCTGAGCTGTTGCAGCATCATAATTTGCCTGTGCCGTTTTTAGCTGCATGTCTGAATATACTTTGGCTTCGACAAGCGGCTTTATTTTTTCGATTTCGAGTTTGGCATTGGCAAGGTTTGCCAAAGCGCTTTTATAAGCAGCACGGCTATTGTTTACCTGCTCTGCGTAAACATCTCCTTTAATTTTAAATAGTGATTGTCCTTTGGTAACATAATCACCTTCTTTTACATAAATCGCTTCAAGATAACCTGAAACCTGCGCTTTTATGTCAACATTTACGGTACCTTCTATAATACCGGGATATTTTTTTTCTACTTCGCCGGTGATCGATTTAGCCTCAAAAAAATCGACTTCAGGTTTTGGAGGTGCTAAACCTTCCTGCCCGCTTTTGCCACATGAAGAAAAGCTAATGATAATCAATAAAACTACCATTTTGCTGAGTGTTTTATTATTTTGGAAAATTTGTTTTGTCATTTTATTTCACTTTTAATGAATACATAGGATTTGACGACAAAATAACAACCCAAAGACCTCATAAATTAAGGTAAGTTTACCCAACCGTATTTTTTTGATGCTGAAACGAAAAATAGGTCAACCGAGAAAAATAGTAGGCTGACAGTGCTGTAATAAAGATTTAATCGAAAGATTTGTAAATAGTCACGGGTCTTTTTTTACCGCGCAAAATAGTGGTTTCGATCGCTGTAAAATTATCCTGATCAAAAGAAGTTAATTGTTCGAAAAAGGACTGGGTAATAAGAAGGTTTGTTTTATAATCGTTGCATAAATCACGAACGCGGGCTGCGGTGCTAAGAACATCGCCATGATATGCAATCTCGGTTTTGATTTGTCCAATTTCGGCAACGGTTACAAGACCTTCGTTGATCGAAGCTTTGAATCTTGGCACTAATCCAAACTTTTGCTGGTACATCTTTTTCTTTTCAAGCAATCTAACGGAAAAAGCATCATATAATTCAATACATTGATGTCTTTTAAAACCTTCTTTTACTTTCCAGGTCAGTACTGCTTCATCGCCCACATATTGGTAGACTTCGGCATCATATTCAATTAAAATTTCAGATAAATCCGTAAAGCATTCCTGCAACAAAAGACTGTAATTGTAATGCCCTACTTCTTCTGCCACTGTCGCCGAAGAACACATATCCAAAAACATAAAAACCCTGTATTCTACGACCGGAATCATATAATTGCCGCGTAAAATATTCTTAAAATAGTTATTGCCCAATCTTCGGCTAAAAGCCTGCAAAAGTGTGATAAAAATGTGTACGATTAGGCAATAGGTCGTAAAGCAAATCAGCCATTTTGCATTGACCTGAAGTGTAAACAAATTATTAATGTTTATAAAATGTACTTTGTTAAGTTCGAGCACGATCAAAAGTCCGAGGAAACAGACTATTATAAACAAAAGGCTTCGAAGTAATGTAGTCAGTAATATGCCGTAATTATGAAAGAATCTGGGGTATACAAATTCCTGCAACAGAAACAGAATCGTTCCCATAAAAACTCCGACAGTCAAGGCTCCCATTATCTCTGAAAGTAAAAAATCCTTTGCACAAATTTTATGAGCATCAAAGAAAGCTTCATCGATCATGCTGTATGTCATGAAGACATAGAACAAAAACGCAGCTATCCAAAGTGCTATAATTTGCAGGTATTCTTTAAATTTTAAAAATGTTTTTAGGGAGTATTTCATTAACGATAATTTTGATGCAACTCAAATCAAAAAGAGCATTTGATTTTGAATAATAAACAACAAAATTAAAAAGAGAGTAACCCTAAATACAGGAAAGTATTACCCAAACGGTGATTAAACGAACCGAATAGTAGATTATACTGCCTAAAATGAAGTTAAAATTATTTTAGCGATCCATCCATTGCTTGAAAAAAGGCGCTTTTTCCCTGCTAATGATTACTTCGCGTTCAGGATCTGCCTTGAGCTGAATTTTGAGTTTGGCATTAAAATAATTGGCAATCGATTTGATGCTTTCGGCACGAATAAAAAACTGTCGGTTGGCGCGGAAAAAAAGGTCGGGATCAAGTTCTTCTTCGAGTTCTTCCATAGTTTGCGGGATCGGAATTGTAGTCCCGTTTTGAAGAAAAAGATGCGAGGTTTTAAATTCTGAATACACAAAATCAATATCGGCTACATCAACGCTTTTATAACCATCACGAAAGGTAACAAGGAATCGTAATCTAAAAGAAGGTTTATTCATGAATCCTTTCAAAATAACGGCAATATCTTCGGTGTTATTCTGAACTTTCGATACCGATTTAAATTTCGTTAAAGCTTGCTCTAGTTCTGTTTTTTCGATAGGTTTCATCAAATAATCGATGCTGTTTACCTTAAACGCGCGAACGGCATATTCATCATAAGCTGTTGTAAATATGATAGGACAGGTAATTTTAACTTCTTCAAAAATAGAAAAACTAATACCGTCTGCCAAACGAATATCCATCGTGATTAAATCGGGCATATCATTCGAATTCAGCCATTTTACGGAGCCCTGAACCGTATCGATTACGTCCAGTATTTCGCAATCGGGTTCCAGTTCTTCCAACAATCTTTTAAGACGGTTGGCATTGATACTTTCATCTTCTATAATTAAAATTTTCATAGCATTAAATTAAAGGCAAACGCACACAATAAAAACCATTAGACTCTGAAAAAACAGGCATTCGATCGAACAAAATTTTATACCTGAATTCTATATTTTTATTTCCGACTCCGGTCGAAATAAAGTTCTTTCCGGATGTTGGCTGCAAATTATTGCGCACCACAAGATCTCCAACATCAGAATAAATAGCAATAACCAGCGGATTTGCTATTGTTGCACTGTTGTGCTTAACAGCATTTTCGACTAATAATTGCAAGGTTAAAGGCGGCAAATGACGGTCTAAACAGCTCATATCTACCTGCAGTTTTAACTCAACTTTTTCACCCAGACGCTTTTTTAAAAGATAAAAATAAGCATTTAAAAATTCTATTTCTTCCCTTACCGTGATCGTATCTTTATCGAGATTAGAAATCATATAGCGATACACACGTGTAATATTTTCCAGAAATGACGCCGCAGATTGCTGGTCTTCATGAATTAACTCTGTAAGTGTACTGAAATTATTAAAGATAAAATGAGGATCGAGCTGTAGTTTTAAAGATTCTAACTCAGATCTGGTTACGGCTTCCTGCAATTCAGAAGCTTTTATTTTGAGTTCGGCGGCTTCTTCAGAAGTAACGCGCCAGCGGTTCAGCAGAAAGATACTGGTGTGAATGAAACTGATGAAAAGAGACAATATAGCAGCCATTAAATTTGACTGCCATATTTGTACCAATTCGCTTTCTTTTAATGGTGTCCAGGAGTAAAAAAATTGCCATAAACGCGAAAAAGAAATATTTAAAAGAATATTTCCCGCAATGAGGCAAATAAATTGCGCAAATGCCCTAAAAATAGGCTTCTGCTCCCAGCTAATCCAGTAATTAAGACTTCGGCCTACAAACAGACTTAATTCTGTGAGTACGGCGCAATATACCAAAATGATAAAGATATCAACTGTCCAGTCTAAAACCAGTAACGTATTTTGTTCAAAATCCTGATAGGGATTTAAAAAATAATAAGACGATAAATAGAGAAAAAAAACAACCGGTATTACAATAATCCTATAATACTTATAGAAAAAATTCTTCCCTCTGGTTTTACTTTGCACACTTGCATCCATAAGCTAATATACTGACAATATATGCATTAAAAAAAACATTGCGATCTGAGTATCTTATTGATACATTAGATCATGTTTTAGAATTTTTCCGTTTGTTGATGATTCTACCGCTCTCAGCGCTCTCATTACGCCCCATTTTATACAGGTTGCGCCCCATGAAAAACCAGCTCCAAAAGTGGTAATCAATATGTTTTGACCTTCTTTAAAATCATCTTTAAAGTCCCAAAGACATAACGGAATAGTTGCTGATGTTGTATTACCGTATTTATCGATATTTACTTTTACTTTTTCGATACCAATATTCAAATGCTCGCTTACTGATTTTATGATTCTAAGATTAGCCTGATGCGGCACTACCCAATCAATATCTTCTACTGTTAAATCATTGCTTGCAATCGCATCCTGAGAAACACTAGACATTGATTCTACTGCTTTTTTAAATACAAAAGAACCTTCTTGTTTGATAAAGTGTTCTCTGTGTATAATGCTTTGCATTGTTGCAGGCGTTTTTGAGCCTCCTGCAGGCACTAAAAGTGATGATGTACCGCTACCGTCTGTACGAAGAATACTTTTCATCATTCCGTATTCTAAATCTGTTCTTTCTAAAAGTACTGCTCCTGCCCCGTCTCCAAAAAGAATACAGGTATTACGATCTTCATAATCTACAATAGAACTCATTGTATCTGCTCCAACCACAACCACTTTTTTATAACGTCCGCTTTCGATCATGGTCGTTGCCATTTCTAGTGCGTATAGAAAACCACTGCAGGCACCGTTTAAATCGAAACCAAATGCATTGGTAAATCCGCTAAGTTCACATACTTTACTTGCTGTAGGAGTTAAAAGATGATCCGGCGTTGCAGTTGCCAAAACTAAACCATCAATTTCCAAACGGTCTATTTCGTAAGTATCTAATAAATTCTCGATTGCGGCACTTGCAAGATCCGATGTTGCCAGATTTTCATCTTTAGCTAATCTTCTCTCTTTTATTCCTGTTCTTTTTACTATCCAGTCTTCAGTTGTGTCAACCATTCTTGAAATCATCTCATTACTTAATATGGAGTTTGGTACAAATCCTCCTATAGCTGTAATTGTTGCCTTCATTTTTATTTGTTTTTGTTATTTTGAATCTTTTCTTTTGCTGTTTTTTTTTGGATAAAAATCAGACTGCAAAATAACGTCAGAAATTTGGAAAAGACAATAGCGGTATGTCTAAACCTGCTGCCATAATACGAGTTTTGCTTTTATGTACTAAAGAATCCCAAAAACCATACTTTTGTGGCACCATTACTAAAATATCAGCATCATAAATGTTAATTTCCTTCTTAATCTCATTTATCACCGCATTCGATTTAACAGTTTTATAGAGATATTTTACTTGTTGGAACTCTTCTTCGAGTGTCGAACTCAATAATAACCTCTCTTGTTCATGCTTAAGATCGTCTAATTTTGCATCAACACTAAAGAATTCTACCTCTGCTCCAAGGTTGCCTACAATGCTTCTTAACCAGCTGAATCTTTTTATAGAAGAAAAGCTTAAAGTGTCGCAGGCATACAGTATTTTTTTTACGTTTTGAAAGCGTGCTTTTAAAGGAACTGCTAATACGGCTGTCTTTAAATTCTTGATGACAGATGTAGTAGAATTCCCCATTAATTCTTGTTCGAAAGAGCGTTCTGCCATTCCCATAACAACCAATTCGGCATTATTAAGCGCGATTAACGACGAAAGTTCTTCTTCTAAAAATGAATAACTGCAAAAGCAGCTTACTTCGATATTAAAGCTATTGGCAATATCTTTTCCCAGCGTAGTTAGCTTTTCAGAAGCCATATCTAATTGTTTTTGCATCGATTCTGCACTAATATGAGAATTGGCACTATGAATACTTAACTGAAAAGAGTTGAAGAGAATAAGTCTGGCATTGGCACTTTTTGCAAGTCCGGCAGCATACGCAACCGCATTATTGGCTATAGCCGAAAAATTTGTTGCTGCTATAATTGTTGGAGGTACATTCATGAGATATTTATTAAGCAATTATTCCGGTAAAAGTGCTCAAATAAACCTTTCGCATTCTGAAAATAATACTGTAGAATCATTTTTTAATGCTCAACCGTATTTTTTGGCTACCGAAACTTAAATTTACGATTATTTACGCTAAGATTTTTTACTGCGAAAGTTAAAGTTTCAACCCTGATTTCGTTTTTCAAAAAACATTCTGCCCAAAATTTCATCTCCTGTTCCTTAGTCCTAACGGTATATTTTTCTGAAGCATTAGCCAATGCCGAATGCGAAAAACACAATTCTTCTTTAACCAAAATAATAGTACTTAGAATATCTAAACCTCAAATTAGACCATTCAAAATAATTAAATCGATTATTTTTTAACATTATATTAATATTTTTGCTATCATTGTAGCACAGTATAGTATAGTACTGCATTTTAACTAATTTTAATATATTATTATGCAAGAAAAAATTACAAAACGAAAATTATCGGTCAAAAAGGTCTTGACGATGCTGCTTTTTTTTGTGGCAATAGTAAGTTCAGCTCAAACGTATGAGTTCGAAAATGGTACGCGTACCAATAATGCCGACATACAAAATTGCGATTCCTGCTCCGGGAAAATAGTAGGCAATTTAGGTGGCAACAGTAGTGTTTCTGTAAATGTGAATGTAGCCACAACAGGCTGGTACAATCTGAAATTGTTTTACTGCACGGGCGATCCAAGAACGATTAGATTAACGGCAGGTTCTGCAACGACAATTGCTATTCCGTGCGAACCAAGCGGCGGATGGAGCACAGCAGCTTCAAAAAACGTAAGTGTATATCTGAACAGCGGTACTACTACCCTGCTTTGGGACAATACCAGTTCCTGGGCGCCTAACTTAGACAAGTTTGTTTTAAGTCCAATTGGTACTTCTTCTACACAAACGATTTCATTTGGTGCAAACAATAGCATTGTTTATAATTTAGGCACCAAAACCTATAACGTAAAATTTAATGGCGCTACGGTAATTACCAATGCATCAGCTTATGCTTATAGCGATCAACAATATTTGAGCGTTAATTATGCTACGGCAACGTATACATCAGAAGCATTTACGGATAATATTGGCAGCGGAACCAAGCATATCTTTACTTTAAGTGGTAATTATACTTTAGGAATGCAACAAGTTTTTTATGCTTACAACAATAAAAACTACGTTGCGGTACAAGTTGTACTTACCGGAAACGGCTCTAACTCTTATAAAATGTCGCCATTAACCAGTTATCAGGTAACGCCTAATTTTGGCAGCGGAGATACCAGAGCTTTATTTGTTCCTTATGACAATGATGCATGGATTCGTTATAATGCTTATCCGCTTACTTCTGCCGAGTTTACTGCTTCGGAAGTAACAAATATTTATAATAATACCAATCGAAAAGGTTTGGTTATCGGATCGGTTGAACATACCAAATGGAAAACCGGTATTGCCGTAAGTGGCGGCGGTGCATCATCTGCTTATGTTTCGGTAATTGCAGGATGGACAAAAAATGATATTACAAGAGATCAACGAGGACATGGTTGGGTAAATGTTGGCCAAACGAGTTGTGCTTCGCCAAAAGTATTATTGAATGCTAATGACGACTGGCGCACGGGTCTGGAAGAATTTGGACAAGCCAATGCAGCATTACAACCCAAATATATTTTTGACTGGACGGCTCCAAAACCTATGGGTTGGAACAGTTGGGGCGCTATACAATCGAATATTAATCTTACGAAGGCAAAAGCCGTGGTAGATTTTTTCCATGATGATTGTCCTGCCTTCAAAACTGAGGATAACACCTTATTTATTGATCTTGATTCGTATTGGGATAATATGTCGGATGCTGAACTGGCGCAGTTTGTTACTTATGCAAAAAACAAAGGTTTTAAAGCCGGTATTTATTGGGCTCCGTTTGTCGATTGGGGCAAGTACAATCGTCCTGTAGAAGGAAGTTCGTATACTTACAATCAATGTTGGACAATGGTAAACGGAAATCCGCTTGAGTTGGATGGCGCTTATGCGATGGATCCTACAAGCCCAGGAACTAAGGCGAGGATTCGATATTTTATGAATCGCTTTAAAGCAGCAGGATTTGAAATGATCAAAATCGACTTTTTGACTCATGCGAGTATTGAAGCTGACGGTTTTGCCAACAATCAGCTGCATACGGGTATGGAAGCGTATCAGGAAGGAATGAAATTTTTAGTTGATGAAATTGCCGGAAAAATGCTTGTTCAGGCAGCAATATCGCCAAATTTAGCAACGGGTCCGTTTGTACATGTTCGTCGTATTGCGTGCGATGCGTATACGAGTATCGGTGAAACTGATTATACTTTAAACAGTACGACCTATGGCTGGTGGCAAAATAAGATTTATGATTATTTAGATGCTGATCATGTGGTTTTTGGTAATGCTTCGATTGGCGAAAATCGTGCGAGATTACTAAGCAGCGTGGTAACGGGTACAATTACAAGCGGAGACGATTTTTCGACTGCTGGCGCATGGAAAGCGAGATCGCAGCTTCTTTTACAAAACAATGATGTACTGAATGTGGCGCGTGCGGATATGCATTTTGTTCCTGCTGACGGAAACACGGGTTATAATGCAGCGAATGTTTTCTCGGCCACCTACAATAATGTCACTTATGTTGCTGTATTTAATTACAGTAATACGGCTACCACAAACAATGTTAGTTTAAGCCGACTTGGTTTAGGTTCCGGAAGTTATAGTGTAAAAGAATTGTATTCTGGTACGATAAGTTCAACGCAAGGCACATTAAGCGTTCAGCTTCCTCAAGCCGATGCCGCTTTGTATGCAATTTATCAGGGGCCGGTTTTAAGTACGCCAAATTACAACTGGGGAAATGCTTCGACAAACTATGTTTTTCCTAATCCAGCAACGAATACTTTCCAGATAAAGTTTGATCACTCGATTAATGGTCCTGTTGCTATTTCAGTTTACGATTTAGTGGGGAAAGAAATTTGGAAAACGACTACCGTTGCCGAAGATATGATCAGTTCAGAAATACCTGTACAACATCTTGCAAAAGGAGTTTATGTAGTGAAAGTTTCGACTTCTGGAAATAAGGTTCAGAACTTTAAATTTATCAAACAGTAAGTTTTTATAATTGAACACGGATTTCACGAATTGACACTAATCTTAATGCTTGTAAAATCATCACACAAAGCAATCTGTGTTAATTCGTGAAATTCGTGTTCTCTTTTATATTTAAACACAAGAATACCTAACATTATTTGTGAAATTATTCCGCAAAGCAATCTGTGCTAATTCGTGAAATTCGTGTTTTAAAATACCACAGCTTCCAGAAATTCAATTACTTCTCCGTTCGGACTATATACCAGACTATTACTTACAGTTACGGATTTTCTTTTATTTTTAAGTTCTAAAGTTTCTTTTGCTGATAATGGTTTTGCGCCATTTTTAATGGCTTCATCATACGCTTTTTGGGCATCAATAACGGTAAAACAAATGTGCAAAAGCGAATTTTCGACATATGGATCGCCTTGTTTTCTTTTGCGTCCCTGAGTAGGAAAATCGGCATTATTGTCGCATATTTCTATATAAGAATCAAATGCTTTGTTTTTGAGCATTACGCACTTTTCCAGATTAAATTCGGGCAGACTCCAATCGTGAACTTCCTCAAAATTAAGAGTTTTATAAAATTGCACGGTTCTTTCAAAATCCTGTGCTTTGATAGCAAAATGATGAAATCCTGTTATGTTATTCATTTTGATTGTTTTTTGATGTATATATCTGATTTAAAAATTGTTTTGGATTAATTGTTTACAATTTTATCGCAACGTATTTTAAGATACATTGTTATTATGTGTCGCTCCGCTGGAGCTATTGAAAACTACTTTCTGCTTAGCTATAAATATTACGCTCCCCTGGAGCTTTTATTAGTAAAAATGAATTTATTTTATTTTGTCTCGTCTGTTTGCTATCGCGCTAGAAATGACTTGTAACCAATCTTTGTCGAGTTACGAGTGTGATCCTTCGTTCCTCAGGATGACAAGATTGCGGATAGCTGCAATGAGTAAAAAAAATCCGCGAATATCCGTGTTTTCGCGAAGCGAATCCGTGTCATCCGCGTGCAAACTGAACTCAGTGTGATTATCGATCTTCTAGTCTGATCCTTCGTTTCTCAGGATGACAAACTAGACGAAAACATTATTATGGAAAAGAGTCTCCTAGCCCCGATAGAAGAGGAAATCCTTTTGTGGCGGGGTTCGCCACAAAAGATTGGAACGAATAGCGGGATTAGCTCCTAAAAAATTATCTGCTCCAAAAACCTTTTTATTCTAACCAGAACCATTCTTTTACATCGTTTTCTATGCTTTCTTCTTTTACAAGGCTTTCATATTCGTTGGTAGCGCTATTGTGCTGATAGTCTTTTTGCCATTCTTTATGGTGCAAAACAATTTGCTGGATGGCATCAGAAATAAATAAAACCTCGTTGTTGGTCATTATGGGATGCAAAGACAAACGCACCCAACCCGGTTTATTGGTTTGGTTTCTCTGAAGAAGATCTTCGGTTATCTTGTTGGATTGTGCTTCATTGATATCAAATAAATAATGGGCGTATGTGCTTGCGCAAGACCATCCGCCACGAACCTGAACGCCAAAACGATCGTTTAAAAGTCGGACAATTAAATTATAATGAATGTCTTCTATTAAAAAAGAAACACAGCCTATTCGGTCTGTTTTTTTATCGCCAAGAATAGATAAACCGGGAATTTTTTCAAACTCGGCGTAACAGAGATCAAGCAGTTCTTTTTCTCTCTTTTTTATGTTTTCGATGGCCATTTGATCTTTTAGTTTTAATGCTAAAGCGGCTCTCATGACTTGCAGAAAACCGGGAGTTCCGCCATCTTCTTTGACTTCGATTGAATCACTATAATGGTAAACTCCCCACGGATTGGTAATTTTTACATTTCCTCCGCCGGGATTATCAGGAACATCGCTTTTATACAGCTTTTCATTAAAAACCAAAACACCGCAGGTTCCTGGTCCGCCCAGGAATTTATGAGGAGAAAAGAAGATTGCATCTAATTGTTCTTCGGGATCTCTTGGGTGCATATCGATGTGTACATAAGGCGCCGCAGCGGCAAAATCGACAAAACAGAATCCGTTGTGCTGATGCATTATTTTAGCGAGTTCGTGATAAGGTGTAATGATTCCCGTAACATTTGAGGCGGCAGTAAACGAACCAATTTTTAAAGTTCTGTTGGCGTACTTTTGAAGCAATTGATCCAATATTTTTGGGTCGGTCAGATTATTTTCATCCGGAGGTACCACCACAACATCGGCATTGGTTTCGTACCAGGAAACCTGATTCGAATGATGCTCCATGTGGGTGATAAAAACGACAGGTTTGTCAGCATTGTCCGGCTCTGTATTTAGTCTGTTATGTGCATTACGCAAACCTATAAAACGCTGTAATTTTGATAAAGCGGCTGTCATTCCGGTTCCGGTTGTCACCAAAACATCGGATTCATTGGCGTTTACATGTTTCTTAATCAATTGTCTGGCATGATTGTACGCGTAAGTTGACGTTTTACCTGTTTCGCTCGAAAAGGAATGTGTATTGGCAATCATTGGCCCGATTTTATTGAGCATGATATCTTCAATTGGCAAATATAATCTTCCGCTGGCTACCCAATCTGCATAGAGCAGTTTTTGCTGGCCATAAGCCGATTCGAAAGTATGATTGACTCCTATTGTATTTCCTCTAAATTTAGAAAAATAATGTTCTAATTGACTTGGTTTCGTTTTCTTCTCAATAACACTCATTTCCATATCATTTTTAAAATTAACTTCTTTTTTGAAACTTTGATTTCTTGTTGAACTTTTAGATTACTGATCTAAATGTTCCTGCTCTTTTCTCAATTTACTGTGTCGTTTTCCGTATAAAAAATAAAAAACAATCCCAATTGCCATCCAGATAAATAAGCGTTCCCAACTTTCGAGAGGAAGTCCTGTCATCAGGAAAACACATACGCCGATACCTAAAATGGGTACAAAAGGTACAAGCGGAACTCTGAATCCTCGTTTTGCATCGGGACTTATTTTTCTTAGAATGATAATACCTAATGATACTAATGAAAAGGCAAATAGGGTTCCTATGCTTACCATATGTCCTAAATCTGAAATGGGTACAAATCCGGCCAACAGGCTCACAAATACCATGAAGAAAAGGTTGCTTTTCCAGGGTGTTTTGAATTTGCTGTGTATATCGCTAAAGAAAGATGGTAAAAGTCCGTCTTTAGACATGCTGTAAAAAACTCTTGATTGTCCCATAAGCATTACGAGAATCACAGAGGTATAACCGGCTAAAATTGCAATGATTAAAGCGCTGTTTAAGAAATGAAATCCTGTAACTGCAAAAGCAGTTGCCGCCGGACTTGCATCGCCAATAAAGGTTTTATACGAAACCATTCCTGTCATAACATAAGAAAACGCAACGTACAAAACAGTCGCCACCAAAAGCGAACCTATAATACCGATTGGCATATCTTTTTGTGGATTTTTGGATTCCTGCGCGGCTGTAGAAACGGCATCAAAACCAATAAAACCAAAGAATACCACAGCGGCACCTCTCACAATTCCTGACCAGCCAAAATGACCAAATTCTCCTGTATTTTCAGGTATAAAAGGATGATAATTTTCTTGTTGAATAAAAGACCAACCTAAAACAATAAACAACACAATTACACTTAGTTTTAGCAATACCAGTAAATTGTTCATCGTTGCTGATTCTTTAGTTCCTTTTGCCAAAACCAACGAAAGCAGTGCCACAATTACAATGGCAGGAAGATTGACGATTCCGCCACTTAAAGTCGATCCGTCGGCTAGTTTTATTGGATCGAATGGTGAACTGGTTAATTCCGGAGGCAGATTGATATGAAGCTGCGCTAACAATTTTGTCGCATAACTCGACCAGCTTACCGCCACGGTTGCAGAGGCCAATGCATATTCAAGAACCAGATCCCAACCAATAATCCAGGCCATGAATTCGCCCATTGTTGCGTACGTATAGGTATAAGCGGAACCTGCAACGGGAATCATCGAGGCATATTCGGCGTAGCATAATGCGCAAAAAGCACAGGCTACGGCTGCCAGAATAAAAGATAAAATAACGGCTGGTCCTGCATTTTCGGCAGCCACAATTCCTGTAAGCGAAAATATTCCTGCCCCTACAATGGCGCCAATTCCTAATGCAACAAGGTTTAGTGGCCCTAACGAACGTTTTAATCCTGCTCCTTCATTTTGCTCATTTTCTGAGACTAATCTTTCTATTGATTTTTTTAATATCATAATTTTATTGTTGAGAATAAACTTTTATTTCGCTGTTTTATAGCGTTTTTAATCGTTATTCTGCTGGTAATGTTTAATGCTAAAACGGATAGAAATGTTCTAATAAAATTTCAATAAAACTACATTTCCAAGGGGCTTAGACGTTTTTTAATAATAATAAAACCTGCAAAGTTTTAAAACCTAGACTGTGAAGAACTTTGGTTTTACTTAAAATAGCCACAATCAATGTCATTTCGACGAAGGAGAAATCTCCGCAAGTAACTCCGCGATCATAATCGACAATCTTTGTCGAGCTTCTCGCGAAGATTTCTCCTTCGTCGAAATGACAAAAATGCGCAGATCAACTTGAAAATTGAACTTTCCAAAAAGTTCTTTACAGTCTTGATTTTAAAAGCTCGAAAGCCCTGTAGTTCTTTATTTTATAACTGATTTAAGTGTAGCCTGCAGTTCTTCGCCGTGAAGATTTTTTGCGACAATAATACCTTTAGAGTCTACCAGATAATTGCCCGGAATTGCTCTCACTCCGTATAATTTTGCTATAGCGCTATTCCAGAATAATAAATCAGAAACGTGTAACCAGTCTAAGTGATCGTCCTGAATTCCTTTTATCCAGTTTTCTTTCTTTTTATCTAAAGAAATACCAATAATATTAAATCCTTTATCGTGATATTCTTTGTAAGCGGCTACGATATTTGGATTTTCTTTTCTACAAGGTCCACACCATGACGCCCAAAAATCAACTAAAGTGTATCCTTTTAAATTTTCTGAAAAACGAACCGATTTTCCTTCGGGATCTGTAGACACGAAATCTGGTGCTTTTTTCCCTACCTGTAATCCGTTAAGTACTTTTACAAGTTCCTGTAGTTCTTTCACGTAAGTGGAATTTTGCTGACTCTTATCTAAAAGGGCAATGTTTTGTGTTATTTGTTCCGGGCTTAATCTATACGACCAATTTCTATACAATACGTATGCAGAAACCAGAGAACCAGGATGCTCTGTTATAAATTTACTTATATCAATATCGTTCGATTTTCTATAAAGATTAAACAAATCCTGAGATGCAGAACCTTCTACAACTGATGTGCTGTAATACTTAACAGGGCTTAATTTTACAGTAATAGGAGATTTTTCAAGGAATATATACAATGGCGAATTTGCTGTATTTACGCTTAATCCGTAGAGTTCCGGCAATTTTACTTTTGTTTTAAAACTAAATTTACCATCTGTAACTTTTACAGAATCTATAGTGGTAAACATCTTGTTATGAAACTTTTGCAGGTATACATATTGCGCAACAGTATCGACAACTGTTCCTTTTAACTGCACATTTGCCTCTTGTGCCTGAGTTGTTGTTGCGGCAAGACACAGGGCTAGAAATACTACTATTTTTTTCATTGGGTTTGTTTTTAAAAAATTGGACATAGAAATTCCGAGACCATTATAAAAATGATCTGTCGTTTATGGATAAAAAGGGAAAGGGATTTTTGAGAAAAGTTACTTGTATTGCATTCGGAAAATCGAAAAAGGATTTTCTCTTTTTGAAAATAAGCTACATTGTTCTGGACAGTCGGATAATATTTGTTCAGTTTTCATTCTAAAAAATAAATGATTTAATACTTAATGATCTTATGCAGATTTACTAATGAAATCTTCTTATCTGTCCGCCTTGACGGAAGGATTTAGCACCTTATTTGGCAACAGGTTGCTAAGACATCACCGGGCCTACTCCCTCAGTCTTTCTGGATAAGTTCATGTAGATTTTTTCTACTCTGCAAATATATAATATAAATTCTATGTAATTAGTAGAGTTTTGATTTATTTTTAAAAATATTTTAAATTAGGCGGTAGAGAATCTAATTGTTTTCTGTTTTTTAGTCCATAAAGTCCTCTTTCTTAAAACTTTAGAAAAAAATTTTTATCTTTAAGTTTTATATGAAGGCAAAAAAATGTTCTCAGGCATTTTATAACCATTTCATTTCATGCGCTTTAGAATACATAAACGGTTTATAAGAACTAATTTAAAAGTAAATTTAAAATGCAGAAAATTCTACCTTTCATCATCATTTTCTTGTGGTCTTCAGGCATTTGTAGCCAAATAAAATCTAAGGATAGTATCGCAAAATCTAAGGCTGATAAAAATGTTGATTTTAATGTGATGCCTTATCTCAATTATAATCGGACTCTTGAATTTATGTTTGGTGCAATCCCTATGATGATGTACAAGGTAAACAAGGCTGATACTATTTCGCCCAAGTCTTTATCTGGAATTTCTGCTGTTTACAGTACTAATAAATCGTATTTTATAGCGTCATTTAACAAATGGTATTTTAAAGAAGATACCTGGCGCGGGCAATTATTTTTTGCAACGGGCGATCAGAATGCGCAGTTTTATGCGGATGATATTGATGTACCGGGTTTTTATGATTACAGTACCAAAACGACTATGGTCAATTTTAGTCTTCAGCGTAAAGTGATACAATACTTATACGCTGGTATTGGTTATGCTTACGCGCATTACAATACAAATTATCAGGATAATGTTGAGCCAACATCTGTTACGCACACTAATGGCTTACAATTGAATATGATGTACGATACGCGTGACGCTGTTTATTATCCGACGAAAGGAAGTAAAATAAAATTACGTTGGCTTAACTATCCGGAATGGTTTGGAAATGATGTTACTGCGAATAAAATTCTTTCTGAATACAATACTTATTTCCCAATGCAAAACGGAACCGATGTATTAGCAGCCCGATTTGCAGGAAAGTTCGGTTTAGGAAATATTGCTTTCGAACAGCAAGTTACGATTGGTAATGAAGACATTAGAGGATATTCTGAAGGCAAATACCGTGGCGACGGACTTATGGCTCTTCAGGGTGAATACCGATACAATTTTAATAAAAGAATGGGATTAGTGGGTTTTGCGGGAGTGGCTACTATTTATGGTTCTGATACCAAAAGTTTCGATTGGGGATTATATCCAGGAGCTGGTGTTGGGTATCGATACCGAGCTTTTAAGTCTGAAAAATTTAATATAGGATTGGATGCTGCTGTGGGTAAAGGCGATTGGGGACTTTATTTTAGAATTGGCGAGGCTTTTTAAAAGATAAAATTAATCTCGCAAAGGCGCTAAGACGCAAAGTTTAAACTCAATATTGTCATTTCGACGCAGGAGAAATCTCCGCGAGAAGCTCGACAAAGATTGGATTTGCGTTGCGGAGTTCCTTACGGAGATTTCTCCTGCGTCGAAATGACAAATCTTTGCCCTTTTGCGAAAGATTTATTCAATACAATATTTAAGATGTCCTTAAATTAATTACATTCAGCTAAAGCTGAGCGCTATTTATTCTTGGTTCTTTCCTCTTTCCTCTATATTCTATTCTCTATATTCTATCTTCTCTCCTCCTACTTCCTATTCCTCATCCACTTTTCTATCGGCTCTAAAACTGTATTTACAATCGTTACCAGAAAAGTACAAATCAAGGCTTCGGCAAAATATCCTGAGGCGGCAATACAACCAATGGCGGCGCTGCACCAGATTGTAGCGGCAGAATTTAATCCGTGTACATTTGCGCCTTCTCTAAAAATAACTCCGGCTCCCAGAAACCCCACTCCCATAACGACCTGAGCGGTAATACGGGTAACATCGATATTGGGTGCGGTTGCTGCCACTTTTATCGATAATAGGACAAAAGCAGCTGCTCCTGTTGCTACCAGCATATTGGTTTTTAGTCCCGTTTCTTTATGATGCCATTGGCGTTCAAAACCTATAATTAATCCTGCGAATAAGGCTATTACCAATCGGGTGAAGAATTCTGTTGTACTCAAAATTATTGTTTTATAAGATTAGAAAACATCTTTATTTTTTCAAAGATTAAATATAAGAATTTTCAGGATTACATAAATTCTAAAGTTTTGCTTTGCGCATTATAATTCTTCTGTTTCCAGAATTTGATTTTCTAATATATTTTGTAACTGAGGCGCAAATGCTAATCCCCATTTATCAAGAGCAACGATTAAAGGCATGAGAGATTCTCCTGATTCAGTAAGAAAATATTCTACTTTTAGAGGGATTTCATTATAGATTGTTTTACCTAAAAGTCCGTGAAATTCCAGTTCTTTCAATTGATTTTGCAATACTCGTTTGGTAATTCCTGTTACAACATTTACCAGATCTTTAGGTCGTTTTGCTCCTTTCGAAATTTCATCCAGTAAACAAAATTTCCATTTAGAACCTACTACTTCCATCGCTACATTAAGTCCGCAATTATAATCTATTGGTATTTTTCGCTGATACATACTCATTTCTTTTAGAAATACAAAAGTACTGAGAAATGCCGTTTTTGTATCAAAATTTCATGGTGATTAATTAATCACTATATGATTAATTCGTCCCTTATTGTTGTATCGCTGAAGGAGTTTGATCTTTGCAGTTGTAATTTTTAATATTTATACAATGAAAACTCTGGTCATTATAATTCATCCGACGCTTGAAAATTCTTTAATTAATAAAAGATGGATCGAAGAATTAAAAAAATATCCCAATCAATATACTTTGCACAATTTATACAGTTTGTATCCTGACGAAAAGATTGATGTAGAAAAGGAACAACAACTCATAGAAGCGCATGATAGGATTGTATTTCAGTTTCCGTTTTACTGGTTCAATTGTCCGCCATTGTTAAAGAAATGGCTTGATGAAGTTTTTACTTACGGATGGGCTTATGGCAGTACAAGCGGTTATAAAGTAGCCAATAAAAAAATTGCGCTTGCGATTTCTGCGGGTATTACTAAAGAAGATTATAGCGAAGCGGGAAGATATAAATATACTCTCGAACAACTTGCAACTCCGTTTGAGGTTACGTTTAATTACGTAAAAGCCAATTATCGTCCTTTATTTGCTTTTTATAATGCCGAAAATAATCCTTCGACCGAAAGTATAGAAGAAAACGCGAAAGAGTATATTGCTTTTCTGGAAGCTTTATAAGAAGAATATTTATTGGGAAAAAAATATTCATAAAAAAAAGCTGCAAGAAACCTTGCAGCTTTTATATATAATGAGATTAGTATACTTAATCTACACGTTTTACAGAAAGTTTGTCTAAGCAAAAATAAGCTGCTGTGTTCATTCCGTAAACTAAATCTGAATCTGTCGAAGTCATTTGGAAAACAAGGTATTTTACTTCTCCTAAACTCTGAAGATTACTTGTATTTACGTTTACCCATCCTGTAGGCATCACTAATGAAGACCCGTTATGGTTGGCTAATGTATGTACAATAGGATTCGTAACGGTTCCGTCTTCAGCAACTCCATAAATTAATAATTTAAAAGAATCTCCTGAAGCAAAAGCTCTTGCAAATCCATCTCCGTACAAACAACCGTAATATGGCCATGGATGCATGTTTATTTTTAAACCTTCCACTTTGTATAATCCTGTGTTTCCAATTTTAATCCAGTTAGAAAAACCGCTTTCGCTAAAAGTAGTTCCTTGTGGATTTTTAGGATCTAAATAACTTGACCAATAAGCTACGATATAAGGATCACCCGTTGTTCCCGGAGTTCCTGCCGCAATTGTAGACGAAGAACCAAAACCGCTTCCGGCCATAGTTCCCCATTGATGAGGCACCCATCCGTCAGAACCTCCAGGAGCTGAACCTGAACCATAATTTGTAATGTCATTTACATTAGAAACGATAAAACCATCCCAATAATTATAACCTGAAGAGGTTCCTGTATGCGAAAACGTAAAAATATCAACATTTAAATTCGTGTTAGCTACATACGTGTTTTCCCAGTATTTACCACCAGTTGTAGTGATTCCGCTGGTTAATAATGAACTGGTTAAATTAAGCGTTGATGTGGTTCCGATTGCCGGATCGGTAACTGTTTTTTTTGTGGTACCACTGACGTTCTTTGCTACTGCACTTGCGCTTTCGTTGCTTAAAGGGGCGTCATCATTGTTACAGGATGAAAGTCCTAAGAAAAGACCAACTGTCAAAAAATAAAGTACTTTTTTCATAATTTATAAAATTTAGGGTTAATATTCGTCTTTAATAACTTTCAGGAAAATGTGGTTTTTACTTGATTGCTTTTGGGAAATTCAAATCTTCTACATGTGTAAAGAAATTCGTTACCAAGTCTGTTGCGCCGGCTTCTGCATATGTCGAAACGTATACTTTTACAAAATCGATTCCAGGTAAATGAACTTTTTTTCCGTTGCTGTCTACAGCCCAGCTAATGTCTATTGATGGGTCTTTGATACCTCCGTAACCCCACTCAAAAGTTCCTACGTTATAGGTTGTTCCTTCTCCATCGCTTACATCTTTTACAGGCAGATAGATTTTTGTTCCTTTTAATGTGTAAGATTCTCCCATCCATTGTGGGTAATAATTATAGCGTCTCCATTTTTTTGTTCTTGTGATAAAACCTGCTGCCGTTTTATTGTCGGTCCATTTAAGATATTCTTTATCAAACTGCCAGTCTTTTGTACCTGTTACAGCAGCTTTGCCAGCATTTGGTTTGTTGTATGTAATTTCATAATTCTTTACAGTAGTCGATTTATTATATTCACTACCAGCAATTTCATACCATTCGTTATCGTCTGCAATACCGTTTTTGTTTGCATCGTAAGCAACATAAACACTTACAGGAGAAACTTTTGAGTTACCGCTGTCTTCATTCATTTGAATCTTAAAATCACGTTTTCCATAAGCATTTATTACTGTATGGTCAAATGCTGTGGTAATAGATCCGCCGAAAGTCCCTAACGGAACTGCATTTCCTTCGATAAGATCTGATTTAACTTGTTCCAAAACTTCAGCTTTGGTAGTAAAACCATAATTATCCAGATTATAACTTGGAGCAGGTATGTAATCGATTAGCGATAATGCTTTTGAAGTATAGGTTTTTCCCGTTTCTGAAACTGTAACTTTTGTAGAAGCTTGTTTTACCAATTTGCCCAATGTTACCGTAAGATCTACTGTATAATTAGCTGCTTTTGCTGTTATAAACTGTAAGTTTTTGGTATCTCCAATAACAGAATCTTTTACAGCTCCGCCAGTTCCGGTTACTTTTACTGTCCATTTGTATTTTGCAAGTTCAGCATCGGCGTTTTCGATTAATACTTGTGGTTCTACGGTTACTGCATTGTATCGGCTCACGGTAAAATCTGAAGCTAATTTTAATGAAAGAGAAGCTTCTTTAACAGGTTGCGTTTCTGGATTATCTTGTTTTGAATCGTCATTACTACAGCAATAAAAAGCGCCAATAGCTACCAGAAACAAACTATGTTTTAAATACTTTTTCATATTCTTATTATTTTACTTTTTTTAGATTGTATTTTTTTAATAAATGAAGATCTCCTGCTCCTGCAAATTTGGTAGCCATAGAAGATTGCTGATGGCAAAGTCCCATTGGTTCGCTAACACAGTTCACTACTTTTATAAAATTAATTCCCGGAAGATTGGCTTTGTTTCCGTTTTTATCTACTGCCCAGTCAATATCAATATCCGGATTCACTGCATTTGCATATCCCCATTGTGGCGCTGTAAAATTCCATAGTGTAGTTTGCCCCGGACGCGCCGTAACAAAATCTACATTAAGTCTTGTTCCTTCGTACGTAACTGCGGTTTGAGTAGCCCATAAAGGATAATATTCTTTTTTGCTTTTAGATCTTGGCAAGTAGTATGACTCAGGTGAGTTATTTTCGCATAAGACGTGCTCACGATCAGAAAACATATCATTTGGTCCGCCTACTACAACAGGAGCTCCGGCAGCTTTTTTATGGTAAGTAATTTTAAAATTCTTTGTTGTGTTTGCTTTCGTATGCTGGCTTCCTGCAATTTCGTACCATTCGTCTTCGTCTGGTTTTCCGTTGCCATTTTTATCATAAGCAACATATACAATTCCGGGTGCCGGCGGATTCGCTTTGTCTGTTAAATCTCCTCCGTAAATTCTAAAATCACTTTGTCCTGCAACATTTACAACGGTATGATCGAAACCTACAATAATAGAACCTCCAAAACCTCCCAAATCTAATTGGTAACCTACGTTGGTTTCATTGATTCTGCCCAAAGCAGTGCGTAACATATCTTCTTTTTTAAAGCCGTCTTTGTATAGATCATTGGCAAACATACCAGGAGCAGGATCAAAATCGAAAATACTCGTGATGTACGGATTGTAATTTTTAGTTTCGTTTGTTACGTTTACGATTGTTTTTTTGCTGCCTTTTTTGTCTCCCGATGAAACATTTAAGGTAAGTTCATAAGCACCAGGATAAATGGCAACAAAACGTAAGTCTTTTGTATTTCCTACGATAGAATCTTTAGTCTGGTTAACAGGATTTTTTGATAAAACCCATTCGTAAACAGGGCTTGCAATTTCGGCAGAAGCCGGTATGTTTAAAACACTAAATGTTGCTGCTTCATATTTTTCCTGAAGTGTAATTGCAATTGCTTTTTGTTCAGGTTTATCATCATCATTGTTGCTGCTGCATCCTGTAAAGACGGCTGCAATGGCAATTAATAATAAATGGGTAAGTTTTTTTTTCATGGTTTTGGTATTAATATTTAATTTAACATTCTATAATTCTACTTCCTGGTCGGAATATTTTCTCTCAAAAGATGCAGATCTGTTGCTCCCATTATTTCGGTAGAAGTTTCGCCCAGCCATCCTGCCTGCTGACTTAGACCATTGTATACTTTTACAAAATCTACTCCCGGAAGGTGAATTTTGTTTCCGTTTTTATCAATTGCCCAGTCAATATCTATAGCCGAATCGTCGTCGTTGTTGGGTGCGTTATCTGCATATCCGTACAAAAATGCATACTGAACATAATAACTTCCGGTTCCGCTTTCGTCAACGGCATTGTCCGGTAATCTTGTTCCTTTAAAAGTCAGGCTTGGCTGATCTTTAAGCCATTTCGGCCAATAATCTAAGGAGTGATTATAGGCATTATTTTGTACCAAATAACCGTCTTTGCCCTGATTGTCTTTCCAGTAGATGTATTCTATGTCTGTAAAAAGAACACCTCCTGTACCTCCTCCGGGAACGGGTGCTTTATTAGGATCAGGTCTGTAATAGGTAATTTCGTAATTATGAATCGTTTTTTCCATTTTGTGTCCGGCGCCTTCTATTTCGTACCATTCATCATCCGGAAGTCCGTTTTTATTTTTGTCGTAAGAAACCATGATAACTCCTGCCTCACTGCTTCCGCCGCGCATGGTAGCATCTGGATTTGGGTTGGCATCTGCCCAGAAAGCATTACCTAAAACTCTAAAATCCCGTTTCCCTTTTATATTCACCACGGTATGATCAAATCCAAAAACGATATAACCGCCAAACGCACCAAGCGAAATAAGATCTCCGTTTTTCTTGGCAAGGTATGTATTGGCTCTGGCCAAAATTCTTTCGGCAGTTTCTCCGTCATTGGCTGCGGGTAAATCATTTATAAATTGTCCCGGTGCAGGTCTAAATTCAAATACTTTGTCTATAAAAGTTTTGTATTCCTTTGTTTCTTTGGTTACATTTACTTTTACTTTTTGCGTTTGTACAATTCCCTGGTCGTTGATTAGAAGTGTAAGTTCATAAACACCAACATCTGTAGCGGCAAATAAAGTTTCTTTGGCTGTAACATCCGAAAACGCATAATTTTCAGATGGTCCTTTTGTTACGCTCCATGTAAATTTCGCATCTGCACTCAAGCCATTCTTTGCTGTAACGGCTATTATTTTAGAACGTTGTATTGTGTATTCGTTTTCTACAATAGTTTCTCCGTTATCATCGTCATTCGAACCACTATCAGAACAATTGGTAAGTGTTAGTGCTACTAATAAAAGCACCGCGAATCGAAAATGTTTTAAAAAGTTGTGATACATTTTTTTCATTTTAATTTTTAGTTATAAAAGCAATATGTGCGGGAATATTTCCGCCTGTAGTTTTCCATTTTAATTTGCCTTCCGGCGTAAAGCAATAGATGTAGCCTGTTACCACGTAATTCTGGGCATCCGTAATATAGATTTCCTTGGTTTCAGGATTTACCTGAAGTCCGTACGGAATCATTATTTGTTTGTCTGTGCCGTCTGTAATAATCTTGTCACTGATTACTTTCTTCGTTCTGGTGTCCATTATTCCGTAGGTCACTTTGTTACTATTTGTGAGATAACTCCATGATACACTGTAGTAATAGAGTAAATCATCAACGAGACACATTCCTAAAACCGGCATATTGAGCTGCATTTTTTTCTCATCGGTTTTGGTATCAATTACAAAAAGATTTGAGGGCGTATTGTAATAATCTCCTCTTGAACTCACATAAATATCTCCTCTGCTGTCTATTTCTATACTGTACAGATTGATGCCTACGTCTATCTTTTTTATTTCGGTAAACGTTTCAAGATCAATTACAGACACGGTTCTGTCATAATTAGGCACTCTGTAACCTCCTGAATTGGCTACGTATAATTTCCCGTTATGCACGACCATTTGTTCGGGTTGGTATCCTACGTTTACTTTTCGTTTTATTTCTAATGATGTTGTATCAATTTCTGCAACAAAACCTATTTCGGCATTGGGGTCAATCGCAACGGGGCCTGCATAAGAGCTCACATAAGCTTTGTCTTTATAAAAAGCAACATAACGACAATTGGGAATGTCTATTTTTTTGATGCGTTTTGCCGTCCATTTATCAATTACTTCTACCTTATTGGAAACATTAATAACGGCATAAACCTTGTTGCCGTAAATTTGAATATCATTTCCAACGTCTCCCAGTTCCTTTACTACTGTAGGATTTCGTTCTGAATAAATATCGGTGGTATAATTTCCTGTTCGATAACTGAATATGTCTATACTCGCTCTATTCATTCCCATATTACCTTCATTAAGAAGATAAAAACCTTCAATATTTCCGTCGCTTCTTGGTGCGGCAACACTTTTAGAAGAAGAGGGAAAAATGGTTTCGTCTTCTCTACAAGAGACAAAAGCGAGGCTTATCAATAAACCGAGGACTAACTTTGTTGTGATCTTTTTCATAGCTCGATACTTATTATAAATTTCATTGTGCGACCCGGCATCGGATAATTATAAATTACCTCGTATTGCTGATCGAAAACATTATTAAGTTCTATTGCGCCTTTCATTTTATAATGCTGAAATGCAAATGATTTTTGTACCGCCAAATCGTGCGTATACCAAGGCTGAACTTCGTTGACTTTTATATTATTGACATTCCCGTTGTATCGTTTTCCTACATATACAAAACTGTAGTTGAAATTCCAGGTTTCGTATTCGGCATTTAGTATTCCGGATCCGCTGTGCCACGGTGTATAAGGTATTTGGTCTCCATAAGAAGATAATTCAAGACCATTAAATTTGGTAAAATCCCTGCTTTCAGAAAAAGTATAGGTTAGATTCGTACTTAAATTTACCTTGCCAATATGCATTCCCAGATTTACAACAGATTCTATTCCTTTACCTTTTACCTGCCCCATGTTCGTCATCATCCAGCGAAATAAGTTTCCTGTTGGCGCTGCTACAATTTTGTCTTTAGTATTGGTATAATATCCATCAACCTGAAAAGATATCTTATCGAAAAACCCTTTATTTACAGGCAAATTATACGTAAAACCAACATCGTACTGATTCATATATTCGGGTCTCAAAGTACTGGAACCAACCATAGTATAATACAAATCATTAAAAGTGGGCATTCTAAAAATACGTTTTGCAAATGCTCTTATATTAAAATCGTATGCTGCAAAGGGTGTGTAACCCAGAAATAATGCCGGAGTAAATTCTTTTTTATCCGGAGCTTTTGCATTGTAACGCACTTCTTCCTGAACATAAGTACCGACAACGCTTCCTAAGGCTTTAAATCGGCCAAGTCTGTAGGAACTTGCCAAAGAAAATAGTGCTGTATAACGTTCCGGAAAAGAAAACTGGGTTTGTATTCCTTTTCGGGTTGCGTTTAATCTATTGTATTGAAAATCTGTAGACAACGAAACATCCCAGTTTGATAATATACTGTACATGTTTACGGCTGAAAAATAATATTCCTGTTGGTAATAACTATCGTCAGATTGTGCGCCTTCGGTTACTGTTTCGCCTAATATATTGGTCGTATCTCTGGCTACGTAATGTGTATAATCATACGCGTATTTTGCTTTGGCCTGAAACTTATATCTTTTCGTAAAATCTTTAATTAAAGTTCCTTGAGCAAAAAAATTCTTGTCGTATTGTCTGAAACCGTCTGAAAATTTATTCTCTACAATCGCTCCCGGCGCTCCCCTATCAGAATCATAATAATACACTTTAGCATCCCATGAACCATTGTGGAGTTTTCCGTAAAGACCGGTTTCAAATCGTAATGCTTCGATATCGCTATTGTGTCTCGTGGCAGTGGTATCGTAGGCAACGGTTCCGTCAAGATTATTTCTTTTGTATCTAAATTTATACTGGCCGTTAGACTTTATATATTCAGAGCTTACGTTCATGCTCACTTTATCGCTCAGCTTTTGTTCCCATCTAAAAGAAGGATCAAAATAATTGATTGACATGGTTTTAAACCGAACCAGTAAATTTGTCTTTTTATCACCCACAAAAACAGGACGTTTCGTTCTTAAATAAATGGTCGATGCGGCAGAAAAGTCTTTTGCCGATTGAAAAATTTCGCTTTTTTGACCATTATATAAGGTTAGGGATTCCATATCGTCTAAGGAATATTTCCCCAGATCTGTCACACCGTTTTGTGCGTTTCCTAATTGAATACCATCATAAAAAACACCAACATGATGCGTACCCATATTACGTACATCGACCGTTTTAAGTCCGCCGAGACCACCGTAATCCTTAATTTGAATTCCTGCAAAATATCTCAGGGCATCCGCCACATTATGGCTCGCTAAATTCTCCAGTAATTTGCCTGAAAGACTTTGTACCGGAATTACTTCCTGATAAGGTTTGCCTTTTAAAATGACTTCTTTTAAAACGCGCAAACTGTCATTAGAAACCTGCGAATGAAGCCAATAAGGGGCAATAAATAAGAAAAGAAAAAAGAGTATTTTTTTTGTATTGTACATCACTGATTTAATTAAATAAACTTCGCAGATGTAGCAATCAAAAAGCAAAAAAAGAGAATCCCGCTATACAATAACAGGTCAATTCTTGTTGTTCAACTTTATTCCACGAAAGTCTTAAACTATGTGATTGTGGCAGGTCTCCTGACTTGTTCTATCTTTAAAACAGCCTTCTCATCCGCGACAGCGAACAATGGCATTAGTAATGTTTAAAGACGTATATAGAACTTACAGTAGCGGGTCTGCTCAGGATTTGCACCTGATTCCCTTTTAACTATTTTCTTTGATTTTTCGAAAGAAAACAGACCAAAATCTGACGTAAAGATATGATTATCTTTATAAAAAGAAGTATAATGCAACAAAATTACATTTTTAACAACGAATTAACAAAAACGTCATCAATAATATAAACAGCTAAAAAACAAGGTTTTGAAGAATTTTATTTTGGAGAAATGCGGCCAATATACTACTAAGAATCAAGTATTGCAGAAAAATAAATTATGAGAATGCTTTATCGACAGACATTATCACAATTTGCATCAAATGATGAAATCAAGAAATTGGTTTGAAATATAACTGAAGGTAGCGAGGTAAAATATGGGGATTATTTTACCCTGCAAAATTTTCAAATTATCTAAAAATGGTTATGGTATCGGCCAGATTTTCTTTGTAGATAAATGCTTTGATAAATTCCTGAACTTCATTAGTAGTTTCTGAAGGAGTGGCAAAAGAATTAATATGAAACTCATCATCCTGATCCAGGATATGTATAATTTCTGTGTATCCTTTCGAAATTAAACTTCCCTTTAATTTAATAATATTCAACTGCTGTTGACTATCTAACTCCTTACGAACTTTTAGTTTTATAGCTTTATCCATTTGTAAATATTTTAAATTATTATACTCAAACTCATTCTCAAATATAAATATTAATTCGTTAATAATGTTCCTAAAACAGCCTTATAAAACATTATTTATCAACACACTAATAAACAAAAGTTTAATAAATTGTTATTAATTTTATCAAATCGTTAATTACTATTTAAATTTTAATTTCCTATCTTCTACGAGACATCGCAAAATTGATGTTACTACTTAAAACTTCAATCTATTATTAAATTTTCTATAACTTTGGCCGCTACTATGCAAACCCAACTTAGAGCACATATCGAAAAAATAACTCCTCTTACCGATGAGGAATTTGCTTTTGTATACGGCCATTTTACCACCAAAAAGTTTAAAAAACACCAATTTCTTATTCAGGAAGGCGATCCTGTAAAGTATTCGTATTTTGTAATTTCAGGACTTTTAAAATTGGTATATACGGATAATAAAGAAAAACAGCATGTGGTTTCTTTTGCTATGGAGGATTGGTGGGAAAGTGATTATTATGCTTTTTTTACTGAAACTAAAGCTACAATGTCATTAGAATGTCTTGAAGATACTGAGGTACTTTGCTGTACTCTTGAAGATTATAAAAAACTATGTAGCGGTTTACAGAAAATGGAACGCTTTTTTCTGGAGAAAGCTACTTTTGGTTTTCTGGGATCGCAACGCCGTATTATTTCCTGGCAAACTTCTAACTCAAAGGAGCGTTACGATCAATTATTAAAACAATATCCTTCGCTGATGCAGCGTGTTCCTAAAAGTCTTATTGCTTCGTATTTAGGTGTTTCGCGCGAAACGTTAAGCAGATTATCGTCCTGATTTGTTTCGTGATTTGCTTCCCGCTGTGACATTTCTCACAGTAAAATCGTTAAAAATGTCACCTCTTTATTCCGGCTGTTATCTACAATTTTGCAGTATCAATTTTAAACTGTAATAATGAAAAAAACAGCAAACCTTTTAGTATTACTATTATTCACTGCAATGCCTTTATGGGCGCAAACTAAAAAAGGAAAACAAATGGAAAAAAGAATTATTAATCCGTGGGAATGGCAAAATCAGCGCAGTTACGCACAAGCGGTTGAAGTAAAAAATCCGGAAGGAACATTATATGTTTCGGGACAAACGGCTATAAGCGCTGACGGAATTTCGAGTAACGAAAACATGGAATCACAAATAAAACTGGCTTTAAAAAATCTGGAACAAGTCATTACTGAGGCCGGTTATGAATGCAAAGGAATTGTTCGGTTGAATATCTACACTACGGCTACGGATGAACTTTGGCCTCATTTTAATCTTATTCAGGATTGGGTAACCAAACATAATGTTCAACAAGCTACTACTCTACTCGAAGTGAAAAGTCTTTTTGAAACTTTAAAAGTCGAACTGGAAGCTACTGTTGTAAAATAAAAACCTTTATAAAATAGAAAAAGCTGTGTTTTCCTGAACGAGAAAAATACAGCTTTTTTTTATTGAATTTTCTAAACGTTTCTAAAAAATCAGAAAGGTCCTTTCATTTTTGAATCAATTTTAAAAAGAAAAACGAGTTAAAATTTTCTTACAACTTTATCATAATCAATAGTATTTCAAATCGTTATCTGAAAAAACATGGAATTGGTGCGGAATTTTTTAATTTTTTGCCTTATATTTCAAAACTAAAATTTCCATTTTTACGTAATTACCTGAAACGATAGTCTTGTAATAAGATAAATTCAATTCACTGGTACGTTTTTGGAAAAATATTGAATTTTATCTTATTCCTGATTATCGTTATTTTTTTTATAAATTTTAAGAA
>NZ_CADCSU010000037.1 GCF_902804475.1 Flavobacterium bizetiae
TATCGGTTCTTTTCAAATCTCTCGATTCCATTACTCTTATTCTTTTGTTCTAACATCTCTGTTAAAACGGCTGTCAATTCAATATGTCTACGAACGTGTATTTCTTTTCTTTTCGCTTGTTTCTCAAAGCGGGTGCAAAAGTAGAAAACTTATTTCTAACTGGCAAATGTTTTTTGAAGTTTTTCTAAAGAAAATCTCTTTTCTTTTTCTTTCTAAAACCTTACCAATTTATCAATGAACTTTCCGTGTTTTGCGGGGTGCAAACTTAAAACTTTCTTTCTTTACCCACAAGCTTTTTTTAATCTTTTTTCGAAAATAAATTTTCGTTTTGATTGCTTTTGCCTGTCAGTATTTCAGTGAACGTTTATCGTTGTTGCGGGTGCAAAAGTAGGCAGTTTATTTACATTTACAAGCCTTTTTATTATATAATTTCAATGTTTTTCAAAACTTTTTCTTAATACTCTGATAACACCAAGTTTAGCTTTTTGTCTTTTTTAGACTTTCTAAGATTTTTCTTAAACGCATTGCTCTTTTCATAATAAGACTCGATTGAAAACTCCCGATTTTGCAGACTTCAAAGATTTTTATATTGTTTGATGATTACTTTGTAATGGGAAATTTAATGCGTTTGAAAGGTTTGCCACGAAGGCACTAAGGCACGAAGGTTCTCTTTATACTTATATAGACATACTCTTCTTATGAAAACTACTGCCCTAGCCCCGATAGTAGAGGAAATCCTTTTGTGCCGGTGTTCGGCACAAAAGATTGGAACAGATAGCGGGAAATAGCTCCTGATCCTTAAAACTAAATTCCAAATTTTTCAAATTCCAAATTCCAAATTCCAATCTTCAAAATCTAAATTCCAATCTTCAAAATCTAAAATCTAAAGGCTTCGACTTCGCTCAGACAGATATATTACTCTTATATATTAAGGTATAGAAAAACAAATCTCAAAGATTTTTAAAATTTGTCGGGTTATATAAAGGTTTGTGGCATCATTTGTATTTATCACTTCCTATCTATAAAATATATCTTTGGGTAAAAGATGTATCTTTGCAGTCCTACTTATATATATTATCTTTTATGCTGAAAGAAGAACGTTTTGCAAAGATTCTGGAAATACTCTCGAAAGATGGCAGGGTACAATTTGATACTATGGCAATGGCATTGGAAGTCTCTGAAGACACGATTCGCAGGGACATTGAAGCGCTACATAATAACGGACTGCTTTCGAAGGTTCGCGGGGGTGCTATACCGGTAACTAAAAATCCTTTGAGTTTTGTTGACAGAGCGTCTTATGTAACAGGTAAAAAAGAGGTTATTGCTTTGAAGGCGCAGCAGTTTATTGAGGATGGCCAGACTATCTTTATGGATGGTGGTACTACCAATTGTAGTATTGCGGCAAAACTACCTATTAAATCTAAACTTACTATTGTAACTAATAATACTGCGCTTATTCCTGTTTTAGAAAATCATAAAAATATAAAACTGATTCTTTTAGGGGGATTATACAATGCTCAGACTCAAACTACCGAAGGGGCAAAAGCTTGTGATGAAATTAGCACTTATGTGGCAGATAGTTATTTTCTGGGAACTTGCGGAATTGACAGTACTTTTGGCGTAACGGCTTCTTTTGCTGGTGATGCGGATGTTAAAACCGCTATGCACAAATTCTCAAAAAAGACTTTTGCTCTTGCTGTAGAAGAAAAGCTGAATACATCGGAGACTTTTAGAATTTGCCCTATGGAGGAAGTAGCTGTATTAATAACGGAACTTGCAAGCACGGACCTTAAATTAAACTCGTACAGAAAGAGCGGTCTTAAAATTATATAACTTACTTATTCTTTAAAAAAATTACTGCAGATCAAAAGATCTGCAGTAATGGGATCAGTAAACCAATTTCAACTTACTAACTAAAGAGAATTGTTGTTTTCTGACGCATTAAAACAAAGTCAATACATACTGTATGTCTATTTATTGAGTTTTGTTTTATCTTCTAAGCATTTAAGTATTTTCAAAGTTTTACGCTTTTAATGATTTTTTCTTCGAAGAGAAATTCATTAAGTACAATGGCCCTACCAGGAAAAGCAGAACTGCACATACTATCAATGCTTTTGAAAGGGATGACGCATGGGCAATAAATCCGATTCCTGCTGGTCCTAAAAGCTGACCTGAATATCCCATTGTGGTTATAACGGCAACAGCTGTTGCTGTTTTAATGTTTTTAAGTTTTCCTGCTTCATTAAAAAACACGGGAACAATATTAGCAGCGCCACATCCTAAAAGAAAAAATCCTAGTAAAGAAATTGAGACAAGGGGTGACAAAATACCT
This sequence comes from Flavobacterium bizetiae, assembly GCF_902804475.1. Taxonomy (GTDB): domain Bacteria; phylum Bacteroidota; class Bacteroidia; order Flavobacteriales; family Flavobacteriaceae; genus Flavobacterium; species Flavobacterium bizetiae. The sequence continues at coordinate 2,333 of NZ_CADCSU010000037.1, forward strand.
AATAAAAATCCTGCTGATGCTAAAAGCGCTCCTGCGAAAACTACTATTGAAGCATTATACTTTTCGACAATCCTGTCTCCAAACAAACGCATGCAAGCCATTGCAATTGAAAAAACAGCATAACCCGCTCCGGCCAGGCTTTCGTCTAGTGCTTTATCTTCATGAAGAAAAAGAGCGCTCCAATCGAGCATGGCTCCTTCTACCATAAAAACAATAAAACATAAGAATCCTAAAAATAAAACGCCTTTATTTAGCCATGACCAGTTCCATGCCTGAGATTCACTGTGCTTAACTGGAATATTTGCAAATTCTTCGGAAGCACTAAATAAATTACTGTATTGAAGACCGAGAGTTAAAACAACAAGAACTGAAATACAAATGGCGGCTGTGAGTGGTGGTAATCCCATTTTCATTAAAATTCCTAATCCCATCGAACCAAAAAGTCCGCCAACGCTAAAAAGACCGTGGAGCGATGACATAATGGGTTTGCCATATATATTTTGTAAATGAATACCAAAAGCATTCATTGCAACATCTATGGTTCCAATACCTGCCCCAAAAAGCAAAATGGAAAAACTCATCAGTAAAATTCCGTCAAAAAATGCTAAAAGAGGTAATACTAAGGCAATAACTATAGCTGATATGGCAATAATAGTTCTATTACCAAATTTTTGACTGAGATAACCGCTGATCGGCATCATAATAATAGCTCCTGTTCCTAAAAGCAGTAATAACATCCCTAGTGAAGCATCATCTAAATTTAATCGTGCTTTAGCAAAAGGAACCATAGGCGCCCAACTAGATAATGCCAGACCGCAAACAAAAAAAATGCTTCGTATTGCCCAAACTGCTTTATTAATTCGTAAACTCATATATTTAATCTTAATTTTTGTTTTGCAAATTTATGCAAATTTGCAAAATAAAGCAATATTATTTATAAAATAAAAATAAGCTGCCTCAGAGACAGCTTATCAATTTTATAGTAATTTAATTGTTTTACTGATATTTTTTTGATAACCACTTTCTAACCGGGATATCGTATAATTTTAGTGAAACATAGGAAACTACAATACAGAGAATAAAAACTACGGATGCAACTCCAAGCGAATCTTCGAGACTAACATTGTTTTTGGACACCCATGTATAATATACGTACAAAATTGGAAAGTGTGTGATATAGATTGGATATGATATATCGCCCAAAAAAGTACACAAACGTTTCGAAACATCACTTTTAATACTTCCGCTTGCGCCAATATAAACTACTAAGGGAAATAATAGTATAATAGTGAGGGAATCGTAAATTCCATTGTACCATAAATGATCAGATCCTCCAACACGTGGAAAGGACATAATTGACACAATAAGAACGCTGCTCCATAAGAACGCATTTTTAATGTTTCCTGATTTAAATAATCTACGAAGCAATATTCCGGCTAAAAAAGGAAAAGCTAATCTGGTAAATCCGATGCGTAATTGTTCCGGATCCAGGGACCAGCCTCCTATTATATCTCCGTGCGGACTCAAAACAGCGAGTTGTATTAATGCAAATGCTGCAATAAAGACTAAAATCCACAATACTGTATTTGATACTTTACGCAATATTAGGGCGTAGAAAATATTGGCTATATATTCAAAAAACAAAGACCATGCTGGGCCGTTTAAGGGGTACATTTCTGCCCATCCTCTTATGTCTAATGATCCGGGAACTGGTATTAAAAACCAGCCCAGCACCATTACTACAATAAGTTTCCAGAAAGGAGTTCCTTCTATTGCTGGAAACATAGTAGAAGCTGCATAATAAAAGCAGACTGCTCCTAAGGTCATACCTATTATTATCATAGGATGCAGACGTATGAGTCGTCTTTTGAAAAATCCGGTGAGAGACATGGTGTTCCATCTGTCATCGTAAGCGTGAGCAATTACAAAACCTGAGAGAAGAAAGAAAAAATCGACTGCCAGATAACCGTGATTAATGAGTTGTTTAGTATGATCCCCTCCCGAAAAAACCTCTAATATATGAAAGGCAACAACCAAAATTGCGGCTACGCCCCGAAGCCCGTCCAAAATTTCATAATGTTTTTTAGAATCCTTGAAAACCACTCCTTGCGAAGAAATAACATTCATTTGTATTTTATTTTTGATTTTAATGATTCTACTATTTTAGACTAAAATTAATTTTAGCTTTGATATCTGCTGATGAAGCTCCTATTAAAGCTTGAAAATCTCCAGGTTCTGCAATCCATTGGTGTTCTTTATCATTGAAGAAACTTAATGCTTCTTTATCGATCGTGAAAGTCACCGTTTTTTCTTCTCCCACTTTTAGGAACACCTTATCAAAACCTTTAAGTTCTTTTATTGGTCTTGGAAGCGACGATTTAACATCTGAAATATAAAGTTGAACAATCTCAGCTCCATCGCGCTTACCAGTATTTTTTATCGTTAGTGAAAAAGTAATTTTATCGTTTGGAGTGATCTTTGTTTTATCTGCTTTTAAATCGCTGTACTGAAATGAAGTATAACTAAGTCCGTAACCAAAAGGAAAAAGCGGTTTTATTTTTTCTTTCTCATGCCATCTGTAGCCAACAAAAATACTTTCCTTGTAGGTAACCTCATCTCCACCAGGAAAAGCTTTGTAAGCGTGTGCAGCATTATCTTTTAATGCAACAGGAAAAGTAAATGTCAATTTCCCCGATGGATTTACATCACCTAATAATACTGCTGCCAAAGCGCTTCCTGATTCAGAACCCAGAAACCATCCCTGAACAATAGCCGGAACTTCTTTCTCCCAAGGCATTGCTACGGCATTACCCGAAATATTTACATACACTAAATTTTTATTGACTTTTGCCAACTCACTTATAAGTTCGTTCTGTCCGTATGGAAGTTCTAATTCTTTGCGATCATTACCTTCGCTATCCTGAAAATCACTTTTGTTAAGTCCGCCAATAAAAAGTACTACGTCAGCATCTTTTGCAATTTTTAGCGCTTCATTTTTAAGTTCTTCGGCACTACGATTTTCGGTAAGATTTTGTCCGGAAACTACTCCGTTGTAATTTCCGCTGGCATCTCCTACATATCCTCTTGCGTAAATTATCTCGGCTTCAGCACCAATTCTTTCCTGAAGTCCCTGAAGAGGTGAAATCTCATATCTGGCCTTAAGCGAAGAACTTCCTCCTCCTACGGTCATCATTTTGATCGCATTCTCTCCAATAACTGCTATTTTTTTATATTTTTTAATATCCAGAGGTAATAAGGCTTCTTTATTTTTTAAAAGTACAATGCCTTCTTCTGCAATATTACGTGCTGCTACTGCATGTTCTGCTGTACCAAAAGATCCCCAAGGTCTGTTTCTATCCATATTGGTTCTAAAAATAAGACGTAATATGTTTCTGATTTTTTCATCCAGTTCCTTAGTCCCCACTTCTCCTGACTTTATCAAATCAAGGTAAGGTTTTGCCATATAATAATTATCGTATGCGTTGCTGGCTCCCCATGTAAGTCCATCTGTCCAGGTTCCAAATTCCATGTCAAGACCATTATAAATAGACTCTTTTGTATTGTGAACTCCGCCCCAATCTGCCACTACAGCTCCATCAAACGACCATTCTTTTCTCAGGATATCCTGCAACAGAAAACTATTATGACAACCCTGCAATCCTTTGTATTTATTATACGATCCCATAACCGCCCAAACATTTGCTTTTTGAACTGCAGCTTTAAAAGCAGGAAGATAAATTTCGTAAAGCGCCCGATCGTCTACAATTACATTTACTCCGTGACGATTGGTTTCCTGATTGTTTAGTGCAAAATGTTTCACACAAGCCGCTACTCCATTCGACTGTACTCCTTCTATATAAGGCACAACCATTTCGCCAGCAAGAAAAGGATCTTCGCCCATATACTCAAAATTTCTTCCGTTTAGTGGGCTGCGATAAATATTAATTCCAGGACCCAGAATTACATTTTTGTTTCTGTAACGCGCTTCTTCTCCAAGACTTTTTCCGTACAAAAGTGACATGTTTTTGTTCCAGGTAGCAGATAATGCAGTAAGTGCAGGAAAAGCAATACACGAATCATTTGTCCATTCTGCCTGTTGCCATTCATCCCATTTTACTTCAGGACGAATTCCGTGAGGACCATCAGTCATCCAGTTTTCAGGAATTCCTAAACGGGGTACTCCCGGTGAACTAAATTTAGACTGCGCATGCACCATCGCAATTTTTTCTTCTAATGTCATTTTCGAAAGTGCATCCTCGATACGTTGTTCTGTAGGTTTTGTATCATCAAGATATATCGGCAAAGTCTTTTGCGCCGAAATATTTAATACGGACAGCATTATAAAAGCCGTAAATAATTTATGTAACATATTTTTTTTATTTTAAATTAATCGAAGCGGTCTGTACATCGTTGCTGCTACTTCCAATCATGATTTGAAACTCACCTGGCTCACTTACAAAATCGAGTGTGCTGTTGTAGAATTTCAACATTTCCTGAGTGATAGTAAACTTTACTGTTTTGGATTCTCCTGCTTTTAAAAAGATTTTATCAAAACCTTTCAATTCTTTTACTGGTCTTGAAATGCTGGCTACCATATCTCTTACATAAAACTGTACTGTTTCTGCTCCGTCTTTCGATCCTGTATTTTTTACTTCTACAGAAGCTGTTATTGTTTCGTGAGCTGTCATTTCAGTTGTAGTTAGCGTTATAGGGCTGTATTGAAATGTGGTATAACTTAACCCAAAACCAAATGGATACAAGGGTGCATTTTTTTCATCCATATAATTGCTTCTAAATTTTTCAAAGCCTTTATCTGATGCTGGTCTTCCTGTGTTTAAGTGATTGTAATAAAGAGGAATTTGAGCCACGCTTCTCGGGAAAGTTGATACTAATTTTCCGCTTGGGTTTACATCACCAAAAACTACATCGCCAATTGCTTTTGCTGCTTCGCTTCCTCCAAACCAAACATTCAAAATAGCAGGCACATTTTCCTGTTCCCAAACCAGTGTCATAGGTCTTCCGGCAAATAACACCAGAATAACTGGTTTTCCTGTGGCTAAAAGTTTCTCTAAAACTCTTTTTTGTACTGCTGGAATTCCGATATCTGTACGGCTGCTTGATTCTCCGCTCATTTCAGAAGATTCGCCCATTGCTGCGATAATCACATCTGCTTTTGAAGCTGCATTAAGCGCTTCTTTAATCAGTTCTTCTTCTGATCTGTTGTCCCAAGGAATATCTCTGCCAAACATTGTGGCATCTTTTTGCATTTTTTCATTATCTAAAAGATTAGAACCTTTTGCATAAATAATATTGCCTTTGCTGCCTGCAGTTTCGCGCAATCCTTCGACCAAAGTAAGAGGTTTATCCAATTTGGCTGCTACGCTCCAGGTTCCGACCATGTTTGATTTTGTATCGCCCATTGGCCCAACTACAGCAATTGTTTTTGTTTTGGATAGTGGTAAAAGATTTCCTTGATTTTTTAGAAGTACAAAACTTTCAGCAGCTGTTTTTCGTGCTACAGTTCTGTTTTCATTGGTATAAATTTCCTTCTGTGCTCTTTTATCATCACAAAATTTATAAGGATCTTTAAACAATCCTAATCTGTATTTTGCTTCAAGGACACGTCTGCAGGCCTGGTCTACTTTTGCAATATCAACTTTACCTTCTTTAATAGAAGATGGCAATGTATTTAAAAATCCTTCTGAAACCATATCCATGTCTAATCCTGCATTCATTGCCAAAGCCGAAGCATCTTTTAAGCTGCCAAGCCCATGATTGACAACTTCACCTACTCCGCCATAATCAGCTACTGTAAATCCTTCAAAACCCCATTGTTTTCTCAAAACATCGGTAAGCAACCATTTATTAGCATGAGCAGGAACGGCATCTACCACGTTAAAAGAAGCCATTACACTTGCTACACCTTGCTCTACAGCAGCTTTATACGGATAAAAATATTCGTTGTACATGCGAATATGACTCATATCTGCCGTATTATAATCTCTTCCGGCTTCTCCTGCACCATATAATGCAAAATGTTTGACACAAGCCAGAATATTAAATTTTTCCGAAAATGTATTATCTTTTCCCTGATAACCCCTTACCATTGCCTTCGCAATTTGTCCGCCCAGATAAGGATCTTCTCCGCTTCCTTCAGAAACGCGTCCCCATCTTGGATCTCTGGCGATATCCACCATAGGACTAAAAGTCCAGCTGATACCATCGGCACTAGCCTCTTTAGCAGCAATTCTTGCTGATTCTTCAATCACTTTCATATCCCAGGTACACGCTATTCCCAGAGGTATCGGGAAAATAGTTTCATATCCATGAATAACATCCATACCAAAAAGTAACGGTATTTTTAGTCTGCTTTCTTCAACAGCAATTTTCTGGATTTCTTTGATTTTCTGAACGCCCTTGATATTGAACATTCCGCCCACAAGGCCTTTACGAATCTTTGCTGCAATGTTTGTATTGCTTCCCAATCCTGTTATAATGTCTCCTTCGCTGGGTAAATTGATTTGTCCTATTTTTTCTTCAAGCGTCATCCTGTTCATGAGACTGCTGACGAACGCATTCATTTTTTGATCTTTTTGCTGCTGGGCATTCATTTGTAATGATGCTGCCAGAAACAATACTGCTGCTAATTGTTTTTTCATATCGATTTATAATTTTATCTGCCTCAGGTTTATTTTTTTAATGAATAAATCCCGATGATGTAAAACTATAACGATATAGTACTCGCGCTGCAATGCAAAAATAAAATGTAGAACAACAAATTAACTAAAACACTAAAAATCAAATACTTAAACACAAAATAGCGTTTTAAAAAGTAGTTCGTAGTTGCAAAAAATGTAGCTTAAAAAAGCAATGAAACCTGCCGTAAATACTACATCATTCCCTATACAACTTTAGCTTTCTAATTTGATATCCTCATAAAAAACAGGGATTTCTGAGGATCATTATCTCTATTATAACGTATGAGATCTACTACCGGTTTTCTCGAGTTTTTTGGTGAACTCTTCTTTAGAATAAACCGTTTTATTGCGAATTTTAGTTCTGTAATTGTAAATCGTGCTCATAGAAAGCCTTAAAAATGAAGCAATTTTTTCGCTGTCTTTAATACCAAGTCTTTCAAGGGCAAAGATGCGTAGCTCTGTACTTAATATTTCTCCTTCTTTTAGCGTGATTTTTTCTCCTTCGGTAAGCAAAGCATTAAAATCTGAAGTAAATTCAGGATAAAGTTTAATGAAAACAGTATCAAATTTTCTGTATAAATCACCCAATTCCATCTCGATTGTATCATTTGATCTTAAAACATTGGTTAACTCAACAAACTGTTTGTTGACTGCTTTTTTATAAAGTTTCTTTCTGTAATCTTCCATTTTGCTTATATAAGAGGAACAGATATCAAAAAACTGAGCTATGTATTCTTCCTTTATATTATTAGATTCGTTAAGCTGGTCATTGAATAGTTTAAGCCGATCATTAACAGACTGAAATTCAGCATTTAATTCCTGAAGGTTTTGAGTTGATGCTGAGAGTTCTTTTTTAATTTTAAATAAACGCTTCATTTGGCGATAGATATAGAAAATCAAAATAATTAAAAAACCACTAAGTACGCTTACCGATAGAATATAAACCTGAAGTTGCTTTTTATTTTTATCTTCTTTTTTCTGGTAGGCTGCATTAATAATCGAATAAAACTCTGACATCATCAAGGTTCTAAATTTTACATTGCAGACTACAGCATCTTCTAAAGCTGACTTTGCATATTTATAAGCCAGATCAATATTATTGTTGTAATAATTGTATATGGCAAGATTTTGTATGGCTCCCTGATCTCTTGTTGCCGTTTCTATATCAGTAATTGCTGCCAGCGTATAATAATTTATTCCATCAGTATAATTTTTATCGTGCATACTAATGTTTCCTAAAAGATAGGCGCACATGGCATATTGAGATTTTTTAAGTTCCTGATTGTAGAACAAATCTTCCAGATTTGTCTTTGCCGCACTATACTCTTTATTATCAATAGAACGTAAAGCTAAATTTACTTTATACTCTGAAGATTGCGGATCTAAAACTGCCAGCAATGAATCTCTGTAGATTCCTATTTGTTCATTGTAATATTTATTTGGATTGTTTGTGGCGTAGTGCTCAAAAAACTCAATATAAAATTCCAAATAGGTCTTTTTTTGATTGTTTGAAAGTGTTTTTGTTTGAACTGATTTAAGTAATTTTTCGGATTCCAGAAAACGTCCGCTTGCTGAATATAGATTTGCTAATTGCAGCACAGCATCAGTTTTAAAACTACTATCTTTAATTGATTCTGAAAGTTTTACATTTCTGGTAATAAAATACAATGCCGAATCTATTTTATATTTTCTGTATTCTGTATATAATTTTTGATTTAATGAATACTGAACTTCAAGTGAGTTTTTTCCTTTAAGTGCCTTTCTAATTTTCGAAGTTCTTTTATCTTTTTGAGAAGAATAATATGCTTTGTGCTCGATAGCAAAGTCCAATTTAAGACGTAATGAATCTTTTACATTCGCAAAACAACTTACAGATAAAATAAATAAAACAGAAACTAGACTTTTCTTAAACAAAACAAAATGATTTTAGTTAGTAGTTATTTGCAAATATATGCAAATTTGCAAATTGCTAAAATCATTTTTTATTTGTGATGAGCTGTTTATAGCTTTTTATATTCTAAAAGTTTCTTAGCAGAATCTGAAGCTATCAGTAAACCTCCGGCCATCATAATGATATCTTTTATAACCAATCGGCCTGCGCCGGAAAGGTACGGAAAACCATGTTGAGGCGTTGGCATATCACCTCCTAAATTAGGAACCCAGACTTCTGGCGTTGTAATTAAAAAGGAAAGCGTAACCAATGCCATACCAGCGGTAAGCAAGCCACCAATTAATCCCAAACCTTTATTGAAAATACCTAATAAAGTTAGAAAACCAATAATTACAATTGCACTTCCTAAAGCATACGAAAAACTATAGGTTCCGTTTTGGGTATTCCAGTTGATATTCTTTTCAATTACTTCTCCTTCTTTGTTTTTATAATCCTTGTATTCTTCAGGATTATTGTAGAAGAAACTCATGAGAGGACTGTTGGCTACAAAAGGAACGATTCCGTCGGCTTCATATTGAAAAGCTTTAAGTCCGCCAATCCATACCATTACGATAAAAATGGCGATTCGCATAAAATTGAAAAATTGACCTTGTAAATTTGCTACGATTTTTAGTGTTTTCATCTGTTTAATTATTTACAGACAAAATTAAGGAGACACTATTGGCGCAACAATGGACAAATGTGGAGTTTATCTGGACAAATCTGCCACGATGGATATTCCAACATTTTCGCGAAAAGCGGTTGGCGAAATTCCGACATGTTTTTTAAAGTAACGGCTGAAATAATTCTCATCATCAAAATTTAATTCTGAGGCTATTTCTTTCATGCTTTTATAACTAAGATGAATGAGCTTTTTAGATTCCAGTATCACTCTTTCGTGAATTAATTCTGAAGGAGTTTTAAGAAAATGCTGTTTGCAAATCTTCGAAAAATTATTTGGCGAAATACCCATTTGCGAAGCATAAAAAGAAGGCTGTCTTTCGGTATGAAAATGATTCTCGAGTAATGTTTTAAATTGCATTAACGGATGGTGAGCATTCTTTTCATCGTAAACAATAACCTGTTGGGACTTGATTTTACTGCATAATGCCAAAATCAATTGCAGATAGGCTTTTACAACGGCATCAGCATAACTGGAAGTATCTTCAATCTCAACAATCAATTTTCCGAGTATATAATTTATTTCAGAATATTCTTCGGGGGTCAAATTAATAAAGGTTTGCTCGTATATATTATTAAATAAAAGCCCATTGCAGGCTACTTCTTTTTTGTGGTATTCGATACAATAAAAATCGCCATGAAATTGCAGTTTTCTGACTTTTAAAATTTCTTCAGTTTTGAATTGAATAATTTGATAAGGCGTTGAAAACAATGCGATTTTACCATCAAAAGAATATTCGGCTAAATCAACACTTACTTTTCCGTTTCCTTCCAAAAGAAAGATATTATACAAAGGAGAACCACCACTCTGATTGATCTCATCGGTATCACATTCCTGAACAGAGCAGCTCTGATTCTTTTGTTGTTCTTTCATTATCAAATTAATTTAAGCTCTGCTTATATAAAAAAAGCAATACTTCAAATATACTTAAAGTACTGCTTTTTTTTATAAAATCTATCTCTACAAAAAATAGAGATTATTTCTATAAATGCTTCAGAGAAGCAAAATATTTATAGCAATGAATCCTAAAAAGATCTAAAGCTCCATCGGAGCGAAATATCTATCTTTTGCAAATATATCGCCCCGCTGGGGCTCTGCACATTAGAGAATCAATTAGACTATATATATTTTGCTCCTCTGGAGCATTTATCTAAAAAGTATTTTTTACAATTAAGCCCTATAGATTAATCTAAAAATGCTTCAGAGAAGCAAAATATTTATAGCAATGAATCCTAAAAAGATTTAAAGCTCCATCGGAGCGAAATATCTATCTGTTGCAAATATATCGCCCCGCTGAGGCTCCGCACATTAGAGAATCAATTAGACTATATATATTTTGCTCCTCTGGAGCATTTATCTAAAAAAATGTTCATTATAAATTGAAATGAAAACCGTTTTCAGCTGTTTCAAATTTTATTTATCATTACTAATATAAAGATATCCTGTTTTCTCAATAGGTTGAGTGCCTTTGGTATATTTTAAAACATAAAAATACGTTCCGGCAGGAAGTCCTTCTCCCCTTTTTACAGTTCCTCGTCCGTCAGAATATCCTTTGAACATTACATCACTTTCATTGTAAGAGGCAGCATCAAATACTTTTACTCCCCAGCGATTGTATATCTCTACCCTATTCTCAGGATATTGATTGATTCCTTTAATATAAAAGCTGTCATTAAGTCCGTCGCCATTAGGAGATATAGCATTATAAATAATTAAATCTGAATCTGGAATGTCTGCTTTTTTCACCATCGCAATTGTAAAAAGTCCGTAACCGCCTACTTGGGTAGTAACTAATTTAGAATAATTTGCTCCTGTAACAAGATCAGTAGTTACGCCGCCTTCATTTACCCATTTTTTGGCTGTATCGTCCCACCGAACTATACCTAATTGCGTATCGGGTTTCTCTTCAAAAAAAGAAGCGGGCGTTGTGTTGGTATCGAGAGTAAGACTTAATACAATTTTTTCTGAACCCTGATCCTGGGTTAAATTCCAATATTCAACCTCATCAATAGTTATAATAGTATCGTCTTTACTGGTATACGGATGTTGATTTCCAGCATTCTGCAAAAAATACTGGGTTGTATAAGCATTATTTACATTTGCTCCTTTCTCATGATAAGAAGGCCTGAAATAAAACTGATCTCCAACAGGAAATTCAAAATCGAGATTCCCCTTATTTTCTACTTTTCCATCCACAAAACTCAAATTACTGGCATCGGTATGAAAAGCATTTAGGTCAAAAATCATTTTTCCGTTATAAGTATCGGCATCTACAATTCCTTTTTTAAATTCGGCATTTTTACCAATTTCAATAATCGTATTGAGCTGAAAAGGAACTAACCCTGATGTATTCTCAAAAACAATATTCTGAAAATGCGCAATTTCTGTACCCGAAATAAGCTGTTGCTGCGTACCTATAAAAAAAGTTTTTCCGTTACTTGCGTTACTGTACGTGACTAATCCGTCATTATTAAAATTGGCATAAGCAATAAAATTACCGTCTATCAATACATCGCCGCTTGACTTATTATCAAAACTAAACAAGGTCGAAAGCTGCGTATTGGGTGCAACGGATAAATCTCCTGTATTGACAGTCTGCCCTGCAATTTTACCCATAAATAATAAGGATAGAAAAATTGCTGTTCTATAAATCTTCATCATAATCTAGCATTTAGACGTTAGATAATACAGATCTCTTTCTAACAATAAAGAGATCTATATTCAATTTTTACTTAAGGAAGAACATAACCAGAGTTAATGTTATCCTGTACATATTTAATAGCCCATGCCATAGTATTCGCATACATAATACTATTATAAACCGTAACTCCAGAATCGTATGCTTTTGGTAACGGCTGTCCCGTACTGGCAAATTTTGCTGGCCATGTTGTGGTAGACGTATTAGATACTTGTCCGGCAGTCCAGCCAGAATCTCCTACATATATATACCCTAAAGTATTATGTTTAAACGAGAATATTCTGGTTGCGTTTCCGTTTTGAGTTGCAAGACTTGTTACGTTTGCCGGAAGACCGGTAACGTAATACGAATTGTTTACATCGCTACCTAGATTAAATCCGGTAATGGTTCCGAAAGGCCCTTGAAGAATAGGATCTGAAACACTTAAAACAGGATTTACATAGGTTGTTCCTGTTCCCGAAACTACCGCCGTTGTTGAGCCGCAAATGGTATTAATTAAATTGGCTGTTCCCGCCGCATCATTTTCCTGTGAATGAATTACTACTCCTTTTTTATTCTGAACAAAATCATTTAAGATGGCAATAGAAGCCGCGTTTGGCAGATAATTGTATCCAATTACTATGATATCAACATTATTGGTATTGATTAAGTTTTTCAATGTAGTGCCCTGATTTGTTCCTCCATTTATAATGGTAATACCTTGTACCTGAAATGTTCCCGTAGCACTAAAATTTGCCGTTGATGCCAATATCGCTCTAGAAGCATCTCCTGTTCCGGCAGTTCCTGGCTGATACATTCCATCTCCCATTCCCAGTACTTTCATCGTACGGAAAACAAACGTTATGCTTTTATTACACGCTGTACCTCCATTGGTACTATTAGCGGTTATGGCATAAGAAAAAGTTCCTCCCGAAGTTGGAGTTCCTGTTGCGGTCATGATTACATTTTGAGCTCCGATAGCACTAAACGTTCCTGCTGCCGAAAAGCTGATTCCGTTTACGCTATTGGTTGTAATACTGTAAGCTCCTACATAAGTTACATTTACAGGAACTGTCATCGTATTTGCGGCTGCCATTGCGATACCTGGTGCATAATTACCAGCCGTTGTAATTCCGGCGCAATTTGTAGTATAGGTTACAGGCTGTGGTGCTATTGTAACATTTAATGTACATGTTGCGGCTGCACCCGGAGTTCCGGAAACTGTTAAGGCAGCTGTTCCCGAAACCGTTGGTGTTCCGGAACCTATTAAGGTTACATTTTGTGCTCCTAAAGTAGATAAAGTAATCAGCCCGGATGTAAAAGTAATTCCGTTTGCGGTTGTGGTGGTGATTGTTGTTTTTCCGGTTGCTGTTACATTTATGGGTAATGTAATGGTATTGAGCGCCGTCAAAGGAACATCCTGCAAGTAAACTCCGTTTTGTGTTGCCGTACCACAATTAATCGTATAAGCTACTGCTTGTACCGTAATTGGAATACCAGTACAGGAAGCTGTTCCCTGTGTAGTGGCATTAGAAACCAAATTAAAATTATTGATGCCTGATGCTTCCGGTGTTCCTGTTCCTAAAAGTTCGACGGTTTGATTTGGAGTTAAACTTGTAAATGTTCCCGTGCCGCTAAAAGAATATCCGTTTACGGTATTGGTATTCATACTCCAAAATCCTAAAACAGTTGGGCTTACACTAACTGTAATTTTATTTGTAGATGTTAGAGGAATTCCAATATAATAACTGCCTAGCGGATTTATAACACCACAATTTACAATAAAATCAACATCGGCAGGAGTTATAGGAATATGCGGAATACAAGTGCTTGCTTTTCCGTTTAAATTAATAGTTACGGGATCTCCCGGGTCTGGATTTACTGTACCATTTTTTGGTGTTCCTGTCGCTGGCAAATTCAAAGTATAAGTCCCCGCAGTTGGAAAAGTACCGCTTGTTCCAAAATAATATCCATTGGTTGTAGTGGCTGAAACGGTATACACTCCCGGTTGTGTAACAGTAACCGGAACTGTGAGATAATTGGAGGCAATTAAAACTTGTCCGCTTTTATAGGTTCCAAAAGCTTGTACTTCGCTACATTGTGCTGTAGCAATTTCAAATACCGCAGGCGGTAATGTACCGCAGATACTCAGCCATATATTTTGAATCTGGCTCCAATAATCAAAACATCCTGTTGTGGTATTATAAATTAATAAACCGTCTGTAAGATTAGCAGGTGGGATTGCGTCGCGTTGTGCGGTGGTTAATCGCGAAGTCAGCATTCCTTTATTGTTACTTTCTAATTCAAAAATCGCTCCCGGCTTTGCTTTTTCAGGGCCGGTACTGACTGTTCCGTCTTTTATTTTAGTATTATTTACCTGAGCCGTAAGAGAATAAAGACTGAACAAAATAAAGAATACTGCAAAGATATTTTTTTGGATTTTATATAGTGTTACTTTCATAATCGTAGTATTTAAGTCTGTAATAATATTAGTTGTCACTCTTGGTTTTAGAATTTTCTAAAACTTGATAAATGGCATTAATTATTCTTTTCTGCTATTAGTTTTTCCAGTTTTTCAAGACGTAAATTCATTGCTTTTGAGGCTTCTTTCAACTCTTTTATTTCTTTGTCTTTTGCTTCAATCTCTTTGTTTTGCTCTATAATGTGCAAATAGATTTCTTCTGTTTTTTCTAATAACTGAATCGATAATTCAGACATATTAAATGCGTACCCTTCTTTTGTTTTTTCGAGTCTGTTAATAGGCGTTATTCCCGGAAGGTGATTGTATTTTTTGATGTAATCTTCAATTTCGGGCAGACGTTTAAATTTATAATCGGACTTGATTTCAGATTTTCCATTAAAATAATCCTCAAATACATAATCGGCATAATAAGTATTGACTGTAGATATAGCACCGTTGACTCTTAGTTTTTCGTTTGGTGCTCCGGATGCAGTTGTATACCCTATTCCTACCCATCCGTTGGTATAAATATCCTCGGTATTTAGTGTAGCTCCCATGTGGGTTGTTGTACTAAACCAAGGTTCTTTTACAGCTGCTCCTAAATCCAGTTGTGTTACTACTTTGTTTTCGTTTATATAATCTAAAGTTCCTGTTGTAGCATTTACTTCTAAAGTGGTTAATGTTTCCGACTCTCCAATTAAATCAACCATTTTAAACTCAGAAGCATTTCCTTTTTCATCACTATAAATCAAAGAATGATTGGCTCCGTCGTATACTAATGATGTCAGTGTTTCTACTCCTTTTACCAAAACCGATAAATCGATAGGATTAGGTGTGCTTGCTTCATCAGTATAAGTCAGTGTATGTACATCAAACAATTGCCCAAATGGGTCGGTAACCTGTGTTACCACATCTTTTAAAGAAGTAACCGTTTCCTTAACCTCAACCGGAGTACCTGCGGCTTCATTGACATAATTTGCAATGGTGTTTCCTGTCGTTACAACGGGAGTTATTGTCGTTACGGTTTCAGCGGCTTTAATTGCCGGAGTCAAGTTTAAAGCAGTACTCGCTACGCCATTTACAGATGTATTTAAATTGGCTCCCGTAAGTGATGTTGTATTACTGTTTATAATATTTACTCCAGTTCCCGTCACTCCATTTACCGTTGTAGTTAAACTATTTATTAATGAACTATTTGATACTGTTGTGGCAGGAATTAGAGAACTAGGTGTTACTGTTCTAAAAACGCCGGAAGCATCTGCAACCACAATATTATCAGTTCCTGACACACTTGGCTGTAGACCTTCGGCACGAATAGGATCAGCACCTGTTACGGGTTTAATGTGTAAGGTATTTTCTGGCGCATCGGTACCAATACCCACATTTACGGCATCTGCACCTGTACCTCCTAAAACCAAACTATTGCTAGTAGCTACTTTTGCATTATATCCAATAGCGGTTGCATTGCTTACATTTAATCCTAAAGTACTTAAATTAGCACTAGCGCCAAGAAAGGTGTTATTTGAGGCTTCTGTATTATTACCTCCGGCACCATAACCAAATGCTGTATTTCTACCTCCAAGCGTATTTCCTGAAAGTGATGCATAACCTGCAGAGGTATTAAAATTTCCGGTCGTATTATTAGTTAGAGCTAAATGGCCAGTAGCTGTATTTTCTCCTCCAGTAGTGTTATTGTATAATGTATTCTCACCAATTGCCGAATTATAAAATCCGGATGTATTGCTGAAAAGTGAATATCTTCCAATTGAAGTATTTCCCGCTCCTGTAGAAGCAATATTTAAAGCAAACACACCAAAAGATGTATTGTTTCGATTTAGCAAACCTGCAGGATCATTATCTCTTTTAAAAACTAAATCTTTATCGTCTGTTGTACCAATAAAATTAATAGTATCATCAGTGTTGCTATTCCCAAATATATGCCAGTCATTTTGGTTTAACTCATCAGGCTTAATTGTTCTGATAACCCCGCCGCCCGGATCTGTAACCAAAATTTCATCCATTGGCATTCCGTGCATTAAACCTGTAATAGCTAAAGTATTGGCAAAGTCTGTGACTATTGTGGTTGGAGCAATAAGAGTTCCTCCCAATTGCACGTTGCCATTTGCGGCGGTTAATCCGTTATCAGCAGCTATTAATACAGGAACAGCCGGAGTTGAAGCAACGCCGTTTACAGTTGAAACAAGATTTCCATTTACTGCAGTTAAAGTATTTGTGGTTGCAGCGGTTAATATGGTTGGAGTTAATAAAGCACCTCCATCAGTTCCAATAGTGATGATGTTTCCCGGATTAGTACTGATAACATTGGCATCAGAAGTAAAACCATCTTCATTAAGAAACGATATAATTCCGGATCCCGGATCCTGACTTTGTTTTGTAACACTCTGTTGAATTTCTACCGGAACACCACCAGCTTCATTGGTATAAGTTGCAATAACACTGCCTAAATTTACAATTGGAGTAATTGTCGTAATAGTTTCACCCGCCTTAATTGCCGGAGCTAAATCTAGTGCTGTACTCGCCACTCCGTTTACGGTTGTTGTTAAAGTAGAGCCTGTTAATGAAGTTGCATTGCTATTAATAATAGGAGCTCCTGAACTTGTTACGCCATTTACTGTAACGGTCGCTGTATTTATTGCCGATGCATTCGAAACACCACTAACGGCATTCGATGTTGAAGCAACTCCATTAACAGTAGAAGTCAATGTATTTCCTGCCAAACCTAAAGTATTGGTGGTTGCTGCCGTAATAGCCGGAGCCAAATCAAGTGCTGTACTTGCCACTCCGTTTACTGTTGTGGTTAAATTTGTTCCTGTTAAAGAAGTCGCGTTACTATTAATAACTGGCACCGCGGTTCCTGTTACTCCATTTACTGTTGTGCTTAAATTATTTACAGCACTGGTATTAGAAACGCTTGTTGCTGCTGCTAATGTTGTTGGAGTTAATAAAGCACCGCCGTCTGGACCAACGGTAATGATATTGGCAGGATCAGTGCTGATAACATTTGCATCGCTTGAGATACCATCTTCATTAAAAAATGATATAATCCCCGTTCCCGGATCCTGACTTTGTTTTGTAACACTTTGTTGAATTTCAACGGGGGTTCCGCCCGCTTCGTTGGTATAAGTTGCAATGATACTGCCTGAATTAACAATTGGATTTATTGTCGTGATTGTTTCATTTGCTTTGATTGTTGCTGCATTCAAAAATCCACCTCCATCTGTTCCTGCCGTAATAACATTTCCGGGGTTAGCACTTATTACCTGAGAAGTTGTTGGTGTCGCGGCTTCATTGTTATACGTTATGGTTCCCGTTGCTAAATCCTGTGCTAATGTTGTTACAGTTTCATTGGCTTTAATAGCCGGAGCTAAATCTAAAGCTGTACTTGCTATACCATTTACAGCTGTGATTAAACTTGCTCCTGTTAATGAAGTTTCATTACTATTGATAATTGGCGCGCCTGTACTCGTGATACCATTTACGGTTACTGTCGAAGTATTCACTGCCGAGGCATTCGAAACTCCACTTACTGCAGCTGATGTTGAAGCTACTCCATTTACGGTAGAGGTTAAAGTATTGCCTGTTAAACCTAAAGTATTCGTAGTACCCGCTGCAATTGCCGGAGTCAAATCTAAAGCTGTACTGGCTACTCCGTTTACTGTTGTTGTTAAACTTGCACCTGTTAATGAAGTTTCATTAGTATTAATAATCGGCGCGCCTGTACTCGTGATACCGTTTACGGTTACTGTCGAAGTATTCACTGCCGAAGCATTCGCAACACCGCTTACCGCATCAGATGATGCTGGTACTCCATTTACGGTAGAGGTTAACGTATTTCCCGATAAGGTTAAAGTATTATCTGTATCTATTGTAATAATCTGAGTTAGATCTAATGGTGTACTCGCCACTCCGTTAACGGTAGTGGTTAATTTTCCTGCGGTTAATGATGTTTCGTTACTGTTAACAATAGGCACAGCAGTTCCTGTTACACCATTTACTGTAGTGCTCAAATTATTTACTGCAGATGTATTCGAAACTGTTGTTGCGTTTGCAATTGCAGTTGGAGTCAGTAAACTTCCGCCATCTGAACCAACGGTTAAAATATTTCCCGCGTCTGTACTTGTAACTTGTGCTGTTGTGGCAGTTCCGGCTTCGTTGGTATAGGTAATTACTCCCGTTGTTGGATTTTGAATTTGAGTGGTTACCGTTTCTGCATCTCCAACAAGGTCGACCAAATTAATTACGGTTGGAATTCCGCTTTCTCCATTATAGGTTAACGTTTTTGCAACCGGATCATAAACCAATGTCGTTTTGGTTTCGATATTGCTTACTAATTCCAGTAAATTAATGGTATTAAGATTTTCATCTTCGTCTTTATAAGTTAAAGTATTCGCTGCTTTATCATATACCAAAGTTGTAAGCGTTTCGGTGGTTTTAATAATATTGGTCAGTTCCGTAATAAAAGCAGGATTGTTTAAAATTACTGCGGAGTTGTTCACCACATCTCCCACTACATCAATTTTGGTTGTTGTAGCATTTTCACTTGTGTATGTATATTGGCCATTATTCGCCGGATCTTTATCTAGTGTTGTAATGGTTTCATTCGCTTTTACAATCGTGCTGATATCTACGATTTGGGTATTTCCAGAATTATCTACATACGTAAACTGATTGGTAGTAGTATCAAAAGAGACATTGCCCTCTGTTTTATTTACAATATCCTGAATAATAGTAGTGACCGCCGGATTGTTTACAATGGTGCTAAAATTAGTTGTTACATCTCCAACAACATCAATATTTAAAGCTGTTCCGGCTTCATTAGTATACGTATAAGAACCTCCACCATTATTGATAAGTGATGTTACCGTTTCATTGGCTTTTACAATGGCGCCTATATCTATATTTTGTGTATTTCCCGAAGCATCTATATAAGTAAATTGCTGATTATTTGGATTATAAATAACCGTTCCTGGATTTGCTGCTATTTCTGTTGAAATAACAATTCGATTCCATTTGCTATTATACCAATAGTAATATCCTGGTTTAATATCTGAAATTGTTGCCGTATTAAATACCAATAAGCTGTTGACATTACCATTTGTAATGGTCGTAGCATCTGTCGAACCTGTTAAACTAATTTTAGGAATTAATACACCTTTATCAGCGGCAACCACTTCTAACTGAGAAGAAGCATTAGGCATTGGTGTTCCAATACCAACCTGAGAATAAGCTGCATAACTACCTAAAAATAAAAATAAGGAGAGTAATTTATTCTTCATAAGTTTAATTATTAGGGTTATCAAACAATTTATTATAACAGAAATAAAAAATCCCGGGGCAGGATATCTGAGGCAGATAAGAAATGCTTTTAAAGCAATATCAAAAAACAGAAGTAAAAGGCTTAGATACTTAAGTAGGATAGTAAAAACTCAATAAATACGGGCGCATAACTACATGTCGTAAACAAACATGTATAAAATAGTGATGGCTAAAAGGAGGTTAACAGGTCTAAAAAAAACCTTAATTTAAATGGCTTGAATAAAGATATTTAGAACAGATCAGGAACTAAATAATTTGTAAAAACAATATTCTTTATTTAA
>NZ_CADCSU010000038.1:0-18644 GCF_902804475.1 Flavobacterium bizetiae
TTATAATTGAGAATTTCGATTGTTAATTTTCATGAAATAAAATTATATTTGAGAGTATAACTATCAAATTAAACCTTAAAATAACTATGTCAGAAAATACTTTTAATTTAAAAGCACCTCGTATAGAGGTCGTAGATGCATTGCGTGGTTTGGCTATAATGGCCATTATGTTACTTCATAATTTAGAACATTTCGATTTTTATTATTTTCCGGAATATTTACCAGAACCTATCAAAGTATTAGATAAAATAATTTGGGAAACCCTGTTCTTTCTCTTTGCCGGAAAATCGTATGCTATTTTTTCTCTTCTTTTTGGATTTAGCTTTTTTATCCAAAATGACAATCAGGCTAAAAAAGGGAATGATTTTACAGGAAGATTTATTTGGAGGCTTGCAATATTATTTGTTTTCGGACTCATCAATACCATGTTTTTTTCGGGAGATATATTAATGATTTACGCCGTTTTTGGTTTAATATTAATTCCGGTTCGTAATTTAAAAACGAGTTATGTATTAATAATTGCTACTTTTTTATTGGCTTTGCCTATGGAATGGTTTAATTTTTTTAATATTCTTTTTAATGCTGATTACGTTATACCTGCCAATATTTCAAATGCGTATTATGCCAATATGCAATTGTATTTTAACGGAAATTCGTTTGTAGATCATGTAGTAGGGAATATGTCAGTAGGCAGATGGGCATCAGTATTCTGGTCTTGGGAAAACGGAAGATTTTTTCAGGCACCCGCTTTATTCATGTTCGGATTAGTTGTGGGTAGAAAACAACTTTTTGTTTCTTCTCCAGCCAGTATTGCCTTTTGGAAAAAAGCCTTATTATTTGCAATTCTGTTATTCATTCCGCTTTTTACATTTAAGAGCTTTATTCCGGAAATTGTAGCCAATAAAGATTTGCAAAATAGTTTATTAGTAATTTTTACTTCCTGGTCGAATGTTGCGTTTATGGTTGTTTTAGTAAGTTCTTTTGTATTGTTGTATCAAAAAGAAGCCGTAAATAAAGTATTCTCAAAACTAATTCCTTTCGGGAAAATGAGTCTGACAAGTTATTTTACTCAATCTATTTTAGGATCGTTTATTTACTATCGTTTTGGTTTAGGACTTTATCAATATACCGGCGCTACTTTTAGTTTATTAATTGGTATTACGCTGTTCTTATTGCAATTAGGATTTTGTACCTGGTGGCTAAAAACACATAAACAAGGACCATTAGAATATATCTGGCACAAAGCAACGTGGATTTCTTTTAAGAAAGAGAAAAAGCCTGTGATTATATAAATATAATACGCTTGAAATGATAAAAAAAACAGCACGGAAATTATTTTTCGTGCTGTTTTTTATTTTGTAATAGAATTAGTTTTAACGTATTCGCATCTGTAAATTTCCTGAAAAATAAAAACTACGATTCATCATCAAGATTAAATTCCTTTACTTGGAGCTTCAGATTTTTAATCCATTTAGTCCACATTCTTAAAGATAATAGAATAAATTGAATCGAAATAACTATACTAAACATCAATATTAACGCTTTTTCTTTTGTAAAAGTTATTACTGATGTAAAAAAAATAATTATTGAGATGCTGTATAAAAATGTGATAATTACTGAGGTAATTGATAGTCGCTTTATTCTCATCAAATAATTCTGAAGAGATAGTTTCAAATTTGTTTCTCTGATAGGTTTTGTTATGGAAATATAACCAATAATATCATTGAAAATGTATAATAATAAGCCAGCTACTAATGACAGATTTGCATAAAATGGTTTTTTGTCTCCATCGAACCAGTCGTAATAAATAAATAAAAAGAATAGTAGAACAATTGTTTCAATAATCAGTTTTGTTCTTATTTTTTTTATCGATGGGTGATTAGTAATCTTAGTCATTAGTCGCAAGTCTGCTTCGCTTTTGGAATCTTCACCAGCGTTTTTCCAATCTGATTTTAAATCATTTAATTCCATAATTTTTATTTTAATATTTGTTTCAATTTATTTTTAATTCTGTTTAATCGTACCCCTACATTACTATCACTTATTCCTGTAATTTCTGCAATTTCCTTATAATTGAAGTCTTCTAAGTAAAGAGATATGACAGCTTTCTCTGAATCATTTAATTTTCGTAAAGCCCAAAACAACCGTTCCTCGTTTTCTGAAATTGTCTTTTCGTTTGAGGGATGAATATGTGCAGGGAACTCTTCATAATAATCTATAGATATTTTTGATTTTCTATAAGTAGCAATCGCAGTATTTAAAGCAATCCTATATATCCACGAACTTACTTTAGATTCTCTTCTAAAGCCTGGATAAGATTTCCAAAGTTGATAAACAATTTCTTGGAATAAGTCTTCCCGATCTTCTCTACTATCCCGATATAATTTGCAAATCTTATGTATTATCTTTTGATTTTCATGTATTAGCCCTAAAAATTCCGTTTCCATACTATCGTTTTTTTAGTCATTAAGCATTTCTTTATACAGTTTTGAAATTAAGTTATGTAATACATAAGTTGCTTAATTAGCAGAAAATATTACAAGGTCATAAAATAATTTTAATGTCTAAAAATGACAGTGAGCAATTTCACGTCCCACTCAAACTAAATGGGCAAGTAATTGAATTAATGAGACTTTAGGTAAATGGCTTTATTGACGCGCAGGGTGACAGTTTAAAATAGCTTTGAACTAATATTTCAGTTAAGCTAAAATAGAAAAGTTTTTATTGATTACGAGATACTTCCAACTGTAAAGACGTAACAAATTCAAAAAAAAATATTTCCCTTCCCAACACCCCAACAAATAAATTCTGATTTCGTATATTTGCCCAACCAAACATTACACTTAATTATGAGCCAAAAAGTATTACTTAATTCAAAAGAAGTTACTATCATACTCCATCGTTTGGCTTGTCAGTTGATCGAAAAACACCTTGATTTCTCCGATACTATTTTAGTGGGAATTCAGCCAAGAGGCGTTTTTTTAGCTGAACGTTTAAAACAAATATTAGAAAACGAATACAAAGTACCCGAAATTTCTTTGGGATATTTGGACATCACTTTTTTTAGAGATGATTTTCGTCGTACTGATAAACCGCTGGAAGCCAATAAAACACAAATAAATTTTATAGTCGAAAATAAGAAAGTCATTTTTATCGATGACGTTTTGTTTACCGGACGAAGCATTCGTTCTGCCTTGACCGCAATTCAGTCTTTTGGTCGACCTTCAGAAATTGAATTGTTAGTCTTAATCGACAGACGTTTTAGCCGTAATTTGCCTATTCAGCCCGATTATCGTGGTCGTCAGGTTGATGCTATAAACGACGAAAAAGTAAAAGTAAGCTGGAAAGAGAATGAAGGTGAAGATGCCGTTTATCTGATAACGAATTAGTTTAATTGAAGAAAAACAATTAAACGATTTAACGATTAAACAATCAAACAAATAAACGATTAAACAATAAAAAGTTATGACAGAGAATGAAACGTTTATTTATGAATCGATTTTTAATCAGATCAGAATGGGATTTCTTTCTGTTGATGAGATTCAGGAGAATATTATAGAAGAAATCGAAGACAACGAATTCGAAGACGAAATCTCTGAAGAGTGGGCTTTTGATAAAATAAGAGAAGAATACCAAAAGTTACTTTCAGAAAGTAAACAATGGAAAAGCCCAACAGATACTGAAAGGCTGATAAAAGCGTTTGATGAATTAGCAGATGAAAATATCATCGCACTTCACAACGCAGGTTACACCACAACAGATGGTGAATATGAAGTAGTGGAAGTGGAGAGAGAGCTTCAGGAAAACGAAGTAGAATCTGATGGTTATTGTTTTTATCACGAACAAGATTTAGCGAGAGCCATTGCTCTTGAAGATTCGAGTTTGTTTATCGCTTTTCAGAAAGTAGATAATTCTGATGAGGCAACAACAATAGAAGTTGGGAAAGTAGTAGCTGAGGTTTTAATAAACAACGATTTTAAAATAAAATGGAATGGCTCTGCAAAAACGAAAATCGAAATTCCAGGCTTTAGATGGCAAAAGATTTTTGATGAAGATGCGAGAGATCTCCAGGATTACAGTGAAGTTGTAGACAGAATGCTTCAATAAGCAACTTCTTTTTTTTAGAAGCATTGAAGGACTGAGTGTTTCAGAAATTCATGAATTTGACAAATAAATATTAAAGAAATAAAAATGAAAGAATTAAGCGTAAATCATTTATTAGGAATAAAATACATCAACGAGAATGATATTAACCTGATTTTTGAAACTGCCGATCATTTTAAAGAAGTCATTAACAGACCCATTAAAAAAGTTCCTTCATTACGAGATATTACGATTGCCAATATTTTCTTCGAAAATAGTACCAGAACAAAACTTTCGTTCGAATTGGCTCAAAAAAGATTATCTGCTGATGTTATCAGTTTTTCAGCAGCTCAGTCTTCGGTTAAAAAAGGAGAAACCCTGATTGATACTGTAAATAATATCCTTTCCATGAAAGTAGACATGGTTGTAATGCGCCACTCCAATCCCGGAGCGGCTTATTTTTTATCTAAAAATGTCAAAGCCAGTATCGTAAACGCCGGAGACGGTGCGCACGAACATCCTACTCAGGCTTTGTTAGACAGTTATTCGATCAGAGAAAAACTAGGAGATGTAGCCGGAAAAAAAGTAGTGATCGTAGGTGATATTCTGCATTCGAGAGTGGCCTTATCCAACATATATGCTTTGCAAATGCAAGGTGCCGAAGTAAAAGTTTGCGGACCAAAAACACTGATTCCAAGATATATCGAATCATTAGGAGTTACTGTAGAACCTAATTTGCGTAAAGCATTAGAATGGTGTGATGTTGCCAATATGCTTCGTGTACAAAACGAACGTATGGATGTGAACTTTTTTCCATCAACACGCGAATACGCACAACAATACGGAGTTGACAAACCATTATTAGATTCTCTAAATAAAGAAATCGTCATCATGCACCCGGGACCAATCAACAGAGGAGTAGAGATTACTTCTGAAGTGGCAGATTCTGATCATTCAGTGATTTTAAATCAGGTGGAAAATGGTGTAGCGATTAGAATGGCGGTGATTTATTTATTGGCTTCTAAGATTCAGTAGATTTTAGTTTGCAGTCTCAGTCTCAGTTTTTGCTGACGGTTGCAGTTTCGAAATGTTTGTCACCCTGAGCGAAGTCGAAAGGTGCACCAATTGGAATGGGCTTCGACTTCGGTCAGTCTGATAAACCTGAAATTAATTTTACTATAAAGCTTTGTTGAAGCAGCTTTGCGAACTTTGTGTTTTCTCTACCTAAATATTGGTTAAAAATCTTAGCGGCCTTTGCGGTAAATTGTTTATAGGTGTCTTAAATTGATTAAATTTTTTATTTAGAGTCTCCGTTTTTAATGACGATTAGAATTTGAAAATATTTTTTTGTTGCTGTAATTTTAAATTTAAAATCACACAAAGTTAAAACTGTTTTTACTGTGACTGCGACTGAAAACCAAAAAAATCGTACCTTAGCTCTCGCAACAGAGCCTATAAATTAGAAGATGAAAGTAGATCAAAAAGGACATACCGTTACAATTAAAAATACACAGGGAGATTTTAATGCTTTTCTGGAGAAAGTAACGCAACAATTTAAAACCTTTGAAAAACAGAATATTATTATCGATTTGACAGCAGATTCAGATTTGTCTGAAAAAGAGCTGAAACTTTTTTTACCACTTGCAAAACAGCAAAAAAAGGCTAAAAAATCGTTTGTAATTGTAGTATCTGATCTTGACTTTAATGCTATTTCTGATAAATTGACTGTTGTTCCTTCCCTTTTAGAAGCACACGATATTATTGAAATGGAAGAAATAGAAAGAGACCTTGGGTTTTAAATTTTAGATTTCTGATTTTAGATATTAGATTTTTGTACTAAATCTAAAATGTTTTAATCCAATCTAAAATCTGCAATCAACAATCTAAAATCTAAAATGAAATTAACCATTCTCGGCTGTTATGCCGCAACTCCCAGAACAATTACCAACCCAACTTCGCAGGTTTTAGAAATTAAAAACAGACTGTTTTTGATCGATTGTGGCGAAGGAACTCAGGTACAATTGCGTAAAAACAAGATTAAATTCTCAAAAATTAATCACATTTTTATTTCGCATTTACACGGAGATCACTTTTTTGGACTAATAGGAACTATTTCGACTTTTGCGCTTTTAGGCCGTACAGCCGATTTGCATATTTACGGACCAAAAGGGGTAAAGGAAATTATTACTTTACAACTAAAACTTTCCAATTCCTGGACGACTTACGAACTTTTCTTTCATGAATTAGAATCGAAAGAAAGTGAAGTAATTTTTGAAGATAACAGGGTTATTGTAAAAACTATTCCGCTAAAACATCGCGTATATACCAACGGATTTTTATTTCAGGAAAAACCGGGAGACAGAAAATTAAACGTAGATGCTGTTCAGCAATACGATATTCATACTGCTTATTATCAAAAAATAAAAGGTGGAGGAGATGTGACTCTGGACGACGGAACTGTAATCGAAAATGAAAAATTATCTTTTGATCCGATTCCGGCATTGAGTTATGCTTTTTGCTCTGATACCGTTTACAATGAAAATATTATTCCGATAATCGAAAATGTTGATGTATTGTATCACGAATCGACCTTTTTAGAATCAGAAGCTCCTTTGGCTTTAAAAACATTACATTCTACAGCAAAAGAAGCAGCGCGAATTGCACTGAAAGCAAATGCAAAACATTTAGTTTTAGGCCATTATTCTACACGATACGATGGCATTGAGCGTTTTAAAGAAGAAGCTGAAGAAATTTTCCCGAACGTGCTTTTAGGAGATGACGGGGTAAGTTTTGAGTTTTAAAAAAGTTATCAGTTATGAATTATAAGTTATGAGTAAAACTGCTTATCGTCATAATTCAATCTAAAATCTAAAATCAACAATCTAAAATCAGCAGTCATGAATGATTTAAGCAATTATAGAAAATCTTACGAGAAAAGTGAATTATTAGAAACCAATATTCCTGAAGATCCTATTAATCTTTTTAACAGATGGTTTCATGAAGTAGAAGAATTTGGCGGAAGCGGAGAAGTAAATGCCATGACAGTTTCGACAATTGGCCTCGATAGTTTCCCGAAATCGAGAGTAGTTTTATTGAAGAAATTTTCTGAAGAAGGCTTCATTTTTTATACCAACTATGAATCTGAAAAAGGAAAAGCAATTGCAGTAAATCCTCATGTTTGCCTGTCTTTTTTTTGGCAGGAAATGGAACGTCAGGTAATTATAAAAGGAATTGCGCAAAAAACTTCTGAGAATATATCGGATGGTTATTTTGATTCCCGTCCTGACGGAAGCAAACTGGGCGCCATAGTTTCGCACCAAAGCGAAGTGATTCCGTCAAGAACATTTTTAGAAGAAAATCTAAAAAAACTGGAAGCACAATTTGAAGGAAAATCAATTCCGAGACCGGAGAATTGGGGTGGATATTTAGTAACTCCTTTAGAGGTAGAATTTTGGCAGGGAAGACCTAATAGACTACACGACAGAATACGTTACCAAAGCCAATCTGATTATTCATGGAAAATTGAAAGATTATCCTCTTAGTTTGTAAGAAATTTACATTTAATAAATAAATAATGATGTAGTTCATCGATTAATTTTGCAGTTTACCGATAAATTGAATACGTTTGAATAAGAAAAACGAGACAATTTATTTTTAAAATATAATTTAAGGAATTTGCCCCAACATTTACTTTAATTTTAACTGCTATTGATTATGAAAAAGATGATGTGTGCCATGATGTTCGTTGTAATTTTTATTACAATGAACTCATGCTCTGCAGATAGTGCCGAGGGAAGCAATAGTACTACAACAGAAGCTCTGGTTACGAACTACAGTTATAATGACTCAGAGATAGAAACCATGAAATTAATCAATGATTATCGATTAAGTGTTGGTTTAAATGCGTTAGAAAAAATAAATCATATTTCGTTTAAGTGTGAAGAGCATAATAATTATATGATTGCCAACAATGTTGTCGATCATAATGATTTTACTTCACGTTCAAACAATATTATCAGTGTTTTAGGAGCGAAAAAAGTAGGTGAGAATGTTGCTTACAATTACAAAACTTCTGAAGCAGCGGTAAGAGCGTGGCTTGACAGCCCCGGACACAAAGAAAATATAGTAGGTGATTTTACTCATTTTGGTTTATCAATAACAATTGATGCCAAAACCGGGAAAAAATATTACACGAATATTTTCGCTAAAATTTAAATATTATTGGACTGGTTGGTTTTTAGTAGTCGTTGTAAATCTTTGATTTGCGACGACTTTTTTTTGAAATAGACAACTGGTAAAATTCCAAATAAAAAATTCCAAATCCTAACAAACGTGTAGTCTGTTGAAATTTGGAATTTTTAAATATTAGAATTTATTTATAATGCCGTAATAATAAATTCGCTTCTTCTGTTCATTTGATGTTCTTCTTCGGTACATGGTACACCATCAGAACAACGGTTTACAAGTTGTGTTTCTCCGTAACCTTTTCCGATTAAGCGGTTTTTAGCCACACCATTTTTAACAAGCCAGTCAATGGTCGATTTGGCTCTTCTGTTTGATAATGCCTGATTGTAGGCATGTGTAGCCCTGCTATCGGTATGTGAACGAATATCGAGTTTCATTGTTGGATTGTTGTTCAGTACATCAAGGATTTTCTCTAAATCCAGTGCTGCTTCCATTCTGATGTTGGATTTATCCAGATCAAAATAAATCATTTTTATACCAAAACATTTTCCGAGATCATCACCAATGGTCACCTTACAGGTTGATTTTTCCAACGCAATCGGAAGACTAGTTTTGCCGGTTAGTTTGCCAATAGTTACACTGACTTCTCTTGTGGTATATTCTTCTTTTTCAGCCCTTACGTTATAAGTTTTTCCGCATTCCACCACAAAACTATAATATCCGTTTGCATCAGAAATTGTAGTGTTTTTAATGGTGGTTCCTTCATACAACGTAACTTTTGTTCCGGCTAAAACAGCGCCTGTTTGCGCATCTGTAATGATTCCGTTTAACTCCTGAATGCATTGCAGTTTTCGGGTTTCCAAAAATTTATAAATATCATCAGAACCTTGTCCGCCATCTTTGTTCGAACTAAAATAACCACGTCTGGAAGCCGGATCAATAATATAGGCAAAATCATCTTTTGGAGAATTGATATCGCCTCCCACATTCTGAATACTGCTGATTGTGCCGTTGTCTTCAATTTTCCCCACAAAAACATCGAGTCCGCCAAGTCCGGGATGACCGTCTGAAGCAAAATAAATTTCGTTTTCGCTGGTGACATACGGAAAGGTTTCTTTTCCTTCGGTATTGATCGTCGAGCCTAAATTCTGTGGTGGACCATAACTATCCCCATTAATACTGACTTTATAAATATCCGATTGTCCTATTGTTCCGGGCATATCAGAAGCAAAATATAGAGTCTTTTCATCAGGACTTAGCGCGGGATGTCCTACACTATAATTGTCGCTGTTAAAAGGAAGTTCGATAATATTTGTCCACTTTCCGTTATTGTCTAATGTGGCTTTGTAGATTTTAATGAGTGTAATTTTGTTTTCATCTTTTCCTTTTTTGCCGTTTACATAATTGTTTCGGGTAAAATAAACCGTTTTTCCGTCTTTGGTGAAAGCCGGAGAAGATTCATGAAACTTGGTATTGATAGAGGTTTTAAACTTATTTACTTTCGAACTTGAACCCGTTGCAGGATCAACATCGGCAAAATACAAATTGGTAAAATATTCACCCGTCCATTTGTGTTTTCTTTGAGAGAAATTCCCGGTATCCCTGGCCGATGCAAAATAGAGTTTGTTGTCGTAAACAAAAGATCCGTAATCTGAATATTTAGAGTTGATTCCGGCATTTTCGATTGTATAACGTCCTGAGTTGGCTTTTATCTCATCAAGATAATTGACATCTTCCTTATATAATTTTCCTCTGTTGTCATTTTTGTATTTGGCATTAAACTCTCCCAGAATTTTATTGGCTTTATCCATTTGTCCGGTTGATTTTAAAGATTGCGCATACCTGTAATAATACTCAGGTTCCGGACTTGTATTCATGGCAAACAACTCGCCATACCACTTGGCAGCGCCATCAAAATCAGAGTTAAAGTAATAGGAATTTCCCAGTTTCTTGAACATATCCTCGGATTTGTATCCTTTATCAGCTACGCGCTCATAGGTTTTAATAGCATCGATATAGGCATAATTGTCGTATTTTTTATCTCCGGCAGCTACCTTGGAATCCTGGGCATAACTGTTAAATGATAAAACAATTATAAAGGTCAGGCAAAGAAGTATATAATTTTTCATAATCATTTATTTTTAGAAGAAACGAGGGGTTGTCATTTTACCGTTATTTTTAAAGAATTCATAACGCAGGAATATCTCATGAGATCCTGAATTATAATTGTTCAGATTGGTGGTTTCACGATCGTAACCATAACCTAAATAAAGTCCGTCTGTGATCTGGAAACCTACCATGGCACTTAAAGAAGCGCTCCATCTGTAGGCAACTCCCACCACAAATTTTTCCATAAACATAAAGTTGGCTGATACGTCTACCTGAAGCGGTGCTCCTTCGACCATTTTACCTAAAACAGCCGGTTTGAATTTGATGTACTCCAGCTTGTCCAGATTAAATACATATCCGGCCATTAAATAATAATTGATTTTATCCTTAAAAATGGCAATGTCGTTATCATCGTATCTATTGGTTTCAATAAAATTAGGAACCGAAAGCCCGATATAAGCTTTGTCTGAATGCCAGTATACCCCGGCACCCACATTAGGCGAAAACTTATTATCAAGATCCTGAAACTGCGGATCGCCCTGAATTTCCGGATTTAATTTATTGATATCCAGATTGAACAAATTTGCGGTTCCTTTTATCCCGAAAGACAATTTGAAATCCGGCGATGTCTGAACGGTATAGGAAAGGTCAACCGAAAGATTATTCTCGTTAGTTGGTCCTATTTTATCATTTACCAGCGATACACCAACTCCCAGATTACTATTATTGATAGGGGTGTTGACAGAAAAACTGCTGGTTTCCGGGGCTCCGTCGAGTCCAACCCATTGTGTGCGGTACAATCCAAAAATACTCAGGGCTCCTCTTGATCCTGCATAAGCAGGATTGATGGCGATCGTATTGTACATGTATTGCGTATATTGTGCATCTTGCTGTGCATAACCTGCAATGCCCGCAAACATTATGACGAAGAAATATAATTTTGCTCTCATAGTAGATATTATTATATTATTATTACTATCGATTTTATTTAGATAAATATAAATACCCATCTTTCTTATTGTTTTGAAGTACATTATTTCCATCTAACGATTTGTAATTAATAATGTAGAAATAAGTTCCGGTTGGTAACCCGTCAGATTGTTTAACGGTAGTTCTTCCTCTTGATATTCCATCAAATGCATTGGTGGTATTGTTGTAGTTATCAGTTTCAAAAACCAATATTCCCCAGCGATTGTAGATCTCTACATTATTTTCAGGATAACAAGTTATATCATCGATATTATCAATTTTGAAAACGTCATTTATTCCATCCCCATTAGGAGAAAAGGCATTGTGTACCACAACATTTCCACAGGCTAATACTTTACAATCATCATTAATTTCCATAGTCAGTAAAATACTTCTAGGACAATTTTGATCTGTTATTTTATACTCAAATGTATAATTGCCAAGTGCTAAACCTAATGCATTAAAAGTGTTTCCTTGTATCGTATTGCTATTGTTAGCATCAATCCAAACTCCTGTCGAAGGTGTGTTTTCCGGCAATAGGGAAAGTAGATCGATAAGGGTCGAATCGTCGTTACAAGCTTTGCTGGCAATATTGGTAATACCATTTGGCACCACAGTTATTGTAACAGTTGCAGTATCGCAGTTGTCAGCACTTAACTTATCACAAATTTGATAACTGTATGTATAAGTTCCTGCTGGAGTTAAGCTCGATACCGTTACATTTCCTAAAGCATCAAAAGTGATATTTGGATCTGTTTTCGCATTATTGTTTGAATTTAGTAATGTAAAGTTTACCAATTCTAATGAAGCTCTGGTAATACCTTTAAAGTCATTAGCTAAAACATTACCAACCAATCCAAATGTGTTACAGCCAATATTAGTGTAAACATCATCATTTGCAACAACCGGAGTTGGCGGAGCAGCAGGTTCAGTAACAATAACAGTTACAATTGCTGTGTCACAATTTCCTGCATCTGCATTTTCGCATATTTGATACGTTAATGTGTAAGTTCCGTCTGGTGTTCCGGCAGCTACATCAACAGATCCGTCAGGATTTAGAGTCAATGCCCCTTTAGGATCCGGTGTTACAATAGTAAGTGTAACATCAGCTGGATTTACTGCAGCAGCATTCAAAGTATCATTATTGTATATGTTCAATACATTTATTGCTCCTGCAGATATTGGTCCCGCATTATCATCATTTGCTACGATAGCAAATGTTGGTCTGCCAGTACAATAAGGTTCAGATTTTGGATATTCTACTGTTATCGTTTCACTAGGATTAGTAGAGATTGTCAACTTAACAAGAGGACGAAGAGTTTCAAAGCCGTCTGGTGCTTCAATCCATTTATTATTCTGAAAAACCCAACCTGGCCAGTCGATACCTTTACCACTTTGATCAACCACAGCTCCCGGCCACAACACGCGTCCTGAAAGTGGTAAATTATTCATTGTAGTGATCACAGTATCGCTAATGTTGGCCCATGCAATCGTTACACCATTTTCAGGAGTAAAGTTTAC
This sequence comes from Flavobacterium bizetiae, assembly GCF_902804475.1. Lineage (GTDB taxonomy): Bacteria > Bacteroidota > Bacteroidia > Flavobacteriales > Flavobacteriaceae > Flavobacterium > Flavobacterium bizetiae. The sequence continues at coordinate 12,868 of NZ_CADCSU010000038.1, forward strand.
AGGAGTTACTACATAATCAATATACGGAACATCATTAACACAAATTGGAGTTGCGGTTACAGTCATTACCGGAGCTTCTATAGTTACGGTAACAGTTGCAGTATCGCAATTTGTAGTTTGGTCGGCTTCGCAAATTTGGTATACCAAAGTCAAAGTTCCAACCGGAGCATTTGCTAAAACATCTACAGATCCATCGGCGTTTAATTGTAAAAACTCGTTTGGAGTTACTGTTGTAATGATAACGTCAGATGCTGTTACTACTACACCTTCAAGAGTGTCATTAGGTAACACATTTAAAACATTTTTCGTAATATTATTTACTCCTGCAATTGGTCCCGCTGAATCATCATTGGCCACAATATCAGAGAAAACTTTACAATTCACTCCGAAATCAGCACCTAAATGAACCAGGTCTTCAGGCGTTACAATTACGATATAACCACTTGCACCGCCAGTTGTGCTACAAACCGTATGCAATTGCGATTTACCTGTTTTATTAGGAACATTTTTATTTGTAATTGATGGCAGCACTTTTACTAGTCCTGTTGCTCCCAAACTAGCGGCAACGGCATCCAGATTAGCATCTTTTACCAATTTTATAGTATAATCTCCGTAAGGATTGGCACTGTCAGGTCTGTCTCTCCAGAATCCTTCAATACCTACAACTACTTCCTGATGATATCCGTTAGGACCATCAATAATAACATTTGCACTCAAAGCATTTCCAAAACCTCCGGCATTTAATTCGCCAACATTTGATGGTCCTGCATAACTTCCGTCACCATTAAGGTCAATCCATTCCCATTGGCTATAATCAATAGCGCCGTTTCCATCAGGAATATTTTTAGTTACAATACCATCATTGTTAGCATCATACCATTCATCCTGAACTCCATTACCATTTGTATCATACCAAACATAATCTCCTAAAACAGGTAATGTCGATTTTCCGTATTCAAAATTATGTTCCTGAATTTTACAATCTTCAAGAGTAGTAAAGAACAAACTCGAATCTATAGGATACAATTGGTATGCGCTGTTTAAATTAGCATCCTGAACCTGAACTAAATAACTTCCGGCAACCATGCCTGAGAAATTATAAAGACCATCGGCACCAGTTATGCGCATTAAAATAGGGCCAAGCGTAGTACCTTGCGGAACCAATGTAACAGGTACATTTGCAATTGGAGTATTAGTATCTTTATTGATAATTTGTCCGGATATTTTAACCGTATAAGTTGGTTGAGTAATTACAACCGTTGCAGTTGCAGAACAAGTTTCGTTTCCGTTGTTTACAGATGATGTTGCTGTAAGTGTGTACGTTCCTGCCGGCAAATTAGAATTACCAACCACTTCGTTATTTTCATTTCTAATCACAACAGTCGATCCCAGACTATTGGTAACCAAGATTAAACCATCTTTTCCGCCAAAACAAGTTACATGCGAAGCAACACCTGAAACCGAAACTTTATTTTCGACTGTAAACGTTTGTTTTAATTCCGTTTTATTACCGGCACAATCAGTCAAAGTATATGTTCTGGTCAAGATATAAGCATTTCCGTCGCAACCACTTCCTTCATTATTAGAATCGCTTACTGTGATATCTACAGTAGTACTGCAATTATCCGCTGCATCTTTTATATCAGCAGGATTTCCAACCGGGATATCAGCAATGGTTTGCAAATTAGCCACATCAGCAGGAGCAGTTCCAGTTGGTGCTGTTGTATCTCTAACTGTTATTATTTGAGTATAAGTAGCCGTATTTAAACCACAATCACTGGTAGTCCATGTACGGGTTAATGTATAATTAGTAGAACAACCGTTTTGTATATCACTTTTAGTTTCATTAAAAACGATTGGCAAATTACCATTGCAATTATCAGAAGCTTCAAGATTTGCAGGTTCAGGAACAGCATCACAAGAAACTGTAATATCTGTTGGAAGTTCTCCAATAAATGTTGGTTTTGTTGTGTCCTGAATTTTTATCACTTGCGTGAAAGTATCAGAAATATTTCCGCAATTGTCTTTCACAGTCCATGTGTTCGTATAAGTTCCCTCATTCGAACAATCCGCAGAAGCGACAAACAATCCTGCTACTTTTACGATATTCGAAACATCAGTATCACATAAATCCGAGGCTGTTGGGAATAACGCTTGCGCGGAAGTTAAAGCGGCCGTATCACTACATTCGATAATTTTATCTAAAGAAGCTACTTCAGTTGACCAGGTTGGTGCTGTAATGTCTTGTACAATAATTGTTTGACTTACAGGAAGAGAAATATTTCCGCAAGCATCTTTAGCTGTCCAGGTTCTGATTTTCGTGTAAGAACCAGCACAGTTTCCAGGAGTTACAGTATCTTCATAAGTTAATGAAGCAATTGTACCATTGTCATCTGTTGCAGTAGCCTGAGCAAATTCTGGTTCTGCCGGACAGTTAATAGTCGAAGTTTCCGGTAGCGGATCAATTATTGGTTTAACCGAATCTCCGTCAAGAATTTCAAATGATACAGTATGTGTACAACCTTTAGAATCAGTTATTACCACACTATAATTTCCTTCAGCAAGATTTGTGGCTGTTGCCGAAGTTTGCTCCGGAGTTGTGTTCCATGAATACGTATAAGAACTAGTTCCGCCAGAAGCTACTACAGTTGCAGATCCGCTAGAAGCTCCGCCACAACTCGCATTTACCTGAGATTGTGAAGCTGTTAAGGCAAGTTCAGGTTCTGTAATTGTTATTTGCTCAGTATCAGTACAACCTTTTGCATCAGTTACAGTTACGATATAAGTTCCTGCGATTAAATTATTGGCTGTAGCCGAAGTTTGAATTGGATTTGTATTCCAAGAGTAAGAATAAGTTCCGGTTCCTCCAGTTGCAGAAGCTGTTGCAGATCCCGTTGCGTCACCTTTACAATTTACATTAGTATCAGTTTTTATAGCTGCTGTTAAGGCAAATTCAGGTTCTGTAATGGTTATTTGTTCGGTATCAGTACAACCTTTTGCATCAGTTACCGTTACAATATAAGTTCCTGCAATTAAGTTATTAGCTGTAGCCGAAGTTTGAATAGGAGAAGTATTCCAAGAGTAAGAATAAGTTCCAGTTCCTCCAGTTGCAGAAGCTGTTGCAGATCCCGTTGCGTCACCTTTACAATTTACATTAGTATCAGTTTTGATAGCTGCTGTAAGTGTAATTTCAGGTTCTGTAATGGTTATTTGCTCAGTATCAGTACAACCTTTTGCATCAGTTACTGTTACAATATAAGTTCCTGCGATTAAGTTATTGGCTGTAGCCGAAGTTTGAATAGGAGAAGTATTCCAGGAATAAGAATAAGTTCCGGTTCCTCCGGTTGCAGAAGCTGTTGCAGAACCCGTTGCGTCACCTTTACAATTTACATTAGTATCAGTTTTGATTGCTGCTGTAAGTGCAATTTCAGGTTCTGTAATGGTTATTTGTTCTGTGTCAGTACAACCTTTTGCATCAGTTACTGTTACAATATAAGTTCCTGCGATTAAGTTATTGGCTGTAGCCGAAGTTTGAATTGGATTCGTATTCCAGGAATAAGAATAAGTTCCGGTTCCTCCGGTTGCAGAAGCTGTTGCAGATCCCGTTGCGTCACCTTTACAATTAACATTAGTATCAGTTTTTATAGCTGCTGTTAAGGCAAGTTCAGGTTCTGTAATGGTTATTTGCTCAGTATCAGTACAACCTTTTGCGTCAGTCACCGTTACAGTATAAGTTCCTGCTATTAAGTTATTGGCTGTAGCCGAAGTTTGAATTGGAGAAGTATTCCAGGAATAAGAATAAGTTCCTGTTCCTCCGGTTGCAGAAGCTGTCGCAGATCCCGTTGCATCACCTTTACAATTTACATTAGTATCAGTTTTGATTGCTGCTGTAAGTGCAAGTTCAGGTTCCGTAATTGTTATTTGCTCAGTATCAGTACAACCTTTTGCATCAGTCACAGTTACAATATAAGTTCCTGCAATTAAATTATTGGCTGTAGCCGAAGTTTGAATAGGAGAAGTATTCCAGGAATAAGAATAAGTTCCGGTTCCTCCAGTTGCAGAAGCTGTTGCAGAACCAGTTGCATCACCTTTACAATTTACATTAGTATCAGTTTTGATAGCTGCTGTAAGTACAAATTCAGGTTCTGTAATGGTTATTTGTTCTGTATCAGTACAACCTTTTGCATCAGTCACAGTTACAATGTAAGTTCCTGCAATTAAATTATTGGCTGTAGCCGAAGTTTGAATTGGATTCGTATTCCAAGAGTAAGAATAACTTGCGTTTCCACCAGTTGCTGATGCTGTTGCAGATCCAGTTGCACCACCTTTACAATTTACATTAGTGTCAATTTTTATAGCTGCTGCTAAGGCCGCTTGTGGTTGTCCAATAATAACATCACAAGTTGTTTTGTATCCTAACTTGTCAGTAACAGTCACCGTATGTAAGCCAGCAGTTAAAGCTGTTGCCTGAGCTGTTGTCTCGTTATTATCCCATTTATAAGTATAATCTCCGTTTCCTCCAATAGCGGTAACAGTTGCGATACCGTTATTATCTCCATAACATTTTGCAGGAGCATTTTGAGTAATACTACAAGACAAAACATTAGGTTGTGAAATGGTAATAGTACAAATTGTTGTACAACCTTTAGAGTCTGTAACAGTAACAGAATGTAATCCGGCATTTAAAGCAACGGCTTTTTGTGTTGTCTCGTTATTATCCCATTTATAAGTATAGCCTCCATTTCCTCCAATAGCGGTAACAGTTGCTTCACCATCACTCAATCCATTTGAAGTTACTGCTTTATTTTGTGTAATTGAACAAGACAAAGCAGCAATAGGTTGCCCAATAGTTACTGAATTTGATTGACTAGAACAAGAATCTGTTACAGTCAAAGTATAGGTTCCGGTAGGAAGCCCAGAAACAGAAGCTGTAGTTCCAACTACTGCATTAGAGCTATTTTTCCAGGAATAAGTTACAGTTCCTACGAAGTTTGTTACTGCTCCCGCACTAACACTTCCAGTACTGTCACCGAAGCAAGAAGCATCTGTTTTAGAAGAAGCTGCAAGAGCTAAAGCAGCTGCAGGTTGTAATATAGTAACTGAATTAGATTGAGAAGAACAATTATCGGTTACGGTTAAAGTATAAGTGCCGGCTACAAGACCAGACACAGAAGCTGTTGTCCCAACAGAAACATTCGCTGAATTTAACCATGAATAAGTCACCGTTCCGACTGCATTAGTTACCGCACCCGCTGTTACCGTTCCTGTGTTTTTTCCAAAACAAACAACATCTGTTTTAGAAGAAGCTGCAAGAGCTAAAGCAGCTGCAGGTTGTAATATTGTAACCGAATTAGATTGAGAAGAACAATTATCGGTTACAGTTACAGTATAAGTTCCGGCTACAAGACCAGACACAGAAGCTGTTGTTCCAACAGAAACATTCGCTGAATTTAACCATGAATAAGTCACTGTTCCGACCGCATTAGTTACCGCTCCGGCAGTTACCGTTCCGGTATTTTTTCCAAAACAAACAACATCTGTTTTAGAAGAAGCTGCAAGAGCTAACGCAGCTGCAGGTTGTAATATGGTAACCGAATTAGATTGAGAAGAACAATTATCGGTTACAGTTACAGTATAAGTTCCGGCTATAAGACCAGAAACAGAAGCTGTTGTTCCCACAGAAACATTCGCTGAATTTAACCATGAATAAGTCACTGTTCCGACCGCATTAGTTACCGCTCCGGCAGTTACCGTTCCGGTATTTTTTCCAAAACAAA
>NZ_CADCSU010000038.1:18743-22325 GCF_902804475.1 Flavobacterium bizetiae
ACAACATCTGTTTTAGAAGAAGCTGCAAGAGCTAACGCAGCTGCAGGTTGTAATATGGTAACCGAATTAGATTGAGAAGAACAATTATCTGTAACGGTTACAGTATAAGTTCCAGCTACAAGACCAGATACAGAAGCTGTAGTTCCTACTGAAACATTCGCTGAATTTAACCATGAATAAGCCACTGTTCCAACTGCATTAGTTACTACTCCGGCAGTTACCGTTCCGGTGTTTTTTCCAAAACAAATTACATCCGTTTTAGAAGAAGTCGCAAGAGCTAACGCAGCTGCAGGTTGTAATATTGTAACCGAATTAGATTGAGAAGAACAGTTATCGGTAACGGTCACAGTATAAGTTCCGGCTAAGAGACCAGACACAGAAGCTGTAGTTCCTACTGAAACATTAGAGCTATTTTTCCATGCATAGGTAACTGTTCCGACTGCATTGGTTACCGCTCCGGCAGTTACTGTTCCGGTACTCGCACCAAAACAAGTAATATCTGTTTTAGAAGAAGCTGCAAGAGCTAAAGCAGCTGCAGGTTGTAAAATAGTAACTGAATTAGATTGAGAAGAACAATTATCTGTAACGGTTACAGTATAAGTTCCGGCTACAAGACCAGATACAGAAGCTGTAGTTCCTACTGAAACATTCGCTGAATTTAACCATGAATAAGTTACTGTTCCTACTGCATTAGTTACCGCCCCGGCAGTTACCGTTCCTGTATTTTTTCCAAAACAAACAACATCTGTTTTGGAAGAAGCTGCAAGAGCTAAAGCTGCAGTTGGTTGTAATATGGTAACCGAATTAGATTGAGAAGAACAATTATCGGTAACGGTTACAGTATAAGTTCCGGCTACAAGACCAGATACAGAAGCTGTTGTTCCAACAGAAACATTTGCTGCATTTTTCCATGCGTATGTCAAAGTTCCGATAGAATTGGTTACCGCTCCGGCAGTTACTGTTCCGGTATTTTTTCCAAAACAAATTACATCCGTTTTAGAAGAAGCTGCAAGTGCTAAAGCCGCGGTAGGTTGTGTAATAACTATTCCGTTTAAATTTGCAGAACAACCATTAGCATCTACTACTTTTATATTATAAGTTCCGGCAGTTAAACTCTGTAAAGTATTTGGAGTTGTTCCTCCGTTAATATAATAGGTAAAAGGAGCAGTTCCGTTGGTAACATTTACCTGAATTTTTCCATCGTTTCCGCCAAAACAAGTCACATTGGTTGTTGGACCCGCTGCCACGGTATAAAACGGAGGTAAAGTAATATTAGAGGTTACAAAATCCCGATTTGCATACCACCATGTATTGATCGTATTTAAATTTCCGTACTGAGGACTACCATTATTATTACTATTGAAATTATTCCAGGTATGACAATTGCCGGGAGGAGTATTGTTTGGAGTACATCCGGTAAGATTTATTTTGCTACTAAAAACTCCTCCAGTATAAGTAATGTTACTATCGTCCCAATAAAGTTTTAAAACATATCCCGACGGAGCAGCCGGCCTTACAGTTGTGCATGAAAATCCGTATTGGTTTTCTTCAATGTCATACATCGGAAAATGAAAAGCAGCCTGTCCAAACGATACCACAATTGGTATTGTAGTACCTTGAGGGATAACATTTCCTAATCCATCTTTTCCGTTCCACGGCACGCTAACAGCATAGGGCGGAGCTCCTGAACCCGTTACACTTTGTGTAGTTAATACATCTTTAGTGCCAGGAGTATAAATTCCGTCACCATTATTAAAATCAAGAAGTATATCAATTGTACCACTTTTAAAAACGCTAATATTGATATTACTTTCTCCAATACCGCAATTGGTGATCCCGTTTATTTGTATGTTTCCGTTATAAGTTCCGTTTTTCCAGACATTAATATCCGGGTCATTAAGAAAAACCTCGTATTTCGGACTCATCTTGGTTGCGTTAGCTGCATTCCATACACTTTTTTGATCATTAGCTGTATTTCCTGTGCTTCCTGCTCCAGTATTATTAAAAGCAACATTAAAGTACCAGGGTCTAAAACCTGCACCATTAAAATTAATTTTATTTACAAAACCATTTTGTGTAATAGCTCCCGTTGTAGAGCCGTTATCTGGCGCAAAAACAAAGAAAGAGCCATTAAAGTCAGTACTAACATCATCCATGGCAAGCGCCCAACGTTTAGAATAAAGACGTCCTGAAATAGAATTTTTAGTAGAATTATTAGCAACCGTAATGTCATAATAATTATAATAAAGTTCTGTATAACTAGAGTTGTTAGTTTCAAATTCAATATAATAATCACCAGCAGGCATACCAGTTGGATCAAAGACAATAGGAGTGTAACCAGTTGTAGTAATGCCATTAATTCCATTTGGCCCGTTTTGAGCTCTTGAAAGTTTTTGTGCCTCTGTACCGGTTATATTCGATGTAGCAGTAGTTAAATTATAACTTGCAAACGCAACATTTCCGTTAGGATCTAAAATTCTGAATTTAGAATCAACCTCTGAATTGCTATTATCAGGAGCAGATCTTCTGGCTTTACTAAACCCCAAATATACTTTTTCACTATTTGGGTTTTGAATCCTAATGTATAAACGTTGTTCATTAGTAGAACCGTATCTGGCAAAATTACCGTACTCATTGTTGTTAATACAAAGCGAAGCCCTGTGATTAACATCCGGAGTGGTTTGTTTTGTACCTTCTCCGCCATAAACATTTATAAATAAAGAGCTTAGTATAAAACTTAGAAGGATTTTCATTCTGATTTTAAAAGTAAAGTTTTCCATATTAAAAATTTTAATATTGATGAGATGGTTATGCTAAGAGAAAAAACGAACTGCAACTACATTTTGTAGTAAGAAAACATAAGCGGCTCTTGAAGTCATTATGTTTTTTAAATCCAAGGAAGATTTATTAAAACCGACTCCCTTTGTTTTTTTAGGAGGAATGTAGGTATAAACAATAACCTGAGTTTGGTTTGCCGGACAAGAGCCGGAAGTTGCGGTAACTTTTGTACCATTCCATTGGTCAAGTTTACTACTATCGATTAAGTTTAGTTTTACATAAAATTCGACAGACTCTCCGGCAGCAAGTGTAATGGTTTTACTAAGAGCTGAATTATTTTTGCTCTGCAGTTTATTACTCAGTAAAACATTATTTTGTGTAGAACTTCCGTCCGGGTTTTCGGCAAAGCCTGAAAAATTTTCTGCAGATAATTGATAAGTGTCTGTAGTAGTTCCCGTATTTTTAATTTGAAGTAAAAACGAAGTTTCGAAGCCATTATACTTTTGCTCCTTATCTCCCGCAATCGTAATTTCTGAATTACACGAACCAGACTGTGCAAATGAGATACATGTAATTAAACAAAGCAGTAGAGAAAAAATGTTTTTCTGAAAAATGTTTTTTTTGAAAGAAAAAATAAACTTACAATTGTTAACAAATTTCACTGCTTTTCCAAGAGTAGTTTTAGTTATCATATGCTTAGGTTTTTTGTTTTTGGTGTTTATCAAGTTTTAACAGAATCAAAGTTATATAGAGGCGTTAATTTTGATTTTTTTTGTCCGTAACTAACCTAAAAACTCGTTGAAG
>NZ_CADCSU010000039.1 GCF_902804475.1 Flavobacterium bizetiae
ACATTATTTAAAAGTTTAACTACTTTATTTTTCATTATTTCTCTTCCACTTCAATTGTGTAAAAAAAATACTATTAGTAAATCTTTAATTACTATTTTTACACAGTCTAAATAAGAATAGTTGCTTTGTTTTTTCGAAATTGAAGCAATCGATAAAAGATCAATGAGAAATACAAGCACCTACAGTTCTATAACAAAAATGATTATTACAGGTTTTATTCTGCTACAATGTAGTTTAATACAATCGCAAACAAATACAATAAAAGGAGTTATTTATCATTCAGAAGATCCGTTGTCAAAGGCAATGATTGTATTACAACCTGGTGATAAAATTGCAACATCTGACAGTAATGGTTCTTTCTCATTTTCCGGATTAGCAAACGGAAAATATACTTTAACGGTGACTAATATGGGATTTAAAGATTACATACACGAAATTACCTTAAACGGACATGCGGCTAAATCGCTACATATCAATATGGAAGCTGGTATTGACCTAAAAGAAGTAAGCGTAGTAAGCCGTGTTGTGAAAAATAACCCCGAAAACTTAATAAACGCCCAATACAGCGCAATGCCTGTAACTGTAATAGATCGAAAAACAATAGAATTAATGGGAAGCAGAAGGCTTGATGAAGTCTTAAAAGAACAAACCGGTATTGCGGTGGTTAACAATATAAGTGGCGGTGCAAGATCTGTTGGAGTGCAAATGCAGGGTTTTGGCAGCGAATATATAATGGTCCTTATTGACGGTCAGCCAATGGTGGGAAGAAATAACGGTAATTTTGATCTTTCCCGAATTAGTGTTTCAAACATCGAGCGTATCGAAATTATAAAAGGTGCTTCATCAAGTCTTTATGGCAGCGAAGCTCTTGGAGGTACAATTAATATCATTACAAGACACGGCGTTATCGATCCCCAAATGCAGGCTTCTTTAAGTTACGGATCACTTAATATCATAGATGCTGTAGTAGAAGGCGAAACTCCTTTTTTGCAAAATAAAGGAACCGCAAATATCGCGGCTAACTATTACAGAACAGACGGTTATAATACGAATTCTAAATACATCAAAGGAAATACTTCTCCGCCTTATGACAATTATAGTTTGCAGGGAAGATCTCGCTATCAGGTCAATGAAAAGAGCTTTCTAAGTTTAAGCGGACGTTATGGTTTGCGTCGTTCTTTTATGCAAAAGGATTTTGGTTTAGGGCATATATCAGGTGACAATCAGGACGAGCAGGATCTTAATCTTTCGCTTTCTTTTGATCATCGTTTCAATAGTAATCTTAGAAGTATTACCAGATATTATCTCACTTACTACACTGCTGATATGAGTGTCGCCTGGCAACAAACAAACAATGCAGTAAGTCAGGACGTTTTTAAACAAACGCTACACCGATTCGAACAGCAATTTTCTTATAGCAATAACAATACTTATCAGCTTGTTGGAGGTATTGGCGGAAGCGTCGAAAACATGAATGATAATGCGCTCAACAATGTAAACTCATTAGAAAATTTCTTCACTTTTGTTCAGGGCGAATGGACTCCTTTTCAGCAACTAAAAGCAGTTGGAGGACTTCGATACGATCATACCAATAATTTTGGAGGAAGGCTAAATCCTAGTTTTGGATTACAATACTTTATGACTCCAAAAATAACCTTTAAAGCCGGAATTGGTACAGGATTTAAAGCGCCTGATTTTAAAACCAATTATTTAGTGTTTTACAATTCCAGCAGTAATTATCTTGTAATTGGTAATGCTGTCCTCGCTCCTACTTTGCAGCAAATGCAGCAAGACGGACAAATAAGCGAAATTAGACAATATGTTCTCAATCAAACTGCCGGAAATTTACAAGCCGAAAAAAGCACTTCGTACAATGCAGGATTTATTACAGAACCTGCTAAAACCCTGAAAATCGAAGGAAGTGTATTTTATCATAAGATAACCAATCAAATCAACAGCATACAAGTTGCTACGGGTACCAACAACAGAATTATTTATACCTATCAGAACCTTCCTGAAGCTGTAAACAAAGGTTTTGAAATTGGCTTAAAATACAGTCCTGTAAAAAATCTTGAAATAAGCGCCGGATATCAATACTTAATTGCGAAAGACCTTAGCGTAAAAGACAGCATCAGATCAGGAAAATGGCCTTATAACCAAAACATACATGACCCTGCCACAGGAAACTCCTATAAACCACGTCCGTCTGATTATTGGGGAATTGAAAATCGTTCCCGTCATATGGCCAATGCGTCTGTTTTTTACAGTTATACGCCATGGAAACTTAATGCAAATGTCAGGGTAAACTTTAGAGGTAAATATCCTTTTGGAGATCGAAACGGAAATCAATTCATTGATAAATATGACATTTTTGTAAAAGAATATTTCCTTACGAATGCGAGTCTTGAAAAACGTCTTTTAAAAGATCATCTCAGTATCAGATTCACAGCAGACAATATCTTCAATTATACAGATCCGTTAATGCCCGGACAGCCCGGAAGAATACTTCTCGCCGGATTAAGTTATCGGTTCTTTAAAGATCAATAAAAACAAATTAAACATTAATACTTTCTAAATGATAACAAACAAAACAGTTAAAAAATACTGCACGCTGGTACTGCTTTTTACAGTAACCTTTTTTACATCATGCAGCAGTAATGAAGAGGATACAACAGCTTCTCTCACAGACGGGAAAAGTACAGTAATTAGTGATCTGGCGGGAGATACGGGAGCTTCTATGGGAGGCGGAACCGATGGTAAAGAACAAAGAAGTTTTCATACGTTTCTTTTCCGTTTTAGCGATCAGAAACAAATATGGCTTCATACAAAAGCAGATTCTCTGCAATACATGAAAACAGGCAATTGGGATCTGGCTTTTACAGGACCTTACAACAGTGAAGTTTTTGTAAATAATGCCAAATACCAATACAATCCCGGTTTTGGCGGACCAGCCGAAAAAACAGCCGTGATTTTGGTTAATGATGATTATAAAAATGTAAATCAGGCACCTACAGATGCCAGTTTTGATGCTAGTGAAGTTACTAAAATTGGCTGGGCATCTTCTGAAAGTTCTGCGGGTTGGTTTTACTATAGTTTAAGTAGTCACATTATGCAGTCTATTCCAAACAGAACGTATGCCATCAGACTTCCGAACGGAAAATATGCCAAGTTACAACTTATCAATGCTTACAAAGGCAATCCGCCTGCGGTAACAGATCTTAACTGGCCAGCACCCTATTTTACCTTTAGATATTATGTTCAAAATGACGGAAGTAAAAATTTAAACACAAAATAATTATCCAAATGAAAAAAATTAAAACCCAAATAAAAATACCACAAATTTTATTGACCGCTTTTCTTCTTATCATTACACTTACAGCATGTTCATCAGACGATAAACCAGCTGAATCAGAAAATGAAAATGGCGGAAACCCGGGAACAGAAGTACCGGACACAGGACTTTTTAATAAAGTAATACATGTAAAAAATTATGAAGGCAGTACTTCTGATGCTAATCCTACTGCTCCATCAGCAACACTTTATTATAGTCTGGAAGAAAACAAAGCTGTAGATGGTTCTTTTAAAAAGACAAAAAAATGGGATCTTGCTTTTGGCGGACTTTATGCTAGTTTTTTATCAGGAAATAATGGCAGTAATTCACAAAACAATGGCGCTCTTGCCGGCGGTAAAGGTGGTATTACCATAGTAGAAAAACCTTTTAACGAAGTCGTTGATATTCCCGCAGACAGTCAGTTTAAAACCGGTATAGATCTTATAGGAACAGATGATGCAGGTTCGTTTGGTAACGGAATTGGATGGTATTTATATGATTTTGGTGGCGAAGTGGTAACCGACGGAACTAATCCGCAAAAGGCCCACGTAGCTTATGCGCTTGGCGAACCTCTTAAAATTGCTAACGGAAAAGTTATTCCTGCCAGAACCATAATTCTTAAAACGGCAAATGGCAATTACGCTAAAATTAAAATGATATCAGTTTATAAAGATGTATATAATTCTGCCGAGTGGTTCAAGGATACTCCACATATGTTCTACACTTTCGATTATGTAATGGTGCCGGCCGGAAGCACTAAATTTTCAATTAAATAACTCTATCCAAATTAACATGACTATTAAAATTACCCCTTTAAAAACAATGCTGTTTTTTTCTTCCTTCACCCTATTTAGTTTCTTAACTGCATGCAGCAGCGAAGAAGACAGATGGACCGATGTAAAAGGAGAAACAGTCAAAGAGATCGTAACCAATCTTGATGCTAAGCGCATTATATCATTTCGCGTGGTCAATCCGGGCGAGAGTCAGGCTTTATACAGCGCTGTAGATAACGTAAAAAAAACGATTACGGTTTATCTACCGTCCTTTTACGAATACCAATATCTGGAAACCGCTATAGCATTACCGGAAAAAACGACTATTACTCCTGCTGCAACAGAATTATTACCTGTATTTAGCAAAACTCCTGTAACCTATACCACAAAAGCAGCCGACGGAACAACCGCAGTTTATACAGTAAAGATTGTGATACAACAAGCTGCATTAACTTTAAAAGAGCTATCAACCGAGACTTCTACTTTTACCGTTCAGGCAGGAGCTTCGATAAAAGTAACCGGAGAAAATTTTGTACCATCTTATGAAGTAACTAAACTTTTTATAGTAGACAAAGACGGAAACAAAAAATTGCAATTGAAGCAATACAATGACGGAGTCGATATTACAAGTTTTTATGTAATGTATTCTTTTGATGCTATCGAAACTGGTCTTCAAACCGATACTGATTACTGGCTGATGATGGAAAGCTATAATATCACTAAAACTATGAAATATCCGTTCAGGATAACTAATTAAAATTTAAGACAATAAAAAAATGCCTGTCTTCGTAGCCGGGGTAATGAAATAAGCCACTTAATCTATTTAATATAAAAAATTATGAAAAAATTAATTTTATCAATTGTAGCATTGGCTGCTATTTCAATTACATCTTGTAGCTCTGACGACCAAATTGCTGATTCACAAGCGCAAGCAAAAGAACAAGAAGTATCAAACAATCAAACGAAAAAAGCGTTACTTGATCTTTGTACTGTAACTTCAACATCTGTAACAGTAAACAGATGGCAAGCTCCATCATCAGTTGATGCAAACTGGACTCCGGTTGCTGCAACAATTGGCGGTGTAAACGTACAATGGGAAGGTATTTATGGTGCTTCTATTCGTCCTGTAGGTAATACAGGTAAATGGTACGTAGGCACAATAGACCTAACAGCAGCTTGTGATGAGTGGGGAACATGGAAAACAGCAGTAGCTGTTAAAAATGCAGCTGCTAATCTTGGTACTGCCCCAACTGACAAATACAATGTACTAGGATATAACGGTACTATCTCAGGAACTAATTACGGTTTAGGATATTACTCATACAATATCACAACACACGTTATGACTCCTGCTAAAGCAATTGTAATCTGGAAAACAAATTCAGGAACAGATGCAACATCAGTTACCAGCCCTTCATCAGCTACAGAAGCTTATTTAGTAAAAGTAACAAGCGTTGCTCCAGGTACATCAAGCAGTACAATAAGCTATAACTGGACAAAAGTATTATAATTAATAACGGCGAAAAAAAAGAACATGGGATCACGAAATGTCTACAGGTTACTTGCAGTAAAAGCTGACCGGCGATCTCTGCATATTACCCCTACCATATCATTCCCCCATGACTATCAAACGGCATTATAAATTACCGTAAGCATCGACAGTACAGGCATTTTAAAAATATAAAAGCAGACTAATCAATGCGCTGCAAAACTAATAAATAAAATCATTTAAAAATTAAATAACCCATATAATCATGGATAAAAGCAACAATACCGGTATATTTTTACATACGGCTATACTACTTTTCTTATCAACACTATTTTTTTCCTGCGATACAGAATATGTTGATAAAATAAATGACATTCCCGGCGATGTAATTAAAGTTCCCGGATATACCCAAATTGAATCGTTTACCTTTAAGGATGCCGAAAACAATGCCATAAGCGCTGCTATAACAGAGGAGAATATTCTTTTTATCTGGAGCAGTTATATGGCAATTCCGGAAACGATAAAACCAGAAATTGTTTTGGGCACAGAAGCTACTATTAGTCCGGCATTAGGCGCAGAAGTTCCGTTTAAAGATGGTACCGTATATACCGTTACTTCAAAAGCCGGTACTACAAAAAAATATACCATTAAAATCGATATTAGACAAAAAGAACCAAAAAGCTGGACATATAACAATGGAGACTTTTTAAACAAAGGTTTTCTGCAAAGAATGATCAATAACGAATCCGGAAATGGTATCGATAATTTATGGTTAAGCCTTAAAGATACAAGAGTGTATTTTGTAGCAGCTGCAGATCAAAAAACAGAATATACCGCAGAAATAGCCTATTTAGGTGTTGGAGGTCTGCCATTATTTCCAAATTATGGAGTATACTATTTTCTTCCTGAAAATATGCCTGAAGGAAAATACGATATGCGCATCAAAAATGGAGCTTTTATATTGCAAAACACCAGCGTAGACAACCGATTTAAAGTTGAGGTTGCAGAACCCGACTATTTTTCAGTAGAAAGATATGGCAGCCCTGTTGAGAAACAAATTGGGGAAACCTTCGAATTACGCGGAGGGATGATGAATACCATCACAGCCGCTGTCGTTTACAATAACAAAACCAAAACTCAAACCTATCCTCTCGAAATTGTGAGTATTACGCCGTACAGAGCTGTACTTAAAGTACCTACAGGAGTTCCGGCAGGACTCTACGATAGAATTAAATTTACTACTATTGATGGTTCTTCAATACTAAGTTATACAGTAACAGTCAAATAACAGACTCTTACTTTAAGATAAAAAAGCCTTTAGAGAAGAAATTTTCTAAAGGCTTTTTTAATTATATACTTTTCTGTAATCGTAATTTCTATGATAAAGCTTTTTTTCAGGAGCTAATCCCGCTATCCGTTCCACCCGAGCGATAGCGAACTGACGAAGTAATCTTTTGTGGCGAACACCGCCACAAAAGGATTTCCTCTTCTATCGGGGCTAGGGCAATCATTTTCATAAGAATGTTTTCTCGTATAACTTGTCATCCTGAGGAACGAAGGATCACACCAGAAACTCCGCAATCTATATCGCCAATCTTTGTAGAATCCCGCGTGTGATCCTTCGTTCCTCCTTTAGATTTGTTTTTTGAAATTTAATTAAATTTATGATTGAGAAAGGAAGCAAAAGTAAACTGTTCGTTCCTGCGAGTT
>NZ_CADCSU010000040.1 GCF_902804475.1 Flavobacterium bizetiae
GCAAAATGGAATCTTGTCGGAAATCCGTATCCTTCTGCTCTGGATGCAGTTAAATTTATTCAGGAAAACACAAAAGGACCTAACCCAACTATTTTGGGGACATTGTATTTCTGGACACATAACACTTCACCTGACAATACAGATCCTACTAAACCTAATATTTATTATTATACCAGTAATGATTATGCTGTTTTTAATTTATCGGGAAGCGTAACAACGCGTGAGGCATTATCAGACCCAACAGCAGATCCAAACGACAATAAACCAACAGGAAGTATTGCCTCAGGTCAGGGATTTTTCTTAAGAACATTGACAAATACTCCCATTAAGTTTACCAATGAAATGAGAATAGCCGGAACGAATAATTCACAATTTTTCAAAACCAACAACACTACCGCGGTAAGAGATCGTTTATGGCTAGACTTTAAAAATGCCAAAGGAGCCTTCAAACAAATTTTAATTGGTTATTTTGATGAGGCCACCAACAGCTTCGATAATAATTATGATGCTACTACTTTAAATGGTAATCCTTATGTAGATTTTTATAGCATAAACGAATCCAAAAAGTTAACGATTCAGGGACGTGCTTTACCTTTTGAGAATAGTGATTTGATTCCGTTAGGATATAAATCAACCATCGATGGTGAGTTTACTATAGCCATAGACCGTGCAGAAGGAGCATTAAGCAAGCAAGCCATTTATCTTGAAGATAAGAAAACAGGTGCGATTCATAATTTAAATACCAGCGATTATAATTTTATTGCCGAAATAGGAACTTTTGCAGAACGTTTTGTATTACGTTACACCAACAAAACACTAGGAACCGGAGATTTTGAAAACATCGAAGACGGCATTTTAGTTTCGGTAAAAAACAAAACTATAGACGTTTTATCATCATTAGAAAACATTAAAGACGTTACCATTTTTGATATTACAGGAAAAACGCTTTACAGTAAAAATAAAGTTTCGAATACTGAATTACAAATTCAAAACCTGCCATTTAGCAATCAGGTTTTATTGGTAAAAGTGACTTTAGATAATGATTTTATAACAACCAGAAAGATCATATTTCAATAATATATAAAACATAAATTCAAAAAAAATCCATCAGCTTCGGTTGATGGATTTTTTGTTTTATAGAATGTTATTCTAAAAATACTAATTGGGTTTTTCGATTAAAACACTAACCGCATTTCCGCCAAAACCTACGGCATTTATTAAAATTCTATTGATCGATTTTGTCTGATTTTGTTTTGTCCCAAAGGGCACTTCAACGAAAGTGTCATGCTGAAACATTAACAATGCCAATTCTAAACTTAAAATTCCAGATGCTCCAAAGGTATGTCCAACTTTCCATTTATTAGTCGTTAATAAAGGTAGTTCTGATCCAAAAACTTTTTCGATGGCACGTAGTTCTGTTAAGTCTCCTTTTATAGTTCCGGGCGCATGCATTACTATGGCATCAACACTTTCAAAAGGAATATCTTTTAAAGCCATTTTCATCGATTTCTGAAAACAAGTTGCTTCTGCAGAAATAGAAATATTGTGCTCTAAAATCTCAGTGGCATATCCAATACCTATTACATATGCAATGGCATTTTCCTTCTCCCCTGCCTCTAGACAACAAACCCCTGCACCTTCGCCTAAAATCATAGTATTTTGAGTTTTCTCAAAATCAAATGCTAAGTTTGGCCACAAGTCTTCATCCTGATTAATTCTTGAATAGATCTTTAAAGCCCGCATTTGAGCAATCGTAAAATCAGTTAAAGGTGCTTCACTTCCTCCCACCAAAAACTTATCTGCCATTCCGGACTTCAGCCACGCAACCCCATTTAATAAAGCATGAAGCGCTGTAGAACACGTTATAGAATGCGAGATTTCGGGACCATTATTTTGCAAATCATGTGCAATCCACGAAGAGATGTTTCCTAAAGTAGTCGTTGGCGACGCTAAAGTTTGTGCTTTACCAGTATCTAGATATTCTTTGTAATGTTTTTCGAATAAATCTGTTGCACCGCGAGAGGAACCAATATTGATTCCGAAAATAGCATCTGAATTCCATCCTGCTTGTTCAACTGCTTTTCGTGATGCTGCTATCGCAAACAAAACCGAATCGTCAAGAAATTTATATTTAATGTCTGACTCTCTTAATTCCGCTATTATTTGTTTCGATTCAGGATCAAGAGAAGCCACCGAAGTTTCTTGCTGATCTAAAAACTGCTTAGAAAAACAATGCTGATTGTCAAGATATTTTTCCCAAACTCCTTCAGAAGTATTTCCTAAAGGCGAAATAGAAGAGAAAGCCGTTATAGATATTTTATTATTCAATGTTGTGGATTTTTAATCGCAAAGTTCGTAAAAAAACTAGAATATGAATTAAACCATATAAGCTATATAAGTTAACATAAACGTACGTTTATTAAATGAACTTATATAGCTTATATGGTTTACAAAAACTTATACCATTTCTATCGCTTCCTCGATTGTTTGATATACTTTACCAAGTTGTTCATCTGTCATAATATATGGAGGCAAGATGTACACAATATTTCCAACCGGACGCAAAACAACTCCTTTATCAATAAAGAAATTATAAAGCTTCGTTCGCATAGATCCGTAATAACTTTCTTCAGAATCTGATTTTATTTCAACCGCAAAAATAACGCCCAATGTTCTGGCAATAATTACTTTTGAATGCTTTTCGATTTTCTTCTGAAAGTTTAAATGACTAGCATTGATTCTTTCAATATTAGCCTGCATTTCATCGGTTTCTAGTAGATCAATACTTGCGAGAGCCGCAGCACAACCTGTTGGGTTTGCTGTAAAAGTATGTCCGTGAAATAGTGCTTTATTGATATCGTCATCATAAAAAGCATCAAAAACTTCTTGTGTAAAAGTGGTAATCGCCATTGGGATTGTCCCTCCGGTTAAAGCTTTAGAAAGACAAATCATATCTGGTTGTTCCGAAACATAATCCATCGCAAAGGTTTTTCCTGTTTTACCAAAACCTGTCATGACTTCATCGGCAATGGTCAACACTTTATTTTCTGAGCAAATCTGAATGAGTTTTGCCAAAGCTTCCGGTTCATACATTACCATTCCAGCTGCACCTTGTACCAAAGGTTCAAAAATAAATCCGGCACAATTATGGTTTTCAATTACATTTTTTAAGGCATCAAAACTTTCCTCTTCTTTTCCTTTTACCGGAACCGGAATGCGAACGACATCTATAAACATTCCCTGAAAAGCTTGCGTATAAAATGAGATTCCGCTTGCGGCCATTGCTGCAAAAGTATCTCCGTGAAAGGCATTTTCGAAAGCAATTATAGTGGTTCGCCTTTCATTTTTATTAAAGAAATATTGCAACGCCACTTTTATCGCTACTTCAACCGCCGTTGAGCCATTATCAGAAAAAAAGATTTTCTGCTGATTTTTAGGTAATATCTCAATCAGTTTTTCAGCTACTTTTATAGCGGGTTCGTGCGTAAAACCTCCAAACAAAACATGTTCTAAAGTGGTTAATTGTTTGTAAATCGCATCGGCAATAAATTTATTACTGTGCCCAAACGGATTCACCCACCAAGATGCAATCGCATCAATATATTCCTTTCCATTTTCGTCCCATAGCAAAGCGCCTTCACCTCTTGAAATTGCAATTGGAGCCTGAGCCGTTTTGTGTTGCGTATAAGGATGCCAAAGGTATTGGCTGTCTTTTTCTGTTAATGTCATCTGAATTTTAGATTTTAGATTCCTATAAAGCCAACAAATTCTCTTTAAATAGTTCCGCGTATTCTCTAATTACATTTTGGTCGAAATATGGTTCTTCATCAATTCTGCCAATGTATTTTATTCCGGTTTTATTTAGAATTATACTTTCGGTCGATTTATTTTCGCTTCCGCTAAAGATAATTCCCGCAACTTTAAAACCTCCGTTTTGTATTGCTTCAATGGTCAATAAAGTATGATTGATACTTCCTAAATAATGTCTTGAAACAACAATTATTTTATAATCAGGCTGAATTAAATCGATAATAGTTTCACTTTCATTTAACGGAACAAAAATCCCTCCGGCACCTTCAATCACCAAATGATTATCGGTTTTTGGTTCTTCAATTTTATTTAAATCAATTTTGATTCCGTCAATTTCTGCTGCTAAATGCGGACTTGCCGGCGTATTTAGTTTATATGCATTTTCGAAGATTTTAGATTTTAGATTGGAGATTTTAGATTTGATTTTATGACTATCTGAATTATCTAAATCTCCGGCCTGAATAGGTTTCCAATAATCCGCTTCTAAAGATTCAACAATAATAGAAGAAGCAATCGTTTTTCCAACATCGGTTGAAATTCCTGTTACAAATATTTTCATAATAAATAGACCACAGATAACACTGATTGAACACGTTAAAGCGGATTTTTTTAAATTAATTGCCAACAATCAAAAAGTAAACAATGGGTGTAAATCTGTTACATCGTTTTATCCATGAGCAATGATACAAAAATACCATTAAAAACAAAACCCATCATTACGATGGGTTTGATTGTTTTTATTCTTCTCTTAATTCGTCAATAACTTTTTTGATTTCTTTCGCATATTTTCCATAATAAAAACTCACCCACCACTCTGTCAAAACACCAATAAGCAACATAGTTATCATGAAAATTACCACTTTTAATACTAATTTTTCATTTTCAAAATTTCCATTTAAAATTTCGGTTGAGCCAGGAGTTCCAAAAATCAAATAACCAGCCAGATAAATCATGAAAAAAGGAGCTAGTGCAAACGTAAAAGTTTTATAAAGCTGCATATTAAGCCTAATATCATAATAGGTTTCATATAAACTGTCTTTCGTTGTTAATGCTGCTTTATCCAATCTCTTATAAAATAGAAAAAGCTTAGACAAATAGTAAATACTTATTGCCGCCACTATTCCGTATATAAAATAGTAAGGGCCTACGAATTTTGACGGAAATTCATGATATAGTGGCAAAAAACCTATAATAATCAAAGCCGCAATTTGTCCAAAAAGTTCTTTACGTAAATTTCTTCTAATTTTATCCAAGGGCATATTTGCCGATTGTATTTTTTCTAAATTATTCGGAACAACAACATTATCTGTCTTTTCGTTATTCCATGCGTTTTGTATATCGTTAAAATCCATATCCTTGATTTTTTATTATTTCTTTTAATTTTTCTTTTGCTCTGTTTAATTTCACTCTGGCATTCCCTTCAGATATTCCCAGATTTTCGCCTATTTCTTTATGAGAGAATCCTTCGAGCTGATAGAAAATAATGGCTTTGTCGATTTTCTCCAGTTTCTGAACAGCTTTATAAAAATGATCGATCTGACTTTCTTTTATATGTGAATCTCCTTCATCGTCTTTGATGTTTTCTGAGGCGATTTCGTATCTATCCACCTTTCGTTTTTCTTTCTTTAAGAAAACAATAGCCGTATTTACTGCGACGCGATACATCCAGGTCGAAAACTGACTTTCGTTTCTAAAAGAATCATACGATTTCCAGAGCTGACAAACAATCTCCTGAAACAAATCTTGCTGATCGTCGTGATTGTCCATGTACATTTTAGAAACCTTGTAAAGTATTCCTTTATGACTTTCAATCCTTTTTAAAAATTCTTGTTCTTTCTCTTTCAAAACGATTTTATTTCGTTACTGGTTTTACTTTATATCCCGCTTTTCTCAATAAATTAATTACTCCTTCTTCACCTGCTAAATGTCCTACGCCAACTGCCACAAACAAACTTTCCTTTTTCATCATCTCTGGCATTGCCTCAGCCCAATCTTTATTTCTATCATCAAGTATCCATTTTTTAGCATTTTTGCTCATCACCTTTTCGTTTGCAAGATCATTAAAAACATCCATTAGATTTTCAGCCTTATAATCTTCTACCATTTTCTTAGTTTCGGCTTTACTAAAATCTTCAACAGTTTCAATTAATTCTGAATCTGTGTAGGCATTTGCCAACATATTGACTTGCTTTTTTACCGTTTCGAAACCTCCAATACTCTTATTTTCTTTTTTAGACAAATCTATAAAATCTGATTCATATGATTTTATAGTTTCGCAATCAAATGTTTTCATAGAGATAAAACCCATAACAGCAGCTAACGTAAAACCGTCTAATTGCTTAATTTTTAAACCGGTATTTTTTTGTAAAACTGCATCTAGTTTCGATAATTGTTCCGATGTTAATTGCTTACTCAACGGTTCTGATGCAATACCGGATTTCTGCATTTCTGCCATTTCAATTGGATCAGACAAATTGATTTCCAGAATTAATTTATCAGATTTCTGAAATGCTTTTTTCGTTTTTTCTGCCATAAAATAATCGGTTGGGCAAATACCATGAATTGTTCCGTAAACATAAGTTGGTTTTGATAATCCGTTTCCTGACACTTCCCATAAAAGAGAATTTTCATGTTTTGGAGATTTTGTTTGTGCCTGAATTGTACCACTAAACATTAAAGCTATTGCTGCTACTGATGTAAATATTTTTTTCATTTTGTTGATTGATTAATTGATTGATGATTATTTGATTGACTCTTTTGATTTTGTTTGATTGATGATTGATTAATTATGATTTACTATATTTTTTTCTTTGCCATGAAGCCAATGAAGCAAAAAAGAGACAGATCATAATAAGCAGAAAGTCTTTGTTTGGATGATTAAGCATAAATTGATTCACTAATGCATAACCAAGTCCCGCTGAAGCCAAAAAGACAAATACATAATTGAATATTTTTTCGATAACTGAAGTTGAAGTTGCTTTCATAATAATTTGATTTTTAAGATTGTTGTTATTGATTGATTTGATGATTAAAACTCCTTTTAATATTTATTCCTTTTATTTTTATCCCACCAAATTACCATTGCCACAATAATTGCGACGATTAAAATGATACTTAATATTTTAATTAAAAAGTAACTTACTAAACCTAAAAAGAATCCTATTGAAGCTAAACGGATATTATTAAGAATATTTCCTGTTGAAGAATTTGATTTTGATTTCATAATTATTTTGGTTTATTTGATTACGACTCGTAAGTAATCAAACAATCAAAACGTTACAAAAAAAATTAAAGTTTTTCAGGAAATGAGCAAACACAGGTATTAAGAGCCGTGTTTTTTTTTAAAATAGACTTATAAAATTGCCCACAGATTAAAACGGATCAAACTGATTCTCACAGATTTTTTATATTAGATTTTCTATTATTTGTGTAAACTAATCTTTTAAAATCCGGAGTTTCTCCAAAATTCAGAATTAATCCTACTTCGATTTGAGTTGCTTTTAAATAATTCATTAACTGAGCAACATGCGAATTTATAAGATGTTCGCATGCTTTTAGTTCAACAATTATGGTATCTTCAACTAGCAGATCAGCATAAAACTCTCCAACTAATTGATTTTTAAAATATACTTTTATTTGTTTCTGAGCTTCAACTTTATATCCTTGTGCTATTAATTCAAAATACATTGAATTTTGATATACTTTCTCAAGAAACCCATAACCCAGCTGATTGTAAACATCATAAAATACCTGAAGAATTGGTTTAGATATTTCTTTGTGTAACAAATCAGCCATAATAATCTGTGTAAACCCGTAAAATCGGTTTATCTGTGGACTAAAATACGAAATTTCCTAACAATTCTAAAACCTGATTAATTTCTTCTTCTGAGTTATAGCTATGAATACAAAAACGAAGACGCTCCTGCCCTTCCGGAACGGTTGGCGAAAGTATAGCTTTTATATCAAAACCTTTATCTTGTAATTGTTGTGCTAATCGTTTTACGTTTTCGTTACCCGGAACAATGGCTGATTGTATGGCAGATTTGCTTCGCACAAACATTGGCTTTAAGCCTAATAAATTCTTTTGCTGATTGAATACTACAATATTCTGACGTAATTTTTCGATTATTGCTTTTTCAATTTCTAATTGCTGATAAGCGACTAAAATTGTCGCAACTGAATGTGGAGATAATCCGGTTGTATAAATAAAACTTCGGGCAAAGTTTATTAAATATTCTTTAAGTTCTGTACTTCCTAAAATTACTGAACCGTGGCAACCCAAACCTTTTCCGAAAGTCATAATTCGGGCAAAAATTCTATTATGTAAATTAAGATACTGGATCAAACCTTCGCCTTTTTCACCAAAAACGCCTAAAGTATGCGCTTCATCAACTATTAAATAACATTTGTACTTTTCTGAAAGTTCAACCAATTCCTCTAAATTCGGACTATCGCCATCCATAGAGAAAACTGTTTCAGTAACAATATAGATATTGGTATCAGGAAATTTTTGAATTAATCGTTCTAAATCTTCAAAATCATTATGGTTGAATTTATAAGATTTAGCATTCGACATTATAATTCCGTCGCGAATAGAAGCATGACTTAATTCATCATACAAAATAACATCATTTCGCTGCGGTACAGCGCTAAAAAAACCAACATTGGCATCGTAACCCGAATTAAAGATTAAAGCCGATTCAACGTCATGAAATTGAGCAATAAACTTTTCTGCTATTTGATATAACGAATGATTACCAGAAATTAATCGGGATCCCGTTGCGCCGTTTTGAATCATTTCATTTTCGACTAAATAATGATGCGCTAATTTGAAAATCGTTTCAGATCTGGAAAATCCGATATAATCATTAGAAGAAAAATCGACACGATTATTAAAACCAGGCAATTGTCGCAAAGAATTATTTTGCTTACGATCGTCTAACTTTTGAATCAGGTTTGCTGGTAATTTCATAAAAGCAAAGTTATGAAATTGAAGTTGATATTATATAACAGCGGGAGTTTGATCGCCCGCTGTTATTAATCTAATTTTTAAACTGCACTTATAAAAGGCGATTGTTGACTAAATTTTGATTCTGTCATTTCCCGAATCATAAATTGCGCAATAGCTATTGCACTAATTTTATCTCCCAAACAATCTTCAACATTTACTACAATCTCAGAACTTAGATCTGTAAACTCTATAAACGGAACACGAACCTGAGTCCAATTAATATCACTTTCAACCAACAAATCATAAGCCTTTTGGCGGTCTTCCTGAATAATCGAGAAATTAGCTTTCATCCAATCTGTTGCCATTTGGGTTTTCTCGCTTTTTTTATCGAATGGAGTATCGATATTAAGTCCCGCCAATAACAAATAGCGTTCAATTCCGTAATTACTCATTACCTGCAAAATGTTTTGAGTAGCTGCACTTGCAACCAAAGGCTCATCTTTACGTTGCCCAATTGTACTTAGAACTGCATCGCAATCTTTTAGCAATGATTGTATAGATTTCAACTCAAGCGCATCGCCTTTGATTATTTCGATTTGACTACTTTGAATAGAAAAGCTTTCCGGATTTCTTAACAAAAGTTTTATGCTAAATCCTTCTTTTAATAACTGGTTTACAAGATAATTTCCAGTTCTTCCACCACCGCCCAACACGGCAACTTTTTTTATATTTTTCATATATTCTTTATAAAATTTGACATAAATAAATGCGTCTTATCAGGTTGATAAAACGAAATAATAAAAGCTTACTGAGCCTTTATAACTGATCAATATTTTATAAAGAGATTCTAATAGTACAAATATAACACAAAAAAAGCCATTCAGTTGAGTGAATGACTTTTTCATTTATTTCGCAATTGTTAAGTATACTGTTCTTATGTAATAGAACAAAAACACTATTTATTGCAAATTTCTATTTGCACTAGAAAATTGTATAAGTAACAGTAGTAGTTGTGGTACTTTTAATAGTGTAATTTGTACCAGCTGGTAATCCACGCTTAACAATATCACGTTCTATAGGAATAAGTGGCGACTCGCAACAACTATTCCACGGAATTGTATATGTAGCACCAAATACAGCATTTACTACTTTAGCTTGTTTTTGATTATTTTTTAAAGGCTTAATAACAGCATTAGAAGCTGAAGTCAATGACATTGTACCAAAACCTAACGCTACTAAAAGCATTACTGAAAAGACTTTTTTCATAATTTTAAACAGATTAATTGATTTTATAAGTTACAGTAGTACTGGTAGTACTTAAAACAGTGTAATTAGTTGGCGGAAGTCCACGTTTAATAAGATCTCGTTCAACCGCACTAAGTGGCGACTCACAGCAAATTCCTAACCACGGTGCCGTGTAAGTTGCACCAAATACAACATTTGCAACTTCAACTTTTTGTTGATTTTTTATTGAAGAATTAGCAACATCATTAGAACTTGTGCTTAATGACATTGTTCCAAAACCTAATGCTATTACTAGCATTCCTAAAAAAGCTTTTTTCATAATAAAATGTTTAAGTGTTAATATACTTACAAATATATCAGGTATATGAAAAAATCCTTACACATTTTTCGCTCTTTTTTTGTTTATTTTGTTAATTTTCTGACATTTAAATTAAATTGGCTTCGAAAAAATTAAAGAATAATAGAAAATTAACTTAAAGAAAAGCACTTTCGCAAACCTATTCTTGCTGCAAAAAGCGCATAAAAAAAGCCAGACATCACTGTCTGGCTTTTTTTCAATTATTTTGAAATTGTCTTAGTCAACTAAAACAATTACTTTATTGTCTTTCATCTCGATTGTTCCTGATTCAATCTCTAATGTATAAGTCTGGTCGTTTACTCTCGTAAATTTACCTGCTACTTCTTTAGAAAAATTAAAACTTGGTGCTGCAATCTTTACAGTTCCTTTTTCAAGAATAGAAACAATAGGAGCGTGATTATTCAATATTTGAAAGCTTCCATCAACTCCAGGCAATGTAACAGATGTTACTTCTCCTGAAAATAATTTTGCCTCTGGTGATACTATTTCTAAAATCATCTTTTTTTAGTTATGAGTTATAAGTTATGAGTTATAAGTGAGTTGGTACTCATAATTTATAACTCATAATTCATAATTATATTAAGCTTCAGCCAACATTTTTTCTCCAGCTTCGATAGCATCCTGGATAGAACCTTTCAAGTTGAAAGCTGCTTCTGGAAGATGATCTAACTCACCGTCGATAATCATGTTGAATCCTTTGATAGTATCTTTAATATCTACCAATACTCCAGGAATACCAGTAAATTGTTCTGCTACGTGGAAAGGCTGAGATAAGAAACGTTGAACACGACGTGCTCTTGATACTGATAATTTATCTTCTTCAGATAATTCTTCCATACCTAAGATCGCAATAATATCTTGCAATTGTTTGTATTTTTGAAGAATTTCTTTTACTCTTTGTGCACAATCGTAGTGCTCATTTCCTAAGATTTGAGGAGTTAAAATTCTTGAAGTAGAATCTAACGGGTCAACCGCTGGATAAATACCTAACTCAGCAATTTTACGAGACAATACAGTTGTTGCATCTAAGTGAGCAAATGTTGTTGCCGGTGCCGGGTCAGTTAAGTCATCCGCAGGAACGTAAACCGCTTGTACAGATGTAATAGATCCTTTGTTTGTAGATGTAATACGCTCTTGCATAGCTCCCATCTCTGTTGCCAGAGTTGGTTGGTATCCTACTGCAGAAGGCATACGTCCTAAAAGTGCTGATACCTCAGAACCTGCTTGTGTAAAACGGAAGATGTTATCAACGAAAAACAATACGTCTTTACCTTGATCAGTTCCAGCTCCATCACGGAAATACTCAGCGATAGATAATCCTGAAAGTGCTACACGAGCACGAGCTCCAGGAGGCTCATTCATTTGTCCGAAAACGAAAGTAGCTTTAGACTCTCTCATTCCTGGCATATCTACTTTAGATAAATCCCATCCTCCATTTTCCATAGAGTGCATGAAATCATCACCGTATTTAATAATTCCTGACTCTAACATCTCACGAAGTAAGTCATTTCCTTCACGTGTTCTTTCTCCTACTCCTGCGAATACTGAAAGTCCACCGTGACCTTTTGCGATATTGTTGATCAACTCCTGAATCAATACGGTTTTACCAACACCTGCACCACCAAACAATCCAATTTTACCTCCTTTTGCGTAAGGTTCGATCAAATCGATTACTTTGATACCTGTGAATAAAACTTCAGATGAAGTTGACAGATCTTCAAATTTAGGAGCTTGTCTGTGAATAGACAAACCGTTTTCTCCTGTTTTTGGCAAGTTTCCTAAACCATCAATTGCATCTCCAATTACATTGAATAATCTTCCATATACGTCTGGACCGATTGGCATTTGGATTGGATTTCCAGTTCCAACTACCTCATATCCTCTTGACAAACCATCTGTAGAGTCCATAGAAATGGTACGCACAGTGTTTTCACCGATGTGAGATTGTACTTCTAGAACTAACAATGTTCCGTCTTTTTTAGTGATTTCTAGTGAATCATAAATTTTTGGAAGTTCAACATCCTTACCGTTGAAAACTACGTCAACTACTGGTCCAATGATTTGAGCAACTTTTCCTATTACTTTTGACATTACTTATGTATTTATTAAATAGCTATTTAGGTTTATCGAAAATACCCTCTTTTTCAAAGCGCAAAGATAATTTTTTAAAATATAAAATCAATATTTTTTTTATAAAAAATACCATGATTTTGTTTGATTCATAAATCTAAGGCTTCAAATATCTAAAAAAGCATTTTTTAACAAAATAAAAAAAGCCACTACATCTTGACAATGAGTGGCTTTTTAGTTAAAATTTAATCTTATTGAATCGTTAACGGATATTGAATTGGATACGTTCCTAAATCTACATGACGCAATGTCGAACCATATTTTGCATTAATGGCATCTATAAAAATATTAGCAATCAAACCGTAACCTCTTGGACTAGGATGTACACCATCCAGAGAGAAGGCGCCTCCAACTGCATATGAAGAAGTCATTGTAAAGTTCCCGAAGCGAATTCCTCCACTAGACAACTTTGTCATCACACCTCTTGTATCTACCAATGCTAATCCTTTTGCATCTGCAGCAGCAGCAATTATTGTATTATAAGTATCTGTAGCCACTCTAATTTCAGCAATTTCAGTCGGAATTAATATATGCTTATCTTGTAATGGAAATGAGATTCCAAATGCATTTAATGGATAAGGAGGAGCAATTCCTAAACCAGACTCATCTGCTTTTGGCGCTTTACCAATAGCATTCTTTGTAGTTAACAATATCAGATCTGTAGATTTGGCCTGTCTGGCTTGCCCAAAGATCGCTCCGTAAAAAGCAGCTGTTTGCGCCCCTAATGATGGTGTAAATATTGTTGCCAACTGAGTAGCCAGATTAGGCAACGTCTCATCTTTCATCAGTAGTGGACTTGTAGAAGTTTCAGACAACAAATTAATTCTGTCTCCTGCACCAAGAGCCGTTAAAGCGGCTTTTAGCGGACCATATAATTGCGCATTAAGCAATTTAATCGTGGCCAGACCAGCTACCTCATTTTCTAAACCAATTGATTTCGCTGTAAGCGGATTGTAAGGTACTGTTGTAAAGTGTGGCAACGTTGTAATGTATGGCAAATTAGCCACTACTCCTTTTGCACCATTAGAAGTCAAAGTGTTAACGAGCGTATTGTAGGCAAAATTAAAAGTTGCAGTTGGTGTAATATCATCTCCTAAAACCGGATCCTGAGAAGTAGGCACACCACCATTTGTAGCATAACCTAAAACATCGTTACCCCCTATAAACAAAGAGAAGAACGTAGGAGCCTGAGCCATGGCATCAGCCAGAATACTTGTAGTAGGTGAAGAAGAAAAACGCGCAAAATAAGGATTTGCTGTAGCCGGAGTTGCAAAAACACCTGCAAGATTTCCGTATCCAGGCGCTAACAAATGAAAACTTTTTGCCCCAGGAACTCCCATATTATTAAAAGTTCCTGTTAAACGTGCTGTTATAGCCGTTCCGGAGACTCCAGGAATATTTACAGGACTTCTTGTAACTGGATCAAAAACAAACCTTGTTGGAAATTTAGGAATTTGCACACCACCAGAAGAAAATCCGCCAGTATTGTCTAACATAAAAGGAGTTGTAAAAGCACCACCACCAGCGGCCGCAAATTGTTGCGACAATATATTAGTATAAGCATTACTCTGCCCTTTTGCAAACAACGCTCCATCACTGTAACCCGCAGCAAAAGAATCTCCAAGTGCTACATATTTAGTAAAAACCGCTGTTCCCGGAACAACAGGAACTTCTGCCGGCTCATCATTACTATCATCATTATTACACGCTACAACGATTAAAGAAACCAGTAGTAGCCATTTTATATTTTTTTTCATGTTGTTAACTTTTAAAATTATTAGCTCTTTCTTAATTCATAAGTCTTAAAAAGAAAGAAAAACATTTCGACCGAATCATCATTTTCATTTAAGGATTAATCACCCATGAAGCAAACCACATTTGACCAATCATACCCGCACCCACTACCTGAAGATAATCTTTTCCAAAAAGATTCGTTGCCCCAACCTTGATAACAGATTTCAATTTTGGAATACCATAATTAATCTGAGCATCAAGAACTGTATTTTCCGGAATCATACCGTCTCCAAAAGAAGATTGCCATAAGTATTCTGTGTTCCATCTTACATTAATATTAAAACCTAGATTTTTAGCGACTTTAGCATTACCAAAAGATCCTTTAATTCTATGTTTTGGCGTATTAAATCCAGCAACAAAACTTGGATCTTCTTTCTGATCAAAATTAAATTGAGCATAATTATAATTAACTCCTAATTCAAAATCTTTATATACTTTTTTAGACAAACCAATTCCAGCACCAAATGATGTGATCTGAGCAGTAGTATTAGTATAAATTTGATAAACTCTTCTGTCTCCAAAAGCAAGGGCAGCATATCCTAACTGAACATTAGGATCTGCAGAATTAGTTCCCACTACCCCATAGTAAGGTGTAATAACTCTTGAAGTATTCATAAAGTCATTATAAATATTGTAATATGCATTGATATCAATAGACAAATCATTTTGTACTACTGTACGATATCCTACCTCAAAAGCATGCACTTGTTCCGGTTTTACCAAACTAGGATTGGCAACTTTAAGATCAGCAGGATTTGCAGAAGCAGCAAATGCCTGAACAGAAGTTAATGTATATGAATTTTCATAAGCACTACGTCCTGACAAATTAACCGTTGGCCCTACGTTAGCACCCGGTATAGCCTGACCAGCAAGACTCACAGGTTGTGTTTCCTGAAAACGATCTAAGTTATCCGGTGCAGACCCAACTAATGCAAAAGGACCTAAATCTAAACCAATATATTGATCCTGAGTTGTTGGATTACGGAAACCTGTTTGATAAGATGCTCTGAAATTATGTCTTTTTGATTCTCCCGCAGCATATACAAAAGATACTCTTGGCGAAACATTTCCATCAAAATTCTGACTTTTGTCATAACGAACAGATCCTGTAAATTTCAATCTGTCATCCAGCCATTTTTTTTGCAATTGAACATAAGCTCCATATTCTTTATATTCTATTGGACCATCATAATCCGTAAATATGGTTCCTTCTGAATCCATGATATATTTTCTCCAAGAACCTCCTACCTGAATTTCAGCAAATTTAACAACATCTCTCAAGTTGTAGTTTAAATCTGAATGATATAATTTTGAGTGATCAATAAATTTAGCCCCCTGAGTTAAATCAGGATTAGAAATAACCGTTGCAAGTGCACTATTGAATTGCGCAGAACCCGGCTCAAATCTTGCTGATCTTGGCGCGCTTGGATTTTGCGGATCAATATTTGGTACTAATGGTAAATTTGGAGAAACATTATAGTCAGCAAAATTTCTCGCATAGTTAGAAGCGTCAGTTGCATTAAGACCAAGTACTGCCGAAGACAATTGATAAGCAGTTCCGTAATCTGTAAACCAGTTTTTATCTGATTTTGCTAATCTGTTAACATTCCATCCGGCAAATCTCATATCATAAGAATTTCCAGCATCCTCACTTGTAAAATAAACCCTTCCAAAAAAGTTTTTCCCTTTTATTTCAAATTTCCCTTGTTGCATCAAGAAATCTTTCAAAGCATATCTGTTTGCTCCCTGATAAATTGTACTTCCTGTACCAATTTTATATTGTAATATAATTTCAGTATCGTCCGCCCAAGGCTTAATATGAGCACTAAAGTCAGCTTTCATACTCTTAACCTTATTATCAGTCAAATCCTGTTCACGATATCCAGTTCTACTCACCTGCCCAACATTTGGAATAAAGGTTGTAATCTCATCTCCATAGATATTTAAACCATCATAATTAGGATTATTAGCATGCCCAACAGAGCCGCCAGTCATACTTCTTGTATCAGCCGCGATCCACTCCGAAGCTTCCATATAAGTGAAATTCGCTTTCATCGCAAAATGCTTGGTAAATGCTTTGGCTGCCCTGATTCCAAAATCATTATAATCATTAGTTCCGGCAGCATTTTGATTTGTTTGCCCGTATTTGTAGTAAACGCTTATTCCTTCATTAGTAAAAGGACTTTTACTACTCATAAACATAATACCGTTAAAAGCATTCGCACCATACAATGCAGAAGATGCCCCAGGCAAAAGCTCAACACTAGCCACATCAATATCAGAAATACCAATTAAGTTACCTAGCACAAAATTCAACGCTGGTGACGAATTATCCATCCCGTCAACTAACTGCATAAAACGCGTATTTGCCACCGTAGCAAAACCACGCGTATTTATCGATTTAAAAGAAATACTACTGGTATTAAAGTTAACCTCTTTTAAATTTTCTAAACCATCATAAAAAGTAGGTGCTGTTGTATTTTTAATTTCCTGAAGCCCCATTCTTTCAATAGTAACCGGAGATTCAATTACACGCTCAGGAGTTCTTGAAGCCGAAACCACAATTTCATCTAATTTTGTTTCTTCATCTCTTAAAACCACATTGATTTTTTGGCTTAACGAAGTAACATTAATTGTTTTACTCTCGAATCCAACTGCCGAAACCTTAATGGTAAAAGGCAGCTTAGCGGAAGTATTTAATTTAAATGAGCCATCAAAATCGGTAGATGTTCCTGTAGAACTTCCTACTAAATTGATATTGGCACCAGGAATAGATTGTTTGTTACTATCAGTAACAGAACCAGTAATTGTATTCTGCGCAAAGGATATTCCGCTGAAAAACAACATAATTAGCAAATACACTCTCATTTGGATTTGTTTTTGGTTAGTTTATATAGCCAAAATACAAATATTTTTGATATTAATAAAAAAATGTTAAAAAAAATAAATATTCTATATAAATTTCGTTACAATTTTAACTATTTATCAATTACATTTCTTCAATTAAAATCAAAAATTAAACTCAATAAACGCAAAATACTATGCATACATATTATTTTTAATTAAAAAAATAAGGATTTAATAAAAATTAAGCATAAAGAAAAAACATATGGCAATAAAAAAAAGCGAGATATAAATCTCGCTTTTTTAACATATAAATATTTTAATCTAATTACTCTACAGTAACTGATTTTGCTAAGTTACGTGGCTGATCTACATTACAACCTCTCATTACAGCAATGTAGTATGAAAGCAACTGCAAAGGTATTGTTGTAATTAACGGAGATAGCGCATCTGAAGTCTCAGGAATCTCAATAACATAATCAGCTAACTCACGAACCTGAGTATCACCTTTAGTTACTACAGCGATAATTTTACCGCTTCTTGATTTAATCTCCTGAATATTACTCACAATTTTATCATAGTGACCTTGTTTTGGCGCAATCACGATAACCGGCATATGCTCATCAATCAAAGCAATAGGACCGTGTTTCATCTCTGCAGCAGGATAACCTTCTGCATGAATATAAGAGATCTCTTTAAGTTTAAGAGCTCCTTCTAATGCAACCGGGAAATTATATCCACGACCTAAATACAAACAATTTGGTGCATCTTTAAAAGCTGCAGCAATCTCTTTTGCTCTGTCGTTCGTTTCTAATGCCTCAGCTACTTTTTCAGGGATTATCTCTAATTCTTGTAAGTAGGTATGGAAATCAGTATTTGATAAAGTTCCTTTAGCTTTACCTAATCGCAATGCGATCATAGTTAAAACTGTAATTTGAGTTGTAAAAGCTTTTGTTGAAGCTACTCCAATTTCAGGACCTGCGTGTGTATAAGCACCAGCATGACTTTCTCTTGAAATAGAAGATCCAACTACATTACAAACTCCAAAAACAAAAGCGCCGTTTTCTTTTGCTAATTTAATAGCCGCCATTGTATCTGCCGTTTCTCCAGATTGAGAAATCGCAATCACAACGTCGTTTTTGTTTATAATAGGATTTCTATATCTGAATTCAGAAGCATATTCTACTTCAACAGGAATACGCGTAAATTCCTCAAAGATATATTCAGCGACTAAACCCGCATGCCATGAAGTACCACAAGCAACAATAATTATTCTGTCGGCATTAAGAAATTTTTCCAAATTATCTTCAACACCAGCCATTTGAACAATTCCTTCATTCGCATGAAGTCTTCCTCTGTAAGTATCTTTTATAACACTTGGCTGCTCGTAGATTTCTTTAAGCATGAAGTGATCATAACCTCCTTTTTCGATCTGCTCCAAATTCATTTGAAGTTCCTGAATATAAGGATCTACCAAAGAGTCATCTTTAATTTTTCTAACTTTAAGAGGCTTATGCAATCTAATGTTTGCCATTTCACCATCTTCAAGATAAATTGCATTCGAAGTATATTCGATAAAAGGCGAAGCATCAGAAGCAATAAAATATTCTCCTTCACCAACACCAATTGCCAAAGGACTACCTAATCTTGCTGCAACAATTTCGTTTGGATTTTTTTTATCAAAAACAGCAATCGCATACGCTCCTACCACTTGATTTAAAGCAATCTGAACTGCTTTACCCAACTTAATTCCTTCTTTTTTCTGAACTTCTTCAATTAAATTAACTAAAACTTCAGTATCTGTATCAGACTTAAATGTATACCCTCTTTTGATTAATTCTTCTTTAAGCGGCGCATAATTCTCAATGATTCCATTGTGAATAATCACCAACTCTCCTGAATTAGAAAGGTGAGGATGTGAGTTTACATCGTTTGGTACACCATGTGTAGCCCAACGTGTATGCCCAATTCCTATAGTTCCGTTTGTAGTAAAATTATCTTTTGCTTTAGCTTCAAGATCTAAAACTTTACCTTTTGTTTTACAAACTTTTATACCTGTTTCAGCATCATATAGCATGACACCCGCACTATCATATCCTCTGTACTCGAGCCGCTTTAATCCTTTTATAACAATAGGATAGGCATCTCTATGACCGATATATCCAACAATTCCACACATATATATTTATTAATTTGGTTTCGTGTAGTAAATTTGCAGCTGAAGTCTTTTTGCATAGTTAGGATCTGTTGATGGAATATTTCCTCCAAACAATACCGTTCCTAACGGACTCATAATCGAAGCTCTTGGAACTTCAGAGAAATAGTCATTTGGATTAGCCGGATCAATTAAAATTCTATTTTTTAATTTACCTGAAGTTATTGTGTTTATATCTCCTGTAACTACCAAACCTAATTTCACATTTTTTACAGCTGCATCTTTTATTAAATTACGAACATGGCTCGTTAATCTAATTTTGTACGTTGTACCTCTCTTTGTAGTAGCATCTAAATTAATTATACCACTATACACCGTTTTATTATAAGTACCATCAGTAGACCCATCTGTAGCATAATCTACAATTGGTATATTATTCACCAAATCATACAAATAGATTCTTTTTGGCTCCCAAATTCCCGCCATTTTATCAGAATCAATAGAGAAAACAAGATTAGCCTCATTAGCTAGCCAGTTTTTATACTTCACATTATATCTGATTTCATCTAACTGATCTGAAACACCATTAGGCTTATTCTGCAAATTGCCCTGATCATCATAACTTATTAAATCGGTCTTACTAAACAATTCAATTACAGCAAGCGAACCCTGACCTCCTCTTAAATAAAGTCTTTCATCTCCAACAGTTTTATTAGGATTAGTTACTGCAGTAGTATAAGCAGGATTTTTAACATCATTATACAAATTTGCAGCAGCCCCGCTTAGATTAATAATCAAGGTTTTATCCTCCATTGTATCTTCAGGATCTGTAGTTATAGCTGTTTTTGCTTTATACCTGATCGTGATTTTAGCATTATCATTTGCTTTGAAGAAATTCAACAAAGCCAAATTAGTCGGAAGACTACCAGATTTTTCTACTTTAAAATACAAACCTCTAAAATACTCCTGAAAAATAGTCGGAGAAGAAAGTTTTGATGCCGGAGCGTTAAGAATTTTATCCTGGAAAAACTGTTTATTTAATTTTAAACGCATTTCCGGAGCAGTGTACGTATAAGTATATGTTTTTACAGTAGCATTAGCATCTACTACAGTTGAATCTTTTTTCTGTTGAAGATTACTAAAAAAGAACGCCTCATTTTGTGATACATCAGCAGCATCATTTAGTGGCTTACCTGTACTTGGATTAGGTATTTTATGCGAAAAAAAATCAGCATCCTGATCTGTATAATACAATTGAGCAAATTGAGAACCACTATCAAAATACGAAGAACGCATCTGAACACCAGACTCATAAACACTCAACTTAAGTTTACCATTTGCCTTATCTCCATATATAGAGTCTAACGCATAAAAACTTCCCCCTTTAGGATCTGCTCCAGTTGCATGACTAAAATAAGGAACACTTAAAACCACACTTTGTATTACAGGAGACTCACCAATAGTTGGTGCATTTGATTCTAAAGCAACCTGGCTAACAAAATTTGCCGTAGTGGTTCCAAAAACTCCGTTATCATAAATACCCAAACCATTAAGTGGCAATCCGTTTGACTGAACTGGAGTTACTTCCTGATTATACGCTACAACGGGATATTCTGTATGTTCAAGACCAAAATGGTCATCACCAATTAACCCCTCACCAATCGCATTAAAATCTTTATCGCAAGAATATAAAAGGACAACAGTTGCTACTAATAGAATTTTCTTAATAAAAGAAGTATTATACATGTTTAATAATAATGTTAAAATTTAAAGACCCATTGTTTTATAGAAATTTGTATACGCTTCAGCGAATGCATCTTTCGTGGCGAAAGGTAAAAAAGGTTTTCCTGAAGATTCTATAAATTTTGTTAAACTTGGGGATACGTTTTCAGATGCTATAATTACAGCATCAGAGTGTAATATACTAGCCTTTAAGACATTTTCGTAATTAGGCGTTTCTAAATCAGAGATTGCCTCATGCGGCACACCATCAAATTTCACCTTATTAATCATTTCTAAATCCAGATTTTCATCAAAAGACTGGCCGTAAACAGAAGTGACAATTTTGGTTTCAGAAAATAAAGCTTCATTTTTATAATAGTGCTTCATATAAATAGGTAGCATCGCTGCCAACCAACCGTGCACGTGAATGATATCCGGAACCCAATTTAGCTTTTTCACCGTTTCAACAACTCCTTTAGCAAAAAATATTGCTCTTTCGTCATTATCAGGATACAAAACGCCTTCTTCGTCAGCAAAGGTTGCTTTACGTTTAAAATATTCATCGTTGTCAATAAAATAAACATGAATTCTCTCTTTTGGAATCGAAGCCACCTTGATAATCAATGGCATATCTAAGTCATTCACTACCAAATTCATTCCTGAAAGTCTAATAACTTCATGTAACTGGTGTCTTCTTTCGTTGATATTTCCATATCTTGGCATGAAAATTCTTATCTGACCTCCTTGATCGTTGATCATTTTTGGAACGTCATAAGACATTAAAGAAACCTCATTTTCAGCCAAATAAGGCACGACTTCAGATGATACATATAATATCCTCTTATCTTTCATAATAGTATTTTACTTAATTTTTGGTAATAAAAACGTTGCAAAATTACAAAAATTTATGCAGTTTATAACTAATATATTATGTTTGCACTAAATTTTAATAATACTGCCATGCATATTTTCTACGGTAAAGTAGCTTTGATAGCCTATTTAAAAACTATCAAAACCGCAAATTCAACCATCGGATTTGTACCAACAATGGGCGCTTTACACCAAGGTCATCTGGCGTTAATGCAAAGATCAATAAAAGAAAACGACGACACCGTTGTAAGTATTTTCGTTAACCCAACGCAATTTAACAATCCTGAAGATCTTGAAAAATATCCAAGAACACTTGAAGAAGACGTAAAAAAAATGCGAAATTTAAGTGACAAAATGATTCTTTATGCTCCATCTGTAGATGATATTTACGAAGGACACACCATATCGCAATCTTTTGACTTTGACGGATTAGAAAATCAAATGGAAGGCAAGTTCAGACCAGGACATTTTAATGGTGTTGGAACGATAGTAAAACGTTTGTTCGAAATTGTAACTCCAACCAATGCTTATTTTGGAGAAAAAGACTTTCAGCAATTGCAGATTGTTAAAAAAATGGTCGAAAAAACGCATTTACCTGTAAATGTTGTGGGTTGTCCTATTTTCAGAGAAGACAATCAACTGGCGATGAGCTCAAGAAACGAGCGATTAACTCCTGAAGAAAGAAAAGAAGCTTCTATAATTTATAAAGTTCTGACAGAAGCCAGAGAAATATTTCAAACCGGTACTCCGGAAGAAACCATTCAATTTGTCGAAAATTCTTTCAAAGACAATGAGCGTTTTGAATTAGAATATTTCGTAATTGCTGACGAATCTACATTATTACCTATCGATCATAAAAGTAAAGACAAAAACTACCGTGCATTTATAGCGGTATTTGTTAATTCTATAAGGTTGATTGACACCATTTCATTAAATTAATTTACCTTTGCAGCATGCAAATTCAAGTTATAAAATCAAAAATTCATCGAGTTAAAGTAACCGGTGCCGATTTAAATTATATTGGCAGTATTACTATTGATGAAACCTTACTCGAGGCTTCAAACATTATTGAAGGTGAGAAAGTATCTATTGTAAATATCAATAATGGCGAACGCTTTGAAACTTACGCTATAAAGGGAGAGAAAAATTCAGGCGAAATTACCCTGAACGGACCTGCTGCCAGAAAAGTTCAAAAAGACGACATCATTATCATTATATCCTATGCAACCTTGGAATTTGAAGAGGCAAAAACCTTCAAACCATGGATCATTTTCCCTAATGAAAACGATAATTCGCTAACTTAAGCTTTCCTTTTACACCTTAATAATACCACTGTTTGTCAAAATTATTTTTGAACAAAGAAGATTTCTTTTGCTTAAATCAAAAAGATTTAAGCCCGTAAGTTCATTGCTTTATTTTAAATTCCTACAGTAACAAAAAAGCAAATAAAGTATTATATTGCTACACTATTTCAATACTTTTTAATTCACTGAAATGCCCCAAATCATGAAAAAAGTTTACTTACTGCTTACCTTAATTTCCTTTTCTGTCTTTTCGCAGAAAACATTCGACAACATCAAATCTGCAAAACTTGGTGCAGAAAGAAGAATCACCATTGGACTTCCTGAATCGTACGAAGCCAATCCCGACAAAAAATATCCTGTTTTATACTTATTAGATGGCGATTATTTGTTTGATCCTTTTTCAGGAGCTTTAAGTTATGGTTCTTATTGGGGAGATTTACCTGAAGTTATTATTATTGGTGTTCATCAAAATAAAAATGACGAACGCGAAGACGACACAACTGTCGATCAAAGCACCGGGCTTCCATTTGAAAAAGGAGCCGACTTTTTTGAATTTATCGGAGCTGAGTTAGTACCCTATATCGAAAAAAAATACCGTACATCGCCTTTTAAAATTATTGCAGGACATGATGTAACGGCAAGTTTTATTAATTTCTATTTGTATAAAGAAAAACCTCTTTTTAATGCGTACATTTCTTTTAGCCCTGAATTGGCCAATAAAATGGAAGTTAGAATACCAGAGAAACTTGCTAAACTAACAGAACCTTTATTTTATTATTTATCTGCAGCAGACGGAGACAATAAAAAAATTAAAGAGCCTATAGAAAAATTAGACAGTAATATTAAAATCGCAAATAATCCGTTAGTAAATTACAAATACGATTTGTTTAAAGGCACAACACATTATACGCAGGTTTTACACGCGATACCAAGTGCTTTATATCAAATATTTGAAGTTTACAGACCAATCAACTCTGCTGAATACAATAATAAAATTGCAATTCTTGAAACCGGTTATGCTGATTATCTGGAAAACAAATACAATGTAATGTCTAAAGTTCTGGGAGTTCAGATTCCGGTAAGAATGAGCGACTTTAAAGTTATCGAAACTTTAATTTTGAAAAAGAATGCTTATGATGAATTAGGCAAAATGGCCGAAATTGGAAATGTAAATTATCCAAAAGCCATGTTAGGAGAATACGAATTAGGATTGATGTATGAAAAAATGGGAGATCCTAAAAGAGCTTCAAAAAAATATCAAAATGCTTCGCAAATGGAGCCAATTGGCGATTTAAACAAAGATTTGATGTACGAGAAAATCGACCAAATGAAAACACTAGAAAAAACAGGAAAATAATGTCTAAAGTTAAAACTTCATTTTTTTGCCAGAATTGCGGCACCCAATATGCCAAATGGCAAGGACAATGCAACGCCTGCAAAGAATGGAATACTATTGCAGAAGAAATTATTCAAAAGCAGGAAAAAGTGGCCTGGAAAAGCGAACCAACACCAACTGGTAAAGCGCCGCGTCCACTTAAAATTAATGAAATTGATTCGACTCAGGAAATCCGTATGGACACTACTGATGGCGAATTGAACCGTGTTTTGGGTGGTGGAATTGTTCCGGGATCTCTAACACTTTTGGGTGGTGAACCGGGAATTGGAAAAAGTACACTTTTACTTCAAATCTCATTAAAATTACCTTATAAAACTTTATATGTTTCCGGTGAAGAAAGCCAGAAACAAATAAAAATGCGTGCCGAAAGAATCACGCCAGCCAGCGAAAATTGTTATATCCTTACGGAAACAAAAACACAGAATATCTTTAAACAAATTGAAGCGATTCAGCCTGAAATTGTCATTATCGACTCGATTCAGACTTTGCATACAGATTATATAGAGTCAACCGCCGGAAGTATTTCTCAGATTAGAGAAACTACCGCTGAATTGATCAAGTTTGCGAAAGAAACTAATATTCCGGTTATTTTAATTGGACATATTACGAAAGATGGAAACATCGCCGGACCAAAAATCCTGGAACATATGGTTGATACCGTTTTGCAGTTTGAAGGCGATCGAAATCACGTATATAGAATTTTACGTTCGCTAAAAAACCGTTTTGGTTCTACGGCTGAATTAGGAATTTACGAAATGTTAGGAAGCGGATTAAGAGAAGTTTCTAATCCGTCAGAAATATTGATTTCGCACAAAGACGAAGAAATGTCAGGAACTGCAATTGCTACAACTATGGAAGGCATGCGTCCGTTAATGATCGAAATACAATCGTTGGTAAGTACTGCAGTTTACGGAACTCCGCAACGAAGCACAACGGGTTACAATGCCAAAAGATTAAATATGATTTTGGCTGTTTTAGAAAAAAGAGCTGGATTTCGTTTAGGCGCAAAAGATGTCTTTTTGAATGTAACAGGAGGGATTTCTGTTGATGATCCTGCAATTGACCTGGCCGTTGTTGCCGCCATTTTATCATCAAACGAAGATATTCCGGTAACAAAAGGTTTCTGTTTTGCCGGTGAAGTTGGACTTTCGGGAGAAATTCGTCCCGTAAATCGTGTAGATCAGAGAATTCAGGAAGCCGAGAAATTAGGGTTTACGACTATCTTTGTGTCTAAATACAATAAAATTGCTTTAAAAAACACCGGAATCAAGATTGAGCTTGTTGCCAAAATTGAAGATGTGGCAGGTATTCTTTTTGGATAAAACCACACTATTATATTAAAAAAATCTCGCTCACGAACATCAATTTAATGAATGTACATGAGCGAGATTTTTTTATAAAGTAACTTCTACTATCTTAAAACTCTAAAACTTCCTTCTGTAACAGTAAATGTCTGTTCTCCTGAAGTTCCCGTAAAAGTAAATGTACCTTCAATTATTTTATCATCAACAGCGGTAATATTTATTTTTCCAGATTTAGCATTCGCATTCTTTATTGCAGGCATAAAACTAAAAGACGCTTGATAAGTAGTCTCCATATTTGATAAATCATATACAATGTCATGACTCCCTTTAGTAACATTCAAAGGCGTCCATAATGAGATTTTTTTGTACGTGTTATCAATTCCCGTACTTCCCATAATATTCATGTTTAACGAAGACATAACGCCAGGCTCAAAATTGTATACTGTCCCATTGTAGGTGAATTTGATAAATTCTTCCTGACTTTCCGGAGTTTCTTCATCATCAGAATCATTACTACTACATGACGCTAACACCATTGCACAAATAGCAAAAGACAAGAACATAATTTTTTTAAAAATTTTCATTGGTTTGATTTTAGTATTATTTAATGAGCAAATATATATTGTGTAAATTGTAAAACTTTACGGCTTTTCTCAATTTGGACGCGAAACCATAAATTTCTTCTATTATTAAAAAAAGCAAAAAACACAATAACAACAGAATCAAATCTTTAGAACATTATAAAAAATTTACAAGTAAAACTTTATAAGCTGATAAATTTAAATTTAAATTTACACTAGATTTGAAAAGCGAAAAATTTCGAATACCAATCTCCATTTATGAAATTTCCAAAACAAAAAATATATAAAGCACTCTTAATACTTGTCATAGTATTAGTAGTGCTTTTTTTAGGCTTTTACTTTTTTCGTGATTCGCTGTTAAAACAAGCTATCGCGAAGGTAAAAACTAAAATGAATACAGAATACAACAGTACATTTTCTGTAAAATCGGCTACGTTTGATGGTTTGTCGGGCATTAAACTAACCGATGTTATTCTTGTTCCTAAAAATGCGGACACACTTTGCCACATTCAAAAAATAGAAACCAGCATCAGCTTATCGAATTTATTAATTGGAGATGTACAAATTGGAA
The DNA here is from genome assembly GCF_902804475.1 of Flavobacterium bizetiae. Taxonomy (GTDB): domain Bacteria; phylum Bacteroidota; class Bacteroidia; order Flavobacteriales; family Flavobacteriaceae; genus Flavobacterium; species Flavobacterium bizetiae. The sequence goes on from NZ_CADCSU010000040.1 coordinate 27,036, forward strand.
CTTTAAAAGTCAATAACGGTTATATTCAATTAGTCAAAAAAGGAAATGTCCGCAATTTTGATGCTTTTTTAAAGAAAGACAAAGCCGATACCGATAAAAACGAAAAACGTAAGTACGCTACTTTTGCCTATCGTATTATTTCAAAATTACTCAATCTGGTTCCGACAGATATGAAATTAGAAAATCTAAATTTCAAGATTGATGATAATGGCAAAAAAACGTCTGTCGCGGTCAATAAACTGGTTTTAGACAACAAACAACTCGAAACCAACCTTCATGTTCAGAGCAAAGATTTTGATCAGCGCTGGAACATAAAAGGATTTGCTGACCCGAGAAATAAAAAAGCCGATATTCGTTTCTTTAATTTAGATACCGGAGCCATTCGCGTTCCGTATTTAGACGAACGTTATAATCTAAAGGCAAGTTTTGATTCGATTCGATTAAACGTTCAAAACATCGAAAAAGACGGTAGCGAATTGCATATTGACGGCTATACTTCTATCACCAACTTAAAAATCAACCATCCAAAAATTGCGAGTAAAGATGTTGTCATTAAAAATGCACGTTTTGATTATCGCTTTTTATTAGGAGATGATTTTATTTCGATCGACAGCACTTCGACCATCCAGCTGAACAAGATAAAAGTAAAGCCTTATATCTCCTACAGCACCGAAAAAGACACAATTTATACTTTGAAAGTTGATATCCCAAAAATGAAAGCGCAGGACTTTATCGTTTCATTGCCTGACGGATTGTTTACGCATTTTCAGGGAATGGAAGCCACGGGAAATTTCGATTATAAATTAGATTTCAAATTCAATAAGAACAAACCAAATACGCTGGTTTTTGATAGTAAACTGAATAAGGAAGATTTAAAAATTACCAAATACGGAGAAGCCGATCTAAACAAATTAAATGGTGAATTTGTCTATCGCGCCATTATTCAGAATGTATTGCAACGCCCGGTTTTAGTAGGAAACGCAAATCCTAATTATACGCCGTTAGATCAGATTTCGCCTTACTTACGCAAATGCGTTTTAACTACGGAAGATCCTTCATTCTTCTCGCATCGCGGATTTATCAATGAAGCTTTTAAACAATCTATTCTAAAGAATATCAGAACCAAAAAATTCTCTCGCGGTGCCAGTACTATTAGCATGCAATTGATTAAGAATGTTTTCTTAACCAGAGAAAAAACGCTTTCGCGTAAGCTTGAAGAAATTCTATTGGTTTATATTTTGGAGAACAATCGAGTGGTAAGCAAAGAAAGAATGTTGGAGGTTTATTTCAACATTATAGAATGGGGACCAAATGTTTACGGAATTGGCGAAGCCAGTCATTTCTATTTCCAAAAAAGTCCTTCGGCTTTAAATGTGGATGAATGCTTGTATCTGGCGACTATTATCCCGAAACCAAGAAAATTCATGTATCAGTTTAATGATCAGGGAAATTTGAAAGACTTTGCAGTACAAAATCAGAAGTTTTTAAAGAATTTAATGTTTCGTCGTGGTCTTTTAATTCCTGAAGATACAATAGGTCAACAGCCAGTTTATATCTCCGGTAATGCACGTTCTTTAATCAGAATAAAAGCTCCGGATTCGACTGCCGTTAAAAATGATTCCTTATCAATGGAAGAGGAATTTGATTTATAGTTCTAACTTAACCGCAAAGTCAATATTGTCCTCCTGACGCAGGAAGGATCACACAAGATGCTCCGCAACGAAAACACAATCTTTGTCGAGTTTCGTGTGTGATCCTTCCTGCGTCAGGATGACATAAAATGAGAAGAAAATCTTTGTGGCTTAAAGTCTTCGTGGTAAAAAAATGGCACGCGGATTTGACGGATTCACTTCGTGAAAGCGCGGATTAGCACGGTTTTTTGTTTCACGCAGATTGGAACAGATTTACTTTTAGATTTTTATTAAAATTAATCTGCGCATATCTGTTTAAATCATTTTAAATCTGCGTTAAAAATAATTCAGTAAATTCGCGACAAAAACCTTATTTAAAATTCTTTAGAAATTCTTCTTTATAAGTAGGCGAAACTTCGATTTCTGCTCCGTCGTTTAGCGTTACGATTCCGCCTTTATTATACGATTTCACGCAATTCATATTAATGATATGCGATTTATGAACCCGCATAAAAGGCAAAGGCAAAATCTCCGAGAAGTGTTTTAAAAATCGGCAAACCATTTTCTTATTTCCGTTATTGAGATACAAATCGGTGAAATTTCCATTTCCGCGCAAGCGAACAATTTCTTCCATTTTTACCACTTCAAAACCTTCCAGCGTTGGTAATATTACCTGTTGTTTTTCCGGTTTTGATTCATGAAAATTCTCGACTATAATTTTATTTCGGTTAAAGATTTCATGATTCATAATTTGATGTTGCACTTTGTTTACCGCAACAATCAATTCCTCGATACTAATGGGTTTTAGTAAATAATAGGCTGCACTTTGGTTTAAAGCTTTTAGCGAATATTCAGAAAAAGCGGTTACAAATATGGTCTCAAACTGCAGATCTTTACACGCTTCAAGAACATCAAAAGCGTTCCCGAAAGGCATTTCGACATCCAGAAAAACCAATTGTGGCTGAATTTCATGCAATAACGGAACGGCTTCTTTTATATTCTGCGCCTCACCTACCACTTCAACCTGCGGACAATATTTACTCAAGTAGTTCTTGAGCACTTCGCGCGCCGCCAATTCGTCCTCGACAATTACACTTTTTATCTTCTGAAATGTCATCATATTTTATCAATTAACGGGAAAACAATCTGAACAATTGTTCCGGATTCCGGCAATGCTTTTTCTTTAATTTCAAAAGTAATATTCTTTTTATACAACTCGTTCAGTAGGCCAATTCGTTCGTTGGTATTATTAAGTCCACGCGATTCATGTACTTTCTGGTTGATTGTTTTCAGTTCCTGACTTTTGGTTAAACCAATTCCGTTATCATCAATAATTACTACAATTTTGTCTGCAATAAGTTTAAAGTGAAGCTTTAAAAAACCTTTCTTATCAAGATAACGCAAACCGTGCCAAATAGCATTTTCTAAGTGTGGCTGAATAATCATATTGGGCACTAAAACACTTTCGGCATCAAGATGATCATCTACCGTAATTTCAAAATCGAATTTATCCTGAAAACGCAAATGCTCGAGATCAAGGTATTTTTTTAATTGTTCTACTTCTTTATCCAGTGAGATAAAATCTTTATTGGAGTTTTCCATCATATCCCGCATCAGGGTCGAATAAGATGTCAGATATTTATTGGCTTCGAGTTCTTTGTTTTCAGAAATAAACTGATTCACACTATTCAGACTATTAAAGATAAAATGCGGATTCATTTCGCGTCGTAACGATTGCAAAGCGATTTCTTTATTCTTGGTTTTAATGGCGTACAAGGCTTTTACAATAAAACCGAATAAAAGCAAAAGCAATAAAATTGATCCTAACAGAAAATAATTGAAGGTGTTTTTCTTTGTAATTAATTCATCTTTTAATGATTTTTCTTTTTCAAGCTGACGAATTTTTCCCTCTGTAACGTGAAAGGTTTTCGCGTTGATCAAAGTCGTATCAGACTGAATTAACTCGTCAAAGTTTTGAAAGAATTGCTCATAAAGCGCCATACTTTCTTTTTCATTTCCATTCGATTTGTAATATTTTGCTAATGCTGCTAAAGTATTTTTGGCTTCCGCCGAATTTCCTTTTTTAGACGCTAAATTATAAGCTTCTTTTAATGAAACTAAGGCTTTATTAGGTTCCTCTTTTTTAAAATAAAGTGTTGCCAGCGATTGCAATTGTTTGATCTGAGTATTAAAATCATTTTTGGTTACGGCTTCTGCCAATAGTTTTTCGTTGATCCCAATTGCTTTTTCAAACTGATTGTCTGAGGCGTACACATTCGCAATTTCATTCTTAATTTTAATTATAGATTCCGGTTTGTCTTTTGCGTAAGCGAGTGCATTTTTATAACTTTCTATTGCAACACTTTTATCTTTTTGCTTTAGTGAGTTTTCTGCTTTCTGTACATAAGCTTCAGCAACCTCTTCGGCTTTATTTTCTTTTTTAAGCAATTCAATATTCGAGTCAACATAAACGGCCTGAGATACCGGAGCTGCTTGTGTTTTTAATCGGTTGGCATCGTTTAAATTGATTTTTTCTTCCCTTACATCTTTTGAAATTGCTCCCGCTGCTTCATAATTTTTAATTGCAGAATTAAAGTTTTTCTGGTTTTCCTGCACTTTTGCAATACTTCTGGTAACTCGGGTTTTATCCTCAACTCGTTTTAGTTTGGTATAACTCGTGAGCGCTTTTTTAAAATATTCCTCGGCTTTTGCATTGTCGCCTTTGTTCAAAAATTCATTGGCCAACTGTTCGTAATTCTCGGCAATTTTTCCTTCATCATTTTTATCCAAAGAATTAGATAAATCTTCGGCTGCTTTACTAATTTTTACCTGTTTGCTTTTTTCGCTTTTCGGCATAGGAATAGCCTGTGCTATTATTCGTTGTGGAAATAATAGCAATAAAAAAAACAGACTAAAAACAATTATCAAATGACGTTTCACAAATACATTATTTTGAAAGTGTAAAGTAACCTAATTTCAAATTCCTATCCTATATCGTTCACCAAGTCAAACGACCTGTTTACCCATTCTGTCAAAAATACGTTTTTTCGATCAATACATTTGATTATCAATTTAAAAAGTATAATCATGAAAAAACTATTCTTTACATTCTTAACGCTATTATTTTCTTCCTTTATAATGGCACAAGCTTCCGGAAATATCAATTATCAGCATCAGCAATCTTATAACAACAATACGATTGATATAAATTTCTCTTCAAACACCGATATTATTGTAAGCGTAAAAGGGCTTGCAAATATTAAGGCAGATGCTTATACGGCAATCTTTAGCATTACTCAAACTGGTAAAACAACTAAAGAGGTAGATGAATTAATGGACCAAAGGATTACACAGTCATTAAACGAAATCAAACTTAAAAAAGGAGTTGAAACTTTTGTTGACATGATTTCTTTTGTTCCGGTTTACGAATACGAAACAGAAAAAAAAGTATTCAATCGAAAGACTTACAATGAAGTTCCCGCAGGATTTGAACTGAAGAAAAACATTCATATAAAATTCGCTGATCCTGCTCAGCTTAATGAATTTATTTCCATTTTATCCAATTATGAAATATACGATTTGGTACGGGTTGATTATTTTTCAACTGAACTGGAAACGGCTAAAAAAGAAATGATGACTAAAGCAAAACTTTTAGTTCAGGAAAAAGTAAAAAACTATCAGGAACTGCTGGGAGAAACATTTATCAATGCTGAGAAAAAAATCACCGACGATTACCTTGTAAGCTTGCCTGTAGAAATGTATAAATCATACGAGGCTTACAATAGTTCTTCTTTAAGCTTAAAAAAGGCAGCAAACATAAATCAGTTGAACAAATCAATTACTCTTTATTATCAACCAATATTCAATAAAGAATTTGATTTTGTAATTAATCCCACTGTACTTGAACCTGTTATTCAAATACAATATCAGGTTAAAATAGCAATTACCAGAGAAAAGAAACCCTTTTCAAAAACAGATAAAGAATTTATTTTGGTTACTCCAAATGGTGATTTAAAAACCCTGAATATGAATACGGTGAGACAAAATTAATCTGACAGAAGTTTCACCAAGTGAAAGTACCGTTTCACCATTTGTCTAAAAAACGTGCTTTTTTAGTTTATAAGTTTGATCTGTAATCAACAATTAAAAACTCGAAATCATGAAATCAAATCTATTTATCTCAGCACTTTTGGCCGCTACAATTTCTTTGATGAGCTGCAATTCTTCGAATGCAAATTCTAAAAAGAATACCGAAATCGAAAAACCAATAGCAGCCGAAAATACCAAAATACAAGTGGCACTTTTACTAGACACATCAAGTAGTATGGATGGTTTGATCGATCAGGCAAAATCAAGACTTTGGAATATTGTAAATACGCTGACCACTCTAAAATATGACGGAAAAACGCCGGATATTGAAATTGCTTTGTATGAATACGGAAATGATGGATTATCGAAAAAATCAAATTATATCAGACAAATTGCACCGCTTTCGACAGATTTAGATCTGATTTCAGAAAAATTCTTTTCTCTAAGCACGAATGGAGGCAATGAATATTGCGGAGCTGTAATTCAGGATGCTACCAAAAAACTGAAATGGGCAAAAGACAATACTAATATGAAGCTCATTTATATTGCCGGAAACGAAGAATTTAATCAGGGCGGTATAAATTATAAAGAAGTGATTAGCGATGCCTTAAAAAACGGTATTTATGTGAATACTATTTATTGCGGAGACAAAACCCAGGGCATAAATGAACTATGGAAAAGTGGCGCTGAGCACGGAAAGGGAAAGTATTTTAATATCGATTCTAATGAATCTGTGCGATATATTGCTACGCCATATGATGCAGAAATTACAAAATGCAATGAAAAAATCAACAAAACCTATATTAGTTACGGAGCCAAAGGTTCAGCAAAAAAAATGAATCAGGAAACACAGGACAAAAATGCTCAAAGAGTTTCTGCTTCTAATTATGCTGAGCGCGCGGTAAGTAAATCAAAAGCGGTTTATAAAAACGAAAGCTGGGATTTGGTCGACAAGGTAAAAGATGATAAAACGGCTATTTCTAAAATTAAAAAAGAAGAATTACCGGCAGAACTTCAGAATAAATCTGAGGCTGAAATCAAAACAATTGTAGAGCAAAAAACGAAAGAAAGAGAAACTATCCAGAAAGAGATTGGCGAATTGGGTAAAAAACGTCAGCAATTTATTGACGCCGAAACTAAAAAAACCAAGAAACAAGATGATTTGGGTAATGCCATCAATACATCGATCGTGGGTTTTGCAAAAGTAAAGGGTTATACGGTTGAGAAATAAAACCAGTTCGTAAACATGAAAAAGAAACTATTCTTTTTGCTTTCGCTAGGGATAATCTGCCTGAGTTTTGCCTGCAGAAATAAAGACGAAAAGCTGGAAATCATTAAAAAATCGAAACCGGTTTACTCCTACGAAGAGAAACTAAAAAGTGAGATAACAGAGATCAGGAGTTTTTTGGGGAAGACTTCTAAATACAATTCTGATGTTGTTTTCTTATTAGATATGAAGATTGAATCTGGAAAAAACCGGTTTTTTATTTATGATTTAAAACAGAAAAAAGTACTTGATAAAGGTTTGGTTGGGCACGGGTCGGGTTCTGAAACCGGAATTTACGGGAAGCTAAAATTTAGCAATGTAAAAAATTCAAATTGTAGTTCTTTGGGCAAATATGCTATTGGCGGTTCCTATTCGGGAAGATTTGGAAAAGCTTATAAGTTATACGGTTTAGACCAAACAAATAGTAATGCTTTCGACCGAAATATTGTACTTCATAAATATGCAGATGTTCCGTTTGAAGAGCAGCTAAACCCAATTTGTAACAGTTTAGGATGTCCGATGGTAAATGAAAAGTTTTTTAAAATCATCGAAAAGAAAATTGATAATTCTAAAAAGAAAATCATTCTGGTAATTTATTATTAAGTCAAACCAACCTTTATGCAATTTTTGTTATCTATACTTTTATAATAACACTTTAAATTATACTCTGATGATTAAAAAACAAGTAACATCGCTATTATTATTGTTAGGCATTTTTGCCTTTGCACAAAAACCAATTTTTACAACTGCAAAAGTAAAAGCGGCAACAGTATATTTTAATGCTGCCGAAATTTCCCAAACAGCAACTGCAAATTTACCCGCAGGAACGAGCGAAATTATAATAAAAAATGTCGCAGTAAATCTAAATGAAAGTTCAATACAAATAGGATCTCCATCTACAGTTACAGTTCTTTCGGTTCAGTTTATCAATAATTATATTTCAGAATATGATGCTGATACAAAATCTCCTGAATTAAAACGAGTTAGAGATAGTATTGTAATCGTACAAAAAGAAATCCAGAAAGTAAATAATACTATCAACTCTGAAAATAAAACAATACAGCTTTTAGATAAAAATCAGCAAATTTCAGGCGTAAATTCAGGTTTGAATGTAACTGAATTAATAAAAATGGTGGACTATTACAAAAACAAGCAAATCGAGATTGCCAATAACATTAACAGTCTTTCAGAAAAACAACAAAAACTGAATGATTTACTTTATAAATTGCAAAGCAAGCTTGAAATCAATACTAATAAGGAAGAAAAAACGTCATCAGGCAAATTAATTATTCAGATTATGAATGATGTTGCAGGGATAGTTCCGTTGGATATTTCTTATTTAACAAATAATGCTTCCTGGACTCCTTTTTATGATTTACGCGCCGAAAATGTTACGTCTCCAATCAATATGATGTACAAAGCACAAGTTGTTCAGAATACCGGAATTGACTGGAAAAAAGTAAAACTTACTTTGTCAAGTGGTACGCCGAACCAAAATAACCAGGCACCAATGTTAAGCTCATGGTTTTTGAGAGATAATGCTATTCAAAATGGCTACGGAATGCAAAGAAATAAAATGAATCAGTTGCAAGGACGAGTTGCGGGACTTACTGTACAAAGCGACGATTTGAAGGAAGTTGTTGTAAGTGCGGCACCTATAATGAAAAAATCATCTGTTTCAGATTATACAACTGTCGAAGAAAACCAATTGAATGTTTCGTTTGATATTGATATTCCTTACGATATTTTATCAAACGGAAAAGTTCATAGCGTTTCTTTAAAAGAAATAAAATTACCTGCATCTTATAAATATTATGCTGCACCAAGAGTAGAAAACGAAGCTTTCCTATTGGCAGAAATTGCAGATTACAGTAAATACAATTTATTAAGAGGCGAGGCTAATATTATTTTTGAAGGCATGTATGTTGGTAAAACTTTTATTGAGCCGAATCAAACTAGTGACACTTTGAATCTGAGTATGGGACGTGATAAAAAGGTTTCGATAAAAAGAGAAAAAGTGGCGGATAAATCAGGAACTAAATTTTTATCGACCAAAAAAGAACAGACTTTTACTTTTGATATTACAGTAAGAAACAATAAAAAGGAAGCAGTTGAATTGCTATTGAAGGATCAGTATCCATTAAGTACCAATAAAGAAATTGAGGTAGAATTACTGCAAAGTGACGGTGCAAAAGTAAATACTGAAACCGGAATATTAACCTGGCAATTACAACTGAAACCAAATGAAAACAAGAAATTCAGAATTAGTTACAGAGTTAAATATCCTAAAGATCAGAATTTAAATTTATAATTAGGAATAGAATTCAAACACAAATTCCACCAATTTTCACGGATTACTCTGTGTTAATTGGTGGAATTTATTTTTATTTAAAACCCTTTTGTCAAGGTTTCACTGAAGTTTATTTTATAATTAAGGCGCAGGATCTGGAATAATCGCCTGAACAGCTGCAATCTCAGTTAAAATTTCTTTTGATAAGAATACATCTACCGTGTCGATATTTTCTTTTAGTTGTTCCATTGTGGTTGCACCAATAATAGCACTTGTTAAAAACGGTTGTTGCAAAACAAATCCCATGGCAAGTTCTGTTAATGTCAGGCCATGCTTTTTAGCAATTTCCTGATACAATCTTGTGGCTTGCGTACATTGATCGCTATTGTAACGTGTATATTGTGGGAAAAGATTGATTCTCGCATTTGGATGTGCTTCTCCGGTTAAAAATTTACCCGTTAAAACTCCAAAAGCTAAAGGCGAATACGCCAATAAACCGACATTTTCATATTTAGAAATTTCGGCAGAACCTACTTCAAAAAGGCGATTTAATAAATTATAGGGATTTTGAACGGTTTTGATTCTTGGCAGGTTTTGATATTTGCTTTCTTCCAGAAAACGCATCATTCCCCAGGCGTTTTCGTTAGAAACACCAATGTGTTTTATTTTCCCTTCTTTGATTAATCCGTCAAAAGTTTCAAGGGTTTCTCTAAAATTATCTTCCCATTCCGCATCATGATTTTTAAAACCGCGTTGTCCGAAATAATTAGTTGGTCGTTCCGGCCAATGCATTTGGTACAAATCGATATAATCTGTCTGAAGACGTTTTAAGCTATTTTCTAAAGCGTATTTTATACTTTCCGGAGAGAAATCGACTTTCTCACGCATGTAGGTAAAATTAGGGTTTGGACCTGCAATTTTAGAGGCCAAAACTACTTTTTCGCGATTTCCGGTTTTTTTAAACCATGTTCCTATAATTTTCTCGGTACTTCCGTAAGTGGCTTCATTTGCTGGAACAGAATACATCTCTGCAGTATCAAAAAAGTTAACGCCTCTTTCAAGTGCATAATCCATTTGTTGATGTCCTTCTGCTTCGGTATTTTGCTGCCCGAAAGTCATTGTTCCGAGATTTATTTTACTAACTTTTATGTCGGTGTTGGGTAGTGTCGTGTATTTCATTTTTTTTGAGTTGCTAAGTTTCTAAGGAACTAAGATTCTAAGTTTACAGCTTTTGAATTATAAAACTCAAAGATACGACGGGATTTTTCAAATGAAAATTGTACAAAAGTTAAAAAAATAATAAGACTTTATACAACTCCACGAGTAATAGATCTCTACAATATAGATGTCACCCCGCTGGGGCTTCTCTGAAAAAAAATGGTTTTTTTCTATAAATATGTTGTCCCGATGGGACTTAAATTGAATTCAATTTAGATTTTAAAATCGTAATTAAATATCCAATATAGCTCCAGAGGAGCGATATATTTATAGCAACCATTAAAACCCGGCAATAAAGCTCCAGCGGAGCGGTATATTTATCTAATATAAATGTTACCCCGATAGGACTTAAATTGAATTCAATTTGGATTTTACAAAAAAAGGCTCAAAGTAAAACTTTGAGCCTTTTAATAAAAAACTTAGAACCTTAGCACCTCAGTGTCTTAGCAACTTAGTTTATACTATTCAACATTTCAGCGATTTCATCTAATCTTGGTGTTAGGATGATTTCGATTCTACGGTTTTTGGCTTTTCCTTCCGGAGTTGCATTGCTTGCAAGTGGAGAAAATTCGCTACGGCCTGCTGCTGTTAGTTTTTGTTTGTTGATTTTAGCGTTTTCGCTTAAGATATTTACAATTGCTGTCGCTCTTTTGGTCGATAAATCCCAGTTGTTTGCAGTTGGTCCTGAACCTGCATACGGATCATCATCTGTGTGACCTTCGATAAGAACTGAAAGATCCGGATTGTCTCCTAATACTTTTCCTAATTCTACAACGGCTTTTCTACCTTCGGTTCCAACGGCCCAGCTTCCTGAGTTAAAAAGTAATTTGTTCTCCATAGAAACATATACTTTTCCGTTTTTTTGTTCTACTGTAAGACCTTTACCTTCGAAACCGTTTAGGGCTTTAGATAAAGTTTCTTTTAGTTTTTTCATTGCCTCTTCTTTGGCTGCAATCATGGCTTCAAGTTCGTTTAATCGGCTTGCTGTTTTATCCAGGCTTGCTTGCTCTTCGGCTAGTTTTTTTGATTTTGCTTCTAGTTGTGCTAACAATTCACGGTTTTTAGCCATGTTTTTCTCTAATGCATCGTTGCTGTTTTTCTCTAATGCATTGTATGAATCCTGCAAAACTTTGAATTTATTTTGTGCAGCTGCAAGATCTGCTTTTTGTTTGGCAAGATCGTCTTTTGTAGCACTAAGATCTTTTGTTAATTTATCGCGTTCTAATTCCAGTTCATTTTTTGCTTTTTGTAAATCGGCGTTTTGATCTGCGATTGAACGGTTTTCTTTTTTAAGATCTGAATATTTTGTTTCAAGATCGTTGTAAATTTTCTTGGATACGCATGAAGTCATAGACATTGCTACAACTAGTAATCCGATGGAGGCCTTTTTAATCATATTACTTTTTGGTTTTTATTTTTGGGGCGCATTAATAATTCAGAATTTCTTGTTTAACGGTGAGCCCTAGCCCTGATGGGAGCGGCATCCTTTTGTGGCGGGGTTCGCCACAAAAGATATAGTGGACAGCAGGAAATAGCTCCTTAAAATTAAATTTTCAATCCCGAAGCCTCAGGATAAAATCCAAATTCCAAAATAGCTAGATAATACTTGTACTAAAACCCGCTATTCTCTCAACAAGAACAATACCAAAGTTTACTCGATTTCGACTAAAACCGGGCAATGATCTGAATGTACGGCATCCGGAAGTATTACGGCGCGTTTTAATCGATGCTGCAAAGAGTCGCTTACCAAATTGTAATCGATACGCCAGCCTTTGTTGTTTCCTCTGGCTCCGGCGCGGTAACTCCACCATGAATAATGATGCGGATCTTTATTGAAATGACGGAAACTGTCGACAAAACCAGATTTCATAAATGCGTCAAGCCAGGCGCGTTCTGCGGGTAAGAATCCTGAAACCGTTTTGTTACGAACAGGATCGTGAATATCTATGGCTTCGTGGCAAATATTATAATCGCCACAAATGATTAAATTAGGTATTGTTAGCTTTAGCTCGTTAACATAGGTTTGAAAGTCATCCATAAACATAAATTTATGGTCTAAACGTTCGATATTGGTTCCTGACGGAAGGTATAAACTCATTACTGAACAATCGTCGAAATCGGCACGAAGGTTACGTCCTTCGAAATCCATATGTTGAATTCCGGTTCCGTACACCACATTATTGGGTTTTATTTTAGATAAAATCGCCACTCCGCTATACCCTTTTTTGGTAGCGGGATAATAATATTGATATGGGTAACCTGCAGCAGTAATATCATTTACAGGAATTTGCTCTTCGGTGGCTTTTATTTCCTGAAGACAAATAACATCCGGATTAGCGTGTTGCAACCATTCGATGAAGCCTTTAGTTATTGCGGCACGTATTCCGTTTACATTATAAGAAATAATTTTCATTAGTGTTTTTTTTTGGATTTCAAATGTAATAAAAAAGTGGAAAGTTTATGTTGGAAACAACGAAAAGTAGACTTTTTTGTTATCTTTGTTCGCTGCTCTAATAAATTAAAAATAGTACATGGGTTTAGTTACCGCGAAAGAAGTTGCAAAGGCAATAAATGTTGAGAAGTACGGAGTTCTTGGTACTTTTTCAGGCTGGATTCTCATGAAGGTCCTTAAAATTTCTACCCTTAATAAAATTTACGATCATAATAAACATTTAGAAGACGTTGCGTTTTTGAACGGAGTATTGGATGAATTGCAAATTAAATTCGAAATTCCGGAAGAAGATTTAAAACGTTTGCCTAAAGATGGCGCTTATATTACCATTTCAAATCATCCGCTTGGAGGAATTGATGGTATTTTGCTATTGAAATTAATGCTCGAAAGAGAACCAAATTTCAAGATCATCGCTAACTTTTTATTACACCGCATTGTTCCGCTAAAAAAATACATCATGCCGGTGAATCCTTTTGAGAATCATAAGGATGCCAAATCGAGCGTAGTTGGAATTAAAGAGACTTTGCGTCATTTAAGTGACGGAAAACCGTTAGGAATTTTCCCTGCCGGGGAAGTTTCGACTTACAGAGACGGAAAATTAGTAGTAGACAAACCATGGGAAGAAGGCGCTCTAAAATTGATTAGAAAGGCTAAAGTTCCGGTTGTACCTATTTATTTTCATGCTAAAAACAGTAGATTGTTTTATTGGTTGTCTAAAATTGATGACACTTTAAGAACTGCAAAATTACCATCGGAATTGCTTACGCAAAAAGACCGTGTAATTAAGGTACGTATTGGTAAACCAATTTCTGTAAACGAGCAAAACGAAATTGAATCGTTTGAAGAATACTCTGAATTTTTAAGAAAGAAGACGTATATGCTGGCCAATCCTTTCGAAAAGGACCATAAATTATTGGACACAGCAAGTTTAAAAATACCAAAAGCGCCTAAAAAAATCGTAACGCCGGCAAGTGAATCAAAAATGATTGACGAAGTTAATGCGTTAAGAAACAGCGATTGCCGTTTATTACAAAGTAAAAATTACGAAGTATTTTTTGCAAGAGCGAAATCTATACCGAATATCCTGCACGAAATTGGCCGTTTGCGCGAAATCACTTTTCGTGAAGTGGGTGAAGGAACCAATGAATCTATCGACTTAGACCAGTTCGACCAGTATTATCACCATATGTTTTTATGGGATGAGGATACTAAGAAAATTGCTGGTGCTTATCGTATGGGATTGGGTTCTGAAATTTACCCTAAATACGGAATTGAAGGTTTCTATTTGAATGATTTATTTAGATTCGAACCTGAATTGCATGATATGATGCACAAATCGATCGAAATGGGTCGTGCGTTTATTATCAAAGAATATCAGCAAAAACCAATGCCTTTGTTCTTGTTGTGGAAAGGTATTATTCATACTACTTTACGTTATCCTGAGCATAAGTATTTGTTGGGTGGAGTAAGTATTAGTAATCAATTCTCTGATTTCTCTAAATCATTGATGATTGAGTTCATGAAGTCGAATTATTACGATCCGTATATCGCGCAATACATTCACCCAAAGAAAGCATATAAAGTAAAACTGAAAGATGCTGATAAAGATTTTATCTTTGATGAGGCGGAATCTGATTTAAACAAATTCGATAAAATTATTGACGAATTAGAACCAGGAAATTTACGTTTGCCTGTTTTAATTAAAAAATACATCAAGCAAAATGCACGTGTTGTCGCTTTTAACGTCGATCCTTTGTTTAACAATGCCGTAGATGGTTTAATGTACATTAGAATCGCAGATATTCCTGAAAGCACTATGAAACCTGTTATCGAAGAGTTTCAAATAGAATTGGAACGTAAATTATCTGAGAAGGAAGATTAGACATAAATCTTATATAAAATAAAAAAACTCATAAGCCTGAAACTTATGAGTTTTTTTTTATGTTTTAAAACCAAATCGATTGGTGTAATATATCATCAAAAGAATTATTTCTAACAAATAGAACTAATCGTATCAAATGATAAAAGGCGAGGAAATAAGCCATATTATAGGCCAATTTTCTATTGTATAAAAGTCCTGTAAAATATTCTTTTTTGGTTATAATTTCTGTGGTCAATATAATAATGGTCAACCAGCAAAATAAAATAACAAACGGTCCTAAAATATGATAACTAACACTTTTATAAATATCTCCCTGATAGAAATACACCAGTGATTTTGTTATACCACAACCAGGACAAGGAAATCCTGTAACCATTTTGAAAGGACAAAACGACTGATCTGTCTCTAAATGGTCGTTGTGATTGTTAAGCATCAAGAAAAACGGAATTATCAGTGTAATTGCTGCACCGATAATTCCGTAAACTTTACGCTTTACTCTGCTATTATTTGTATAATCTGTTGATATCACCTTGTACAATCATTGCTGCTGCCATAGGAAAGAAAAGTCCTAACACAATTAATAAAGTAGATTGATCTTTTTGAAGTTCACCTGTTTTTTCGTAAACTTTTGGCAATGCTTCTTTTCCTGCTAAGTAGTAAAAATAAATATTTACCGGCATACAACACCCTGCAAAAATTGCAATTGGCTGAGAAATAACTTCTTTTTTAGCTACAGCATTAAAAACCTCTGCAACTTTAATATTCCAATAAATTAAATATAAACCACAAGTTAAAAAGCCGAAAACCAATACCATTATTGGATCTACTTTAAATACCGGAATTTGTTCATTAAAATCATTAAACGTTTCTTTAAAATTATTTTCCATTTTTATTATTAAAAATTAATTGGTTAATTCCTACTCTTCGGATTTTCGGCTACTCCTTATTTAGAAACAATATTATTAAAAATTAATATTAAAAACTAATAATCGCCTGGAAATTGTACAGAAAAAACTCGTTATAAAACTCTAAAAATAATACAAGCCGCCTGGGTTCATTTTTACTGCACTTACTTAGAGTACACTGCCTTTATTTTATCGACAATTACCTGCGCCAAACGTTCGTGGCTCTCAAAAGTCCAACCCGCGATATGAGGCGTAAGCAAAACGTTTTTAGCTTCTAAAAGATACTGAAAAGCTTCGGGTGTGTTTTTATCCTGAAACAAGGTTTCAAAAGATAATTTCTCATACTCTAAAACATCCAGACCTGCTCCCAAAATCTTTTTTGACTTCATGGCTTCTACTAAATCTGCTGTAACAATATTTTTACCGCGCGAAGTATTTACAATCCAGAATGACTTTGCAAATGCATTTATAAAACTCGTGTTGACCATTTTGTCCGTTTCAGGAGTCCACGGAAGATGCAAACTCAAAACATCGGCTTTTTGCTGCAATTCCTGTAATGAAACTTGTCTGGCATTTTCGTCGCCAATATTCTCTAAAATATCATGAAAGATCACGTCTACTTCAAAACCACGAAGTTTTTTCGCGAAAGCTTTCCCCATATTTCCGTAACCAATAATCCCTACGGTTTTTCCGTCAAGTTCGTGACCGCGATTGCTTTCACGGTTCCAGTGTCCGGCTTTTATCTCGGCATCAGCCTGGTTTAGATTATTGAATAAAGATAAAATTACCCCCAATGAATGTTCTGCAACAGCGTTGCGATTACCTTCCGGAGCAGCAATTAAATGTATTCCCTTTGTTTCGGCATACTCACAATCGATACTTTCTAAACCCGCGCCAACTCTGGCAATAAACTGTAAATTGACCGCTTTATCTAAAAAAGTTTTATCGATTTTAAAACGGCTTCGAATTACGATTCCGTTATAATCCTGAATTTTATTTTCGATTTCTTCCTTAGAAGATTTAAAATCGGCGTGGTTTTCAAAACCCGCTTCTTCTAGTTGTTGCCAAAGAATTGGGTTATTACTGTCGATATGCAGAATTTTTATGCTCATTGTAGTTGTTTTTTATTGGAACAAAAATACGGCTAATTCTTTATATTTTTCTTCCATTACTGATGGAACAAAAATGTAAATCACCAAATCATATTCAAATCTTTTTTTATTAGTCTAAAAGATAAGTAAAGGAATAAAACGCATATGGTGAATCGTATTTTATCACTCCAGTCGTTAGTTGACCATTTGATTCTGCCATTCTAAACTCAGTAAGAGCAGGATAACCCGGTGTTTGAAACTGACGAATTAGACGTCCTTCTTTACTGATCACGAAAATTGCCACGCTTTGTTTTTCATCTCCATTAGATTTTTCCGTTAAGTACAACCAAAACACAAAATCTCCATTGACGCGCTTAAATCCTTCTGCACTATTGATGTACGGGACTTCGTAATTATCCGGGAATACAAATTGTATTTGCCATAAAGCTGAATTATTTGAATTCGTTTTTTCGAATATTATTTTATTCGAAAACATTCCTTTTTGCTTAAAGTTATACGTTTCCTTTTTTACTTCGTCTTTATAAAATGTAACGGTCGACCATGTTTCTTCTTTTGCAGGTTCAGCAACAGATTCCTGAGTTTCTGTTGCAGAAGTTTCTGTTTCGCTTTCCTCTTCATCACTTTCCTCAGGTGCCGATGGTCCGCGATAAACAGATTCATAAGGTTCTTTATCTGACTTGTCTGTAGTAACTTTTAAATCTGAGTTTACTGTAAATCTTTTATTTGTTGCATAATAGTAACCATCGGCACTGGTATTTTCTGTTCCTTCGATATACAAACCACCATCACTATTCAATTTTATTTTATCGATTTTGGTATCTGCATACTGCTCAAAAACATTCACCTTTATAAGCTTAAGATTAGTGTCCAGTACTGCAACAAAAGGCATTTGCTCTATTTCAGACTTTCCAACCTGACCATAAACAAAGATTTTACCTTTTAGATATTCAACATAAAAATTACCTGTTGGTATATATGAGATACCTTTTTCCTGAAAAGATTTTAGAAATAACGATTCCATTGATTTACTAACCGTTTCATAACCTGAGTAAGTATTATTAAATTTTAGTTTATCGATATGATATTCTTTCAGGTTATAGCGCATTCTTCCTTCGCCACTTTGTTCTTCAACGGACTGAGTTAAAGTTCGATCTTCTTTTTTGATAAATAATGTAAACCCGCCCCCATGATCTGTTTCAACCTGCGTGGTAAAAAGATCATATTTTGTTCTAGGTTTTAATGCCAGTTTTTGCTTTTTTACTTCTTTCCCTTCTTTATCAAGTATTAAAACATAAGCAGCAGTATTGTTACGATTTTCATCGCTTTCTTCGATAACGAAAAGCATATTTCCGTTGGATAACGCATGAACACCTTCAAGATATCCGGTTTTCATATCCCATTTATATTGCCATAATTCGGGCGAATTGTATTTTTTCGAAAAATGAATAACTGATTTAACTTTCAGTTTTTCATTGCCGGCGATCGGTTCATCCTTTTGATAGTTTTTGTCAATACTTACAGGAATGGGCCTTTTTTCAGAGATTTCTCCATCATTTTGAGTGTTTTCTTTTTTACAGGAAATTTGAATTAGAATGAAAAAAAGTATTAAAGCGCGGGAAAGACCTATTTTATAGTTCATTA
This sequence comes from Flavobacterium bizetiae, assembly GCF_902804475.1. GTDB lineage: Bacteria > Bacteroidota > Bacteroidia > Flavobacteriales > Flavobacteriaceae > Flavobacterium > Flavobacterium bizetiae. Next base: position 45,523 of record NZ_CADCSU010000040.1, read on the forward strand.
AGGTGGTTTTGGTTATTAAGAAGCACGAAAATACTATTATTTTTTTTAAGTTTTTTCTTAAATCAACAACGATTATAAAGCTTGTAAAAAGCATCAAAATTTATTGTAAGATGTTGTAAAGTCAAATAGAAACGCGCTGAATTTTTTATTGGTGAGATTTTTTTTAACTTTGAATAAATACAAATAGAGAAAATTTCTCTTTTTTAAATCTTCAGACCCCCTCCACAATGAAACTAACCAAGACTTTTAAAGCCTTTTTTGAAAACGAAAAATCAGGAGGATTACTCTTACTATTTGTTACGATTATATCGCTATACCTTGCAAATTCTTCTTTTCAAGTACCTTATATTACCTTTTGGGAAAAAGATTTAGGCGGACATTCGATCACGCACTGGATCAATGACGGACTAATGACGATTTTCTTTTTATTGATTGGTCTGGAATTAGAGCGCGAAATATACCATGGCGAATTATCAAGCATAAAAAATGCTTCGTTGCCAATTATGGCTGCATTTGGCGGAATGCTGGTTCCTGCCGCTATTTTTCTGGCTTTAAATTTTGGAACTGCAACTCAAAACGGAGCAGGAATTCCTATGGCGACTGATATCGCATTTGCTATTGGGATATTATCTCTTTTAGGGAAAAGAGTTCCGGCATCTTTAAAAGTATTTTTAACAGCTTTAGCTGTGATTGATGACTTGGGCGCTATTATCGTTATTGCGATTTTTTATACTACAACAATTGCTTTTGTAAACCTTGCCATTGCTTTAGGAATATGGGGTTTATTGTTTATTTTGAATCGAATGAAAGTTCAAAATCTGATTCCTTATTTAATTGGAGGAGTTGTCATGTGGTATTTTATGCTTAATTCAGGGGTTCATGCTACCATTACGGGTGTTATTCTGGCATTTGTAATTCCGTTTGGAGATGGCGGAGAAAAATCATCTTCATATAAACTACAGCACTTTTTACACAAACCTGTTGCTTTTGTAATTTTACCGTTATTTGCTATTGCAAATACCTGCATTGCGATCGAGTCTGATTGGCATCAAGGGCTAAATCATCCTAATACATACGGTATTATTTTAGGATTAGTAATAGGAAAACCATTGGGGATTTTACTTTTTTCTTCGATTGGAGTTACTGCCGGATTGTGTGCTTTGCCTAAAAGTTTAAAATGGGCACATATTCTAGGCGCAGGAATGTTAGGCGGAATAGGTTTTACAATGTCTATTTTCATCACACTCTTGGCTTTTAAAGATCCTGAGGTTATTGTATTTTCTAAAATTGCCATTTTGATTGCATCGGTACTTTCCGGAATCTTTGGTTTTGTTTATTTAAAATTTATTCTGACACAAAACAAAAGCTCAAAATGATGAATTATATCGCTAAACTTACGGTTATATTGGTCGCAATTTTGCTCATTTCATCTTGCAAAAAATCAGAAGCTGTTGTTGAGAAAAATAATTCTGAAACAAGAACTCTTAATAAAACCAGCGCGGATAGTGAATCTATTGAAGGACTATACGAAACACAAGCGGAACCGGACAATAGTAACGAGTGTGTGATGTCTATCGAAATTATCAAAGAAAAAAAGGGTTATTCTTATTTTCTTAAAACGAAACTTCGCCAGTTAAAAGGCATCGCCAATCTTACCGCGAACGAATCCGGAGAAAAAATTCTTGTTTTAGAAGGTATCGAATGGGATGAATACGAGGGTGATATTAGCCGTGAAGAAGACAATGATTCTATCGCTGACTCTGAATCCAATTCTCAACAGCCAGATATTCCAGTAGGAATTGGTGCCAGTTATACTAAAGACACGCTTACGATTCAGAATTATGGAAATGCTATGAATTCGTATACTAAGCTTTCAGAATGTGGGAGGAAATATATACAGCTTATTAAGAAATAAATTCCAATTTTTTAAAATTCCAAATTCCAACTGAATCCTTTGGCAAATGAAGAGAATCCGTCATATTTTATTTTTTTTTATATCATTAATTATTCTGCTTATTGGAATCATATTTTATCAAATAAAAACATACGCATCACCCGCCTATTCAATTTGCGCAATTCCAGTGCCTGCATTTTGCGGAAATCCTGATTCAACAGAAAATGAAACAAAGGGAAAAGAGATTTTTAATTCAAATTGTGCAGCGTGTCATAAAAAAAACTCAAGATCTACCGGACCTGCATTGTATCAAGTTGATTCATTAGTAATGAAAAAATGGTTAACAAATAAAAGAAACAAGATTGACAGTACTAAAATTGAACAATTTGGAATTGATTATCATAGAATTAAATTTTCCAAAGTTTTAAATAAAAAAGATATAGGCGATTTAATTGAATATTGTCATAATTAATAAACTCCAATTATTCCACAACTAGATTTCTTTCAATCTTTGATGAGTTACTTGTGTGACTTCTCCTCCGTCGAAGTTACAAACTAAATCAATAACACTTTTAAACAAAAAATCCCAAACCCCAACAAGTTGGAATTTGGAATTTTATCCCGAAGCTTCGGGATTGTAATTTATTAAATTTTATCCTTTGATTTGTTTCAAAGAAGTTTTAATTCCTTTTATTAAAGATGAACTGAAACCATTGTGTTCCATTTCGTTCAAACCAACGATTGTACAGCCCTGAGGCGTCGTTACACGATCGATTAATTGTTCCGGATGTACTTTCTCCTCTAACAACATTTTAGCCGCTCCTTTTACGGTTTGTGCTGCGATGGCTAATGCAGTTTGAGAATCAAAACCTATTTCGATTCCGGCTTGCATCGAAGCGCGAATATATCTTAAAGCATAAGCTGTTCCGCATGCTCCAAGAACTGTTGCTGCATCCATTAACTTTTCGTCGATTACAGGTGCTGTTCCCAAATCCTGAAACAAGTCAACAATTGGCAATGCTTTTTCTCTGTCCTTTTCAGGGAAAGAAATACAGGTTGCCGATTCGCCAAACTGCGCTGCGATATTAGGCATAATACGCACTACCGGAAAAGTACCGTTTGTTTTTTCCTGAAGCACATCCAAAGATAAACCACTCACTGCCGAAGCAATAGTTTTTCCCGGAATTGCTGATAAAATTTCGGCAAAAACAGTATCAACCTGATAAGGCTTTATGGTTAAAATTACGACATCGGCCTCTTGAATATTATGTTTATTATCTGATGAAACCGTGATTCCGTATTCTGATAAATATTGAATACTCGCGATATTTCTTCTGGTAACGGTAACCTGATTATTTTTTGAGAATTTAGCAATTCCCAAGGCTATAGAAACCCCAAGATTTCCTCCTCCTATGATATGTACTTTCATTGCTTATTTATTGGCTGGTTAATAGCGAATTTTTCAGCCACAAATTACACAGATTTTACAGATCTTAAATCACTGCATTCTATTAATTTGTTGCAAAAACTTAGAAACCAAGAATCAATTTGGCTACTCCAAAGTAGAGCATAATTCCAAATACATCATTGGTTGTGGTAATAAACGGACCAGTTGCAATTGCGGGGTCAATTTTATTTTTATGTAAAAACAGCGGTACCAAAGTTCCTAATGTCGCAGCAAATAAGATTACTACAATCATCGAAATAGAAATCGCGATTCCCACTAAATATTGTTGGTACATTACAGAATGATACGCCAATAAAAGCAATGAAATAATAGTTCCTGAAATCATCGAAACGCTTATCTCTTTACTAAAATAACCTCTGCTAAATTCTTTTAATGTTCCGTTTGCCAAACCCTGCACCACAATTGCCGATGCCTGAACTCCAATATTTCCTGCAGTTGCAGAAAGTAACGGAACGAAAATAATTAAGGTTGAATATTTTTGAAAGGTAGCCTCGTTTCCTTTTAGAACAAATGATGCTACAATTTCGATTACCATTCCTATTAAAAGCCACGGCAAACGTGCTTTTGTAAGTTCAAGAACACTATCGTTTGATTCTACGTCTTGCGTAATACCCGCTGCTAATTGGTAATCCTTATCTGCTTCGTCCTTGATTACGTCTACGATATCATCGATGGTAATTCTTCCTACCAATCGTCCTAATTCATCTACCACCGGAATGGCCTCTAAATCGTATTTTTGCATGATACGTGCTACCTCAACATCTTCGGTATCTACGTTTACAAAGTTTAATTTTCGAATATAAATATCAGAGATCTGTGTTTTGGTCGAAGTGGTTAGTAAATCTTTTAATGACAATCTTCCTTTAAGGCGATTTTCATCATCAACTACATAAATAGAATGTACTCTGGAAACGTTTTCTGCCTGAATACGCATTTCTTTCACACAAGTTAATACATTCCAGTTTTCGTTGACTTTCACCAACTCTTTCCCCATCAAACCACCGGCAGAATTTTCGTCGTAACGCAACAAATCGACAATGTCTTTTGCGTGTTCAACGTCATTAAGTTCTGAGATTACCTCCGCTTTTATTTCTTGCGAAAGTTCACCAATAATATCCGCCGCGTCATTGGTTTCAAGCTCATCAAGCTCTTCTGCAATTTCTTTAGGCGAAAGTCGGCTTAAGATATTTTCACGCAAGTCATCCTCTAGTTCCAGAAGAATTTCTGCCGTTTTATCACTATCTAAAACCTTAAAAATATAAGTTGCCTCGTCGAAATCCAGCTCATCCAGGATTTCGGCGATATCAGCGTGGTGCAGGTCATTAAGTAAAACTTCAAGTTCTTTGTCGTTTTTGCTAACGATATGTTCCTCTAACTGGTGGATTAATTCTTTGCTAACTTTGAACTCCATCGGCTTCTATTTTTTGAGTCAGAACAATAAATTCGTCTACGCTAAGCTGCTCAGGACGTTTATCAAAGATAATGTCTAATCGCAATTCATCAGATAAATTTAATGTTTTCAAACTGTTACGTAATGTTTTTCGTCTTTGCTGAAAAGCCGTTTTTACTACTGTAAAAAACAACCTTTCTCCGCACGGAAGGCTATAATCTTCCTTTCGGGTCATTTTCATCACACCCGACTTGACCTTGGGCGGAGGAATAAAGACGTTTTCATCTACGGTAAACAGATACTCTGTATCATAGAAAGCCTGAGCCAGTACGGATAAAATTCCGTATGCTTTTGAGCCTTTTTTCTCGCATATTCTTTCAGCAACTTCTTTTTGAAACATCCCCGAAAATTCCGGAATCTGATGTTTGAATTCTAAAGTCCTGAAAACAATTTGCGTCGAAATATTATAAGGGAAATTTCCAATAATAGCGAATTGTTTATTTTCGTAAACCTCGTTTATATTGTATTTCAGGAAATCCTGAGAGATAATTTTATCTTTTAGTTTTGGATAATTTTCACCCAAATACACCACAGATTCCCCATCGATCTCGATCACGTGCGTGTTAATTGGTTTGTCAAGCAAATACTTAGTCAACACACCCATCCCCGGTCCTATCTCTAAAACCTCATCGTATCCTTTTAAACTTAAAGTATCTGCAATTGCTTTTGCGATGCTTTCGTCTTTCAGGAAATGTTGTCCTAAATGTTTTTTAGCTTTTACTTTTTCCATTTTTTTAGATTCTTAGATCCTTAGACCTCTTAGATTGTTAGATTTTCAAAATATCGAATAATCTATTTCTTATTTATTTCTCGAAGCTGTTGAACATCCAATAAATCTTTTGCTCTATTTGCTTTAATTTTACTTGTAATCAAATCTTCTAAAGACAAAACATTCCACTTTAAAAATGTTTTATCATTAACTGTGGTTTCCTCACTATCTCTATAAGCTTCATCAAAACTTTTATTTACTGAAAACTTGGTAATTAATTCTAAATCCAAATCTACAGGAGAAAATTTGATTGATATATTTTGTTGTTCTTGCTTTACATTTTCAGGAAAATCATCAATTTCATACCCCATTTCATTAAAAACCATCACTAGCTTTTTAAAATTTCCCTCTGTTGTTTCTATCCAAAAATCAACATCAGCTGAATGTCTTTGATATCCATGAAAATTAACAGCTCCTCCGCCAACCATTAACATCCGAACTTTATATTTGTTCGCTAAAGCTATAAACTGATCAATATTCTGATCCCACAATTTTGACATCTTATTTTGTTTTTATTACAATTATAAAATTGTCTTTGTTTTTATCCACTTTATTCTTCACGGGAAACCTGCTCATTCTTTCGCTTAAGCGTAAAAAACTATAAAATCTTTCCGTTTTAGACAACTTCAAAAAATCTTCTTGTTGTTGCTTATTACTTTCTTCTTTAGTTTGAAATCGAACTTCCATAATTTCTTTTTTTAGATTCTTAGATTTCCAGACTAAAAGTCTCTTTAATGATCTGAAATTAATTCTAACTCTGTTCTGAAAGAAAGCAATTTATCAGCAAATAATGCCAAAGCTTCCTGATGAAATTTTGGTTCATCTTCGATATAATATCTTTCTAAAGTTTCTTTGCTATCCGTAACATACTGAACGGAATAAGTGATACCTCCCATTTCTTCTTCAATCATAACTCGTACGATTCTTGCCGAAGAAAATTTTTGCGTTGCCAGAATTTCCGGTATGTGTTTTTCCTGCATCCACTTTAGCCATTGGTCTTTAACGCTTTCGTGTATATTGGTAGTAACGTTGTAAATAATCATTTTTTTCTAAGGTTCTGAGATGCTGAGATTCTAAGGTTCTGAGTTTTATTTACCAGACTCTTAAAAGCAAATCATCGTATTATTAATTCTTTGTTTATTTGTTAATTCGGTTAAACGGTTAAACAAATAACCAGTTAAACCAAACTACAAATTTTTATCTCCTCTTAACTCGCGGTATTTTTTTCTTGCATCAACAAAGTAAATACTATCCTGATGGTTAAAAATTACCTTTTCATATAAAGGTTTTGCCTTTTCTGTATCTTTCAACTCGTCGTTGTAAATTTCTGCCGAAAAAAACAGCGCTTCATCTACATAAATTCCGTCGCCATGATTGTCAATGATCTGTTGATATTGGCTTAAAGCCGAATTAAAATCTTTTTGACTTTCATATATTTTACCTAAACGCAACAATGTTACAGCTTCTATTTCCTGCCCTTTAAAGGTCTTTAGAATACTTTGAAACTGGGCAATTGCTTCCGGTTTCTTATTCTGATAAATCAAAAAGTCGCCTTTTGCAAATTGCTTCAATGCCGTTTGTGTCGAATCAGCAACCGTATTATCATTGATCAACAAAAAATATTCAAGAGCATCATTGGCGATCAATTGTGTATTGGCCGCTTTCAACTCTTTAAACTGTTTTAAAGCCCATTCGAAATCGCCTTTGTAATAACTCGTTTTCGCTGCTTTTAAACTTGCTTCGTGCGCCATAACATCATTCTTTAAATCCAATTGAATTTGCGAATAATAAATCAACGCCTGATTGAACTTTTCTTCTAAAAGCAAGATGTCTGCCAACTCCATCTTTGCATCTGCTTTTTGATAATCGTTCAAATTTAATTCTAACGCTTTTTTTATAATTGTCTTAGCTTCTTCAGTCTTTTTAAGATTAAAAGCCAGGAAATGCGCCTGAATAATTTGCAAAGATAAGGTAAAAGGAGTTATTTCATAGGTTGTAAGCAATTGTTGTAACTCTGCACTAATAATTGGATAATCTTTTTCCTGTGCTCTGTCGATTTTAATTTGCATTAAATACGAATTCGTCTGTACTAATAAATCTAAATCTTTAGTATTAAGCAATATAAAATTCAGGATTTCCTCAGCCGTTTCAGTATCATCTTCATTTAAGGCAAACTGACTTAAATTGACAATACTCGAAAGTGATTCCGGTTCGCGTTTGTAAATGGCTTTTTCCTGAATAAAGGCTTTTCCAAATTCTTTTTGCTGTACATAAAACCAACTTAGGTAATGATTCCAGAAAACGTCCTGATCTTTTTGAGTTCTTAAGATTAAAGCTTTTCGCATGGCATCTTTAAAAGCCGTATTATCCGTTTCACCGTTCATGAAACGCGATAATTGCGTTTGAATTAAATTGGCATTTTGCGGATTTTTATACGATTCTGTCAACAGAAGTTCGATCATCTGATCTGTTTTACCTAATTGCCCATACAACATCCCTATCTGGAAATTGAAATTGTAATTGGGCTGAATCTGCATTGCGGCCTGATACGATTTTAAGGCATATTCGAGCAATACTTTTTTCTCGAAAGAATTCGCAATTCCGTAAACATCATTCGGACTTGTTTTGATTTTTTCGATGGCCTGCTCGTAGTAATCTTTGGCTTTAGACTCGTTTTTCTGTAATTGAAAGTTATAGCCCAATTCTACTAAGAAAACACCTTGTTTGTATCGGTTATAACGTTCCTGAATGATTTTTTGTGCCAGATCAAATTGCTGCAATTGCTGATAACAATCTACCGTTCTTAAAAAATACTGAGTATTAGATGGTGAAGCTTTTAAAAGCTCTTCGTAACTGATTTTAGCTTTCTCGAAATCACCTTTATCGTAGTAATATTGCGCCAATTGCTCATTTTGTGCAAATGCAAAACCAGACCATAATAAAACGATATAAATAAAGATGTTTTTCATATTTCAGTCTTTTTTCAGTATTCAGTTTTCAGTCTCAGTTTTCAGTCCCGGTTTTCAGTATTCAGTCTCTCCCAATAACTATCGGGATCAGCCTCAGTAATCATCGTAATTCACTGTAAACTGTCACTGCGACTGAAAACTGCGACTAAAAACTGCGACTGTAAACTATACTTTCTTAGATTTCCAGATTATCAAAGCTACGCCAATTAATATAAACGGAATACTAAGTATTTGTCCCATATTAATGATCATATTATTCTCGAAGCTTTCCTGATTTTCTTTAAAAAATTCGATTATAAATCGGGCTACAAACATTAAAGTTAGGAAATATCCAAAAATTAATCCATCTGATTTTCTAATATTCTTTGATTTATAAAGATAAAGAACAATTCCGAAAATCAATAAATACGCAAATGCCTCATACAATTGCGTTGGATGCCTTGGGATCATATCGTCTCTTTCGAAAACAACACCCCAATTTCCGTTTGTTGGTTTTCCGTAGATTTCAGAATTCATAAAATTTCCAAATCTGATAAAAGCTCCTGTAACCGGAACTCCAATGGCCATTTTATCTAAAATCCATAAAAATTTAACTTTGTATTTTCTACAGTATAAGATCATTGCGATCAAAACCCCAATTGATCCTCCGTGACTTGCCAATCCCTGATAACCTACAAATTTGTAAACTCCCGCTACTTTCTGAATAGGCAAAAGAATCTCTATTGGGTGTTGCAAAAAATAAGCTGGTTCATAAAAAAAACAATGTCCTAATCTTGCGCCTAAAATGGTCCCAACAATTACATAAACCAGTAAACTATCGAGATTATCCAGCGAAAGATGTTCTTTTTTGTAAATACTTCTTACGATATAATACCCCAGTAAAAGCCCGCAAGCAAAAAGAGCTCCATAATATTTTAAAGGAAAACTATCTGTTATCATGAAAATAACCGGATCTACATTCCAATTTAAAATTCCGTTCATCTTGCTTTATTTTTTTGTTCAAGTTCCTAGCTAAAATTAAGAAACCTAACAGATTTTAAAAACCTGTTAGGTTGACTATAAGAACTATAAAAGTTATTTTAATTTATAATATCAAATCCGCAGTACGGACGTAAAACTTCCGGAATTACAATTCCTTCCGGAGTTTGGTAATTTTCTAATATTCCTGCCAAAACTCTTGGCAAAGCCAATGAACTTCCGTTAAGCGTGTGTGCCAATTGGTTTTTTCCGTCTTTGTCTTTGAAACGCAATTTCAAACGATTTGCCTGAAAAGTTTCGAAGTTAGAAACTGAACTAATCTCTAACCAACGATCCTGCGCTGTAGAAAACACTTCAAAATCATACGTCAAAGCCGATGTGAAACCCATATCGCCACCACATAAACGTAAAACGCGGTAAGGCAATTTCAGTTCTTTCAAAATATCTTTTACGTGTTCTACCATTCCGTCAAGTGCTTCATAAGACTTATCAGGATGTTCAACACGCACGATTTCTACTTTATCAAATTGGTGCAAACGGTTTAATCCGCGTACGTGTGCTCCGTAAGAACCTGCTTCACGACGGAAACATGGCGTATATGCCGTATATAAAACCGGTAATTCAGCTTCAGTTAAAAGAACATCGCGAAATAAATTCGTAACAGGAACCTCAGCCGTTGGAATCAAATATAAATCATCAATTGTTGAATGATACATTTGTCCTTCTTTGTCCGGTAATTGTCCTGTTCCGTAACCTGAAGCTTCGTTTACCAAATGCGGCACCTGAACTTCGTTATATCCTGCAGCAGTATTTTTATCTAAAAAGTAATTGATCAAAGCACGTTGCAAACGAGCCCCTTTTCCTTTATAAACCGGAAATCCTGCACCAGCAATTTTCACACCCAATTCAAAATCGATGATATCATATTTTTTTACCAATTCCCAGTGAGGTTGTGCACCTTCGTGAAGAACCGGAATATCACCTTCTTCAAAAACATTCAAATTGTCGTCCGGAGTTTTTCCTTCAGGAACAATATCAGCCGGAAGATTTGGTAATGTATATAATTTATCAGTCAATTCGGCTGCCAAAGCATCTGCTTTTTCACCTAGTTCTTTACTTTTTTCTTTTAATGAAACCGTTTTTTCTTTTAAGATTGCCGCTTTAGACTTCTCTCCCGCTTTCATTAATTCTCCAATATCTTTGGACAATTTATTAGATTCAGATAAAGTGTTGTCTAATTCTACTTGTGTAGCACGACGGTTTTCGTCTAATTGCACGACTTCTTCAACAACGCTTTTAGCATCGATATTTCGTTTTGCTAAAGCCTTGATTACTTTCTCTTGATTTTCTCTAATAAATGCGATTTGTAACATAGCTTGATTTTTATAACTATTGTATTTTTTTTATAATGGAAGCAAATTTAAGGAAATGTTTTATAAGATCACGACAAAGTTGATTCTAAAGTTATTTCGCGGGTTATTACGAAGAGATACACGAAGAATACACAGAGATTTTAAATATTTCTTCATGAAACTTCACATCTTCGAAAATAAAAAATCAGTAAATTGCCATTAAAAATTATCCTTATGCTTATCGACCATTTTATCGAAGATTTCTCTAAGACTTTCAGCGATCTTTCTACTTCAGAACCATGGAATATTACGAATGACCTTAAAAACACAATCGAAAAAATGATCCTCAATCTGGGTGATGATTACATCATTCAGGACAATATCGCCATTCATAAATCGGCCACGATCGAAAATAATGTTACGATAAAAAAACCGGCAATTATTGGCGAGAACTGCTACATTGGGGCAAATGCTTATTTTAGAGAAGGCGTTTATTTAGATCAATCGGTAAAAATTGGTCCGGGTTGCGAAATAAAAAACAGCATTATTTGTTCAGGCACAGCGATTGCCCATTTTAATTATATCGGAAACAGCATCATTGGCAGAAACATCAATTTTGAAGCAGGTTCGATTGCCGCAAATCATTACAACGAAAGAGCGAATAAAAAAATATCCGTGCTTTATGATAACAAGATTATCGAAACAAATTCAGATAAATTTGGTTCTTTGGTTGGGGATAATTCCAGAATTGGAGCCAATGCCGTATTGTCGCCAGGAACTATATTGGTTAAAAATTCTATTGTAAAAAGATTAGAATTAGTTGAACAAGTGGTTCCGGAATAGTGATATTCCACAGAGATCCAAGGAGATTTGGCAAAGATATTTCAGAATAGAATTAAACCCCAGCGGGGTGAAATTCTTTACGCATTAATATATTGACTATCTGTAGATTGAACACAAAACCAATACAATTTTCTATAAATATTTCGCTCCTCTGGAGCTATATCTTATTTATCTGTCGCTTCTATTCTTTTATCACTCTAAAAATTTCTGTTGAATTTCCTCCAACAACTTTTAGTACATAAAAACCAGATGCTAATGTCGAAACATCGATTTTTCCATCGGTGCTTTTTCCTTTTAAAACCGAAACCGATTCGAAACTAAAAACCTCATAATCAAAATTAAGATCAAAGTTCTCAACTGAAACAATTGTAGAAACAGGATTTGGAGAAATTACAGGCTTTTTAATATCTGGAATTTGAGGCTTAGTATTATTACAAGCACTTTCTATCAACGATGGCAAATCTGTTTCATCATAAACTAGAGAATATTTCAGTTCGTTAGCGCTACGGAACAATTCACACGCTTTTTTGTACTTGTGCTGATCGAGATAAATGATTCCGAGATTTTTCATCGCATACGAATTGTTTTTATCCACTTTCAATGCGTCTTTCAAATCTGTAATTCCTTTATCTGACTCTCCTAATTTATGATAAAGTAAACCTCGGGTCGTTTTTAGATTTCTCCCTCCATAAAATGCATTACGTTCTGTAATGGCTTTTTCGTTTTTAAAAGCAATTGTAATATTATCCATTGCTTTTTGATATTCGCCGGTATCACTATAAAATTCTGCAAGCGCCCATCTCGCATCGGCCATTTCAGGTTTTTGGGTTACAATTTTTTCTAAATAATAACTTGCCAAATCATACGCTTTTCGATCTTGCAAAAGAGTCGCAAAATTGTATAAAATATGCAAATCCTCAGGAGCATTTTTTATGGCTTTAAAATAATAATTAAAAGCAAAACTATCCATATCGAGCGAGGCATAGATACTCGCCAATCTGTCGTAAAGTTTGCCTCTGAATACATCTTTCTTTTCTGCCAAAGAATCTGAAAGCGCTTTGTTTTTAGGATCTTTATCTATAGAATATTCTACTTTTTTTAAATCTTCAAGTGCTAAGGTGGTATTTCCTAAACTAATACTTAAAACCCCGCGATTGTACAAATCATTCACTTTAACCGGATTGTAATTGGTTCTTTTATTAATATCCGTCAATAATTGAAGTGCTTTTTTAACCGATTCTTCCCTGTCTTTACCAAACGGCAATTTATGATCGGTTCTGCTTACTAATTTTCCGTGCGAATAATTCAATGTAACCAATTTTTCACCTTGCTTATTGTACTGATAAGAATCGCCATTTTTTAAACCTTTATCATAATAAAAAATCTCATTGAGTTTTCCGTTAGGATAAAAAGTTTTAGTACTGTCCGGTTTTTGATCTGGTCCGTACCAAATTTCTACAGAAACTGTATGATCATTATAAAAATAGCGGGAAACATCTTCCTTCTTTTCATCGTTTTTTTCCTGAGCGCATAACAAAACAGGCAAAAACAATAAAGCAAAAAATATCTTTTTATAACTAAAAATTGGTCGGGTCAAAGTGATAAGGATTAAATACGAATTCAAATTTCGTGTAAAATTACTTATGTTCAACCAATAATTCTTTCAATTCATTGGTTTTTAAATACGCCGCGAAACGTCCGGAAAGCAATAGAACTTCTCTTTCTTCGGGCGTAATTCTTAGTTTGGTTTCAACGTGCGAGGCATATTCGTATAACATTAAAACCTGTCGTGGCGACAAATCTTTGAACTTTTCTTTATTTAATGTTGCCACGATAACTTCGCCATCTTTATCTTTTGTAAACGAATCTTCACCAAACTTCGAGATTAGATCCAGTTTAAAACTACCATACAACTTTACCCAACTACTCGATTCGTCGTTCGTGTTTTTCAATTCGGTTACCAATTCTTCGTAATTCTCGTCCTTGTTCATCTTGATTAAATAATCCCGAATGGTGGTAAAACCAATAATCTGATAATTCGAAACCGGAATTTTATAACGTTCAAACGTGTTTTCTATATCTTTATCAAAAGTCATATATCTTGTTTGAACCGTATATAAAGAAGCCGTTTCGAACAACGAAATCAATCTTATTTTCGCATCGTTTATGTAGGGCGTTTTCTTTCCTTGTCCCAGGCAATCAATAAAAAGCGCCTTCTTGTTTTTATCATTCACCTTTGTGTCGTTATGAAGTAATTCGACCAAAGTTTTATAGCCCATATTGTCCGAAGCGCCGCCATCGACAATACACAATATCTTCTCTTGATTTTTCACGCCAAATTTCACTTTAGGCAAAACGCCCGGAAAAGCCGAACTTGCCGTTATAGCATACGTAAGCGGAAAATTATAACCATCGTTAACCTCATTTTCGTTTAAGGCAATCGAAGCTTTATTGGGCGCCAAAGACGAATTGAGATTAAGACCTCTAATAATATGCGGCATAAACGGAATCCGTTCGCCATTATTAAAAGCCGTTCCGTTCGCCACAAACATGGGCAAAGACGGAGTTGCGGTGCTATTTTTTGGAACAAAAAAATCCGACAACAACATTTGAGTTCCAAACTTATTTGTGTTATCGGGATTTAGCGCGTCGTATTGCAAAATATCCGAATCTATTCGCTGCGTCATCGATATTTTATCGCCTTTTTCGTTTCGGCTATTGTTTAAAAGAGAGAGAATATTAGCCGATTTATCGACATAATCCTTATAAGCATCGGCTTTAGAAAAGTAGAATTCGTTGAAAGAGCAATTATCATAAAACAATTTATTTTTAAGAATTGTTAAATAATAGCCTGCCGAGAAGCAACCTCCGGAAACCGTTGAGAAATAGTCGATTTCGTTCAAAAAATTACGCTGCGAATTGTCTTCATGAATTTCTTCTAAACCCAAAAGCACGCCCATACTAAAAAATTGCGCTCTCGAACCTCCGCCCGAAATCCCAATTCCCAACGCAATATTAGGATTCTGAAACTTCGTATCCCGTTCCTGAACCGACTTATAATCGTCTAATGCAACCGCGGGAATCGAACTATAATTAATTTCCGAAAAAAGGTTTATTTTATTCTGAGAATATCCCATCTGAAGAAAAAGAAAAAGCAATATCTGGCAGTATTTATATCTCATTTTTGGGCTTTTATAATCGCTAAATCACTAAGAGCTAAATTAATAAAGTTATTTCACAAACAAATACCAACACTTCACAAAGATTCCCTAAGTTTTCTTTAAAAAAATTTGAAATTAATCGCGTAATCCCGAAGCCATCTGGAGCAGAGTTCGTCTTCAAATTGTCAGGCTGAGCGAAGTCGAAGCCATTTTTTTAGCCACATATTAGAATGATTAAAATGATTTTTTAAAATCGGCTTAAATCTGGGTGAACAAAATAATCCACTAGAATTTATTAATCGCGCAAAAACGCAGAGTCGCAAAGAAAATAAAACTTCGCACCTCTGCGTCTTTGCGCGAAAATTTCGAGACATTCAATCAAAAACCTTAGTGCTCTTTGCGGTTAAAAAATCTCTGCAGTTAAACACATAAAAAATTAAGCCCTCTTTATCTCATGCCCCACATATTCCTCCAAAGCAGCAAACATATCATCTACCGAAAGCACTTCGAAATCAGGATGATTTTTCAGGAAATTAGCATTTAGCTTCACTAGATTTTCTTCCAATTCAAAAAAAGTATCATTGTTTAGCAAATCACGAGTCGGGTTTACACCTTCCAGTTTTCCGCTTACAAATTTATTCAGCTTTACGCTGCTCATTAATTTCACCTTTTTACTTTGTTGCTGAAACAATTCAAGATGTTTTTCGGCACCAATCAAAGCCAAACCTTCTTCAATAAGTTCGTTCAGTTCCTTATTCCAACCCGATTTATACACAAACTGACCAAAATTACCTTCGGCATATTGCGAATAGTAATAATCAAGATAATAACTCATCAAAGCATCTTCATGAATAAATTCGTCATCGACACCTTCCTCACGCATTAAATTAATCACCGAAATATTAGAGTGAATCACATCCTGAAGATTTTCACTATTCATTGCCGTTTCAGAAACTATTATTCTACCAAATTCCTCCATTTTGTTTTTGTTTTGAGATTGTCCTGCAAATTTCGGCGAAATAATAATAACAATGCGAATAATTTTTTGGGCGTTCCCTCCGGTCGGGCTATTCACTGCAAGTCCTCGCACTTCCTTCGTCAGGCTGTGGGCTTTTCGCTGCTATCCCTAACGCAAAAAGCATCAAAACAGCATTTGGCAAAGATTTTGTTTTACACATTCAAAATTTCAACTAACCAATTAAACCACAACAGCATGAAAGAAACCATATACAAAAGTTTATTACTATCTCTTTTAATAACCAATACCTGGGCAGTTATTACATTCTTCATCTATTTCTTTGAATCAGGATTATTTGTCAGTGTTGGAACTCTTTTAATTTTTATATCGAGTTGCTGGATTAGTGCCGGATTAGGTTTGTTAGCAATAGTACTTTCATTTTTAAAAATCTGGAAATCCAACCAATCAAAAGTTTTTACATTAGTTCTCACTGGTTGGTTTAATATTTTCTTTTCAATTTTGCTTATTACAACAACTTTTTTCGAAATAATTGTTCCTGAATCTTTTATTGATTCCTTTTTTATAATTAATCTCATTATTCCGGTGGTGATATATTTTAGAACAAAAAGATTATTTTAGCTTGACATTTTCTCTAACAAATACTTATGAATAAAATAAATTTTCTAATCCCATTATTAATACTTTGTTTATCAAGCTGTCAAAAAAGAGAGGATCATACCGAAAGTATAGAAGATATTGAGTTCTCGTATATCAGCGGACTTCGAATTCCTTACAACACAGTAACAATTAACATTGCAAGAAATAATAAAGACAGCAGTAATGTGTTTATTCAAAGCAGACCTTTATTTGACAGCCCAAAATGGGAATACAGTAAAATTGATAAAATAATAAAAATTGACAATTTAACTTTCGAAAAAATTATCCAAAAAATTAAATTACTTGACCATATAAACATAGATAAGGCTCATAAAATAGGTAATGACGGAAGTACGTGGAAAATTGAATACGGCTCAAAAGGAAAAAATAAAAGCTATACTTTTTGGTCTCCCACTTCTCAAACAAAAGAAAGAGGGTTAGATAATTTTGTACAATTATCTGAACAAATTTTGGATATTTCTAAACTCAAAAAAGAAGATGTTCTCGGAGATTATTAACTATTCAAAATGCAATTATTTCAATCCATATGTACCCGAAACCCAATATCATGTAATTTGCATTCATAATTAAAAGCTTTTAAAAATGGGCTGAAGGCCCCATAAACAAAAGCGTAGTGCAGCGCACTACGACTTAAATTACAAAGTAGCAATTGCTCTGAAAGAGCAAGAGAAAAATAGACAATAACGATTTTGGAGAAATCATAACAAATATACCCTTTGAAAACCAGGCTTTCGCCCTTTCAGGGCTAAGAACAACAATCATTCTTATTCATAGTGCTTTGCACCATGCTATTGCTTAGGCTCTTTCAGAGCAAGTTTAGAATATCTATAATTTACAATCCCTACTCAACACATTAATCAAAAACAAATCATCATGCCTCAAATTCATCACCTCAACTGTGTAAAAATTGTTTCACCCGTAAACGACAATGTGTGCGGACATTGCTTATTGATTCAGGAAAACGACAAACTTATTTTAATCGATACCGGAATTGGACTTTTAGACATTCTAAAACCAGAGGAAAGAATTGGTCAGCAACTTATAGATATGGTGGGTTATCATTTCGATGAAAATCAAACCGCAATCAGACAAATAGAAAAACTGGGACTTAATCCTAAAAACGTAACCGATTGTGTTATTTCGCATCTCGATAATGATCATATTGGCGGTTTGGCAGATTTTCCAAACGCAATTGTTCATGTTGGACTTGAAGAATGTGACGCCTATATTTCAGGAAATCCAAGGTATTTAAAAACACCATTATCACACCAGCCAACAATAAAAACTTACGAAAAATTAGATTTAAACTGGTTTGGGTTCGAAGCCAGAAAAGTTGATGTAGATATCGAAACTGAAATTTTTCTAATTCCGCTTTTCGGACATACTTTAGGACATTGCGGGGTTGCTTTAAAAACAGAAAACGGATGGATATTTTATATCGCAGATGCCTATTATATGCGAATAGAACTTACCGACAGCGATCATCCTGTAAATCAACTGGCCAAAATGAGAGCCGAAAACAATGATTTAAGATTAGAAACTTTAGATAAAATCAGAACTTTAATCAACGATCATCCGGAAATCGAAGTTTTTGGATATCATGATATCGAAGAATTTAACTTTTACAAGAATTAAAAAATTCAAGATTTTAACGCAACCATTTTCGAGAAGGTTCATCTGTTAACAAAGAGAATGCTTTATCCTATCGCAAAAACATTAAAATGCGAGAAAAAAGTAATTCTCTACTAACGTAAAAACCTTTAGTTTATGGATGACCTGCCAAAAAACCTTACCCTATTTTACGTCTCCGGCATATTCTCTCTTATAGTAGGAATAATTTATGCCATAATGCTCATCGACGGAAATTCTGCGCCAGACGGATTAATGGGAATTTATATTTTGTTTTGTTTGCTTCCGGTTATTATTCTCGTGATAATTGATCGATTTTTGGTTTCGAAATTCGGCAATCAAAAAGTAAATATTGTAGAGTTCTCTTTTCTGGGATTTATTATACTTTTATGGATTGTAAAAATGATTTTGAATTTATAATTATAATCTAAACGTAGTAGTATGGAAATTTTAAATACGGCAATAAAATTCGCATTATTAATCGCTTTAATTATCTCTCCTGTACTACTATTTAATAAGCTACATAAGCAAAATTTCAGATATTTCTTTGTCTACTATTTAATTTCGGCCGGGCTTATTACCTTCTTTCTCATTCTGATTCTTGCGTGGTGGTCACATTTTTCAACTGAACTTCTTCTTTCGCATTATGGATATTCTTCTGGTGATTTGAATGAAACAGATAGAATGAAAAATATTGCCATTGAAAATTTAGATACGGTAAAAAAACTACGAATAAGTAAAATGGGAATTGGCTGGCCACTTAAGGCTTTTATGTTTTATCCGTTTTATTTCCCTTATCTTATTTTGGTGTATTTGGGTATGTCTTTTTACAAGAAAAAATCAAATCAAAAAGTAAGCTTACAAAAAGTCTAAATTGAATTTTTAATCCGATTAATGAAAAAAAGCAGTGAATGTTCAGAATTTGAGAAAACCTTTTCATCTCTACAAAAAATGGGTGAAAGATTCTCAAACGCAAAAAACACTTTCGAATTATTAAAAGAATTAAATCAGGAAACTAACAAATTTCAATGTGATCTTCTAATTTCTGAAATCCATAAAATTCAATATCATTCGAATACAAATAGTTATTTTCTGTTCTATTTCCCGATAGTGAGTCATGTTTTATACCACAAACCTGAATACGAAAAAGACCTTTTAAAGTATTTGATACAACCCAACTTTGCCAACGGAATAACCGAAACCAATCTAATGATTGCGATGATTCATGGGGCAATGAAATTTAAACTTGACGAAGATGAATTTTATTTAACTAAAGAAAGTAAGTTTTGGGTTGTAAATGAACTTCCTAAACTAGAAAAGGAAATTCAGCGAGAAATAGACATTTGCTGGAAAGAACTTGAAGATTAGAACATTCGATTTACACAGCGCCGGATTCTTCACTATTTTTCTTTTCGTTCATTTTGGCCACTAAAGCTTTGAGACGTAATGCACGTTCTCTCTTTTCTTCCTGAAGTTTGGCCTTTTTCTTATTGAGCAATTTGGTATGCAAAGCCTTGTTTTTGGTATTTTTTTCAGGTCCTTTTGCCATGATTTATTTTTCTTTCATTACGTTTACAAAGATAAAGAACTAATTGTAAAGACGAACTGTTAGAAATTCAGGTTGAAAAAACCAACAAAACTTGGCTATGAAAATAAAAATCTTACTTATTTCATTTGTTTTATTACTTTCCTTAAGCTGCAAAAAAGAAGAAGCAGAAGTAAAATTTAAATATTTTGATTTTTCATTTAGTGATACTTTCGAAACATCTTTTTCAGTAAAATTCACTCCAAACGACAGTGTTTATATTAGAGAACACTGGAACGCACATGATGTTTGGGACAGCACAAATATTCCAAAAGGAAAAACAAATTATATTGCTTTAATAAGTCAAAAAGATAAAAATAAGCTGATTGATTTAATATCTAAAACACAATTAAAAAAATATAATTTCGAATATGTTGAGAATTATTCTGATGGAAGTTATTACACTATTTACATAGACAAAGATTCAATCAAAAAATCAATTAAAATACATAGCCGCAAAAATGATGTTCCAAAAGATTTAGATTCTTTAGCTAATTGGATTTATAACTGGAAAAAGAAAGTGAAATTAATTAAAAGCGATAAAAAGCTAACTTTTTTTAGTTCAAAATATATTCTTCCTCCACCTCCACCTCCCTTAAAAACTGATAAATAAATGAATCCAACCTTCTTCCCAACCCAAGAACAATTCAGAGCATGGTTAGAAAAGCATTACCAGAAAGAAACCGAACTTTTAGTAGGTTTCTATAAAGTGAATAGCAAAAAACCATCGATGTCCTGGTCAGAATCTGTCGATCAGGCGCTTTGTTTTGGTTGGATCGATGGCGTTCGAAGATCTATAGACGACGAAAGTTATTCGATACGATTTACGCCAAGAAAGAAATCAAGTATTTGGAGCGCGATCAACATTAAAAAAATCGAAGCACTCACCAAAGCCGGATTGATGAAAGAAGCCGGAATAAAGGCTTTCGAATTCAGGTCTGAAGAAAGATCTAAAATTTACTCACATGAAAATGAAGCTTATATTCTAGATCCCGCACTCGAAAAGCAATTTAAAGCTAATAAAACAGCTTGGGAATATTTCAACAATCAGGCACCATCGTACAAAAAGGTAATAATTCACGTAATTATGAGTGCCAAACAAGAAAAAACCAGAATTGCAAGATTAGAAAAAGCAATAAAATTTAGTGCCGAAGGAAAACGAATGCTGTAAAAGAAAAACGAATCTTTGTAACTGAGATCAAAAGACAAATGGTAACTTTATTCTATCGAAAAATTTCATCTAATAAACTATAATAATGAAAGATAGAACCGCATTAGAATACTATGTTTTAGATGTATTCTCTAATAAAAGTTACAAAGGAAATCCGTTGTCTGTTGTTTTTACAGATGGAAATCTCGAATTAGAAACGTATCATAATATCGCAAAGGAATTTGGTTATTCTGAAACTTCATTTATTTATTATTCTACGATACAAAAAGCGCTCAACGTTCGTTCTTTTACGCCAACGGGTTTTGAGGTTGATGGCGCAGGACATAATTTATTAGGAGCAGTTTGTGCGGCATTGTACCAAAAAATGCCCATATTCGATGAGCAAAACGAAACGAATCGTTTTGTAATCATGAAAGATAATCCAATACCACTAACCACAAGTTTTGATCCTGTTACTGAATATCCTGTGGTACAAATGCATCAAAAACCTGCTGTTGTTTTGCAGGAAGTTCCGGTTTCGACCATCGCAAAAGCACTTGGTTTGGCTATTGATGACTTAACGGTTGGAGAACTTTTGCCTACAATTGTTAAAACCGAAGTTGCGCATTTAATGGTTCCTATAAAAAACAGACGATTCTTGCACGATTGCATTCCTGATAACAAACGTTTAGTCGAAATCTCGAAAGAATATGGATTTGAAGGGTTTTATTGTTTTACCATTTTTAATGAAAAACACGAGAATATAGTCGAAGCCAGATTCTTTAATCCGTTAATTGGTATTGATGAAGATGCGGCCACAGGAACGGCTGCAGGACCTTTAATTGGCTTTTTGACAAAAAACAAATACACGAAACCCAACACCGAATATAAATTTCTGCAAGGCGTAAAACTAAGTCAGCCTTCGTTGATTGAAGTGATGAGCAGAGATAATGATATTTTGGTTGGCGGTTCTGCTGTTATTACTATGAAGGGTGAGCTTTATATATAATGCTAATCAAGAGCTAAAATGTGCCATTAGGCACTAAATGTTGGTAGAAAAACGGGAATAGGAATAAATTTAGCGTGCCGTAGGTACGCAATAGTTATTGTTTTGTTGCTTACCTACGGCACGCCAACGTATCGCGAACTAATTTTCTACCCATATTTAGTGTCTAAGGCACAAATTACAGATCTTTAATATTGGGTATTATATCTAACTAAAAAAAGCTGCATCGTCTGACGCAGCTTTTTTTATATTGAAATAAGAAATCGAAAATTCTTAGTTTGTTTTCATTGGTGGTAAATCGAATGCGATAGAATCGTGTTCGAAGTTGTTACGGTGTCCTCCATCGCAAAAAGGTTTGTTTGCAGATAATCCGCAACGGCAAAGTCCTAATGCAGCTCTTCCTTGTAATCCGTAAACTGTTCCTTCCGGATCCATGATTTCGAAATCTCCTTCAATCTTGATAGATCCGTTTTTATTGATGATTAATTTTGTCTTGCTCATAACTTGTTTTTGTTTTTTTTCAGGGCAAAGATTGCAAAATATTTTTTGAAGATTTTAGACAAAGGGCTAGTTTAAACTGGTTCTATTTTATGGGTTTTATGTTTTAGGTTTAATGGCACGCGGATGACGCGGATTTAAATGGATTGACGCGGATTTTCTTTGAAAATCTATGCATTTTGTCAGACTGAGCGTCGGGAGAAGTCCCGCAAAGTGATTCAGCATATGTGGCTTCGACTTCGCTCAGCCTGACAAACCGCGTATTTTTTAGCCCCGATAGAAGTGGAAATCCTTTTACTTTTTTCTTTAAAAAGTAAAAGATTGGAACGGATAGCGGGATTAGCTCCTGAAAAAACTACTAAGAGAAATCAACGCTTTGTAGAGTTTCTAGTGTGGTTGCTTCGTTCCTCGCAATGACAAACAATGAGAAAAAACTTTGCGACTCTGCGCCTTTGCGAGATTAATTCACATTCTTTAAAACAAAAACTCGGCGCTTTTTCTCTGCGAAACTCCGTGAAATAACAAAATCTCAATTCTATTGCTTATTTTTGCACTCAATAAAATTGAGTTATGATACAGAATCCAAAGAGATATACTATTACGGCGGCATTGCCTTACACCAACGGACCTATACATATTGGGCATTTGGCGGGGGTTTACGTGCCTGCAGATATTTATTCGAGATATTTACGTTTGCAAGGAAAAGACGTTGCGTTTATTTGCGGAAGTGATGAACACGGGGTTGCAATTTCGATGAAAGCCAAAAAAGAAGGAATTACACCACAAGAAGTTATTGATAAATATGACGGAATTATTAGAAAATCATTTGCTGATTTCGGGATTTCGTTTGATAATTATTCGAGAACTTCGGCTAAAATTCATCATGATACGGCTCAGGAATTCTTTAGAACATTGTATGATAATGGCGATTTTATTGAAGAAGTAACGGAGCAATTGTACGATGCAAAAGCGAATCAGTTTCTAGCTGATCGTTTTGTGGTTGGAACTTGCCCAAAATGTGGTAATGACGGAGCTTATGGCGATCAATGCGAAAATTGCGGATCGACTCTAAATGCTACGGATTTAATAAACCCAAAATCGACAATTACTGGAGAAACTCCTGTTTTGAAAGCAACAAAGCACTGGTTTTTACCGCTTGACCGATATACTGAATTCCTGACCGAATGGGTTTTGGTTGGACATAAAAACGACTGGAAACCTAATGTTTACGGACAAGTTAGATCTTGGGTTGATGGCGGATTGGAACCTCGTGCGGTAACGCGTGACCTTGATTGGGGAATTGATGTTCCGGTTGAAGGTGCTGAAGGAAAAAAATTATATGTTTGGTTTGATGCGCCTATTGGGTACATTTCATCAACAAAAGAATGGGCTTTACGCGAAGGAAAAGATTGGGAACCATACTGGAAAGATGAAGACACGAAGTTGGTTCACTTTATTGGGAAAGACAATATTGTTTTTCACTGTATTATTTTCCCGGCGATGCTTAAAGCCGAAGGAAGCTATATTTTGCCGGACAATGTTCCTGCAAATGAGTTTTTGAATTTGGAAGGAAACAAACTTTCGACTTCTAAAAACTGGGCGGTTTGGTTGCACGAATATTTAGAAGAATTTCCGGAGAAACAAGATGTTTTGCGTTATGCATTAACATCAAACGCTCCAGAAACTAAGGATAACGATTTTACATGGAAAGATTTCCAGGCGAGAAACAACAACGAATTGGTGGCGATTTTCGGGAATTTCATTAATCGTGTTGTGGTTTTAACCAATAAATATTACGACGGATTTATCCCGACTCCTAACGAATTATCTGAAGTTGACGAAAATACTTTGGCAGAATTAAAAGCGTATCCGGCCGTGATTTCAAGTTCGGTTGAGCGTTACAGATTCCGTGAAGCTTTGGGCGAATTGATGAATGTTGCTCGTTTAGGAAATAAATATCTTGCCGATGAAGAGCCTTGGAAAGTGATGAAAGACAATCCGGAGCGTGTAAAAACTCAAATGTATGTGGCGTTGCAAATTGCTGCTGCATTAAGCATTTTGGCAGAACCGTTCTTGCCTTTTACTGCTGCGAAATTGTCAAGAATCCTGAAAAATGAAGGTAAACTGAATTGGAATGATGTTACTGAAAATTCAGAATTGATTCCATCAGGGCACCAAATTGGTGAAGCTGAATTATTATTCGCAAAAATCGAAGACGAAGAAATACAAAAACAAATAGATAAATTGGAAGCTACAAAAACTGCTAATCTCGCGGAAAGCAAACAACTAGAACCTCAAAAAGAATTGATTCAATATGAGGATTTCGCTAAAATGGATTTACGCATAGGAACTATTATTGAAGCTGAAAAAATGCCAAAAGCAAACAAACTTCTGGTTCTTAAAATCGATACAGGAATTGACGTTCGCACGATTGTTTCCGGAATTGCCGAAAGCTTTTCGCCAGAAGAAATCATTGGAAAACGTGTTACGGTTTTGGCAAATTTAGCGCCAAGAGCTTTACGTGGTGTTGAAAGTCAAGGTATGATCTTAATGACAACAAATGCCGAAGGAAAATTAGTATTCGTAAATCCTGATACTGACGCTCCAAATGGTGAAACGATAAACTAACTTTTTTTAGTAAAAGGTTAGATGCGAAATGTTAAAACATGAGAAATTTCTCATATTTTTTCTTTTTGCCTGAATTTATAGTTGTACGTTTGTCGCGACTAAATATTTCAAACTTTAAATAAAAACTTATTAAAAGTTAACATAAGCGAACCCTCGCCATGGTGATGGAACAGGAAACTGTCCTAAATCTATTCTTTGAATATTTAGTCACACCTAAAGCGAGGGTTTCGTGCGTTTAAAATTTTCGATTATGACTAAAGAAAATGAAAAAACATCAGAACAAGCTGTAATGACAGCAATGGCAAAATTCCTTTCAGAACTTTGGTATGAAGAGGACTTTAGAGATCAACCGGAACATTTGTCCGAAATTTTCGAGACCATTCTCTTAAACGAAATGGGTGACGATCAGGATCTCCGAATCAAAATGGTGACTTCTATCAGAACTAGTAAATTGTTGGCCAACGCACTTGGTTCTTTTACAGACAAGGAAATTAACAATGCCTGCAAGAAAATCATGAATGCGTAATACCACACAAAAACAAGTTTAATCTAAATTTTTATTGTAGAATAATTTAAAATGTGCCGCTAGGCACAAATGATCGGTAGAAAAGATCAGGTTTAAAACTCCGTAGCGTGCCATAGGTACGCATCAAAAGGATTCCCAAGCGTACCTAAAGGCACGCTAAATCTATTGCAATTTCCTTTTTTTCTACCCATCATTTGTGCCTAACGGCACATTTTGATTCTTAATTTGCAGTTTTAAATAACTGCATTATTTTCCTTTACCATGATATCCTATGGAAACAGGGAATTTATTCAAATTAGGGATTTTGCAACATCTAAAACGGGGTTTTATTTTATGTTTCTTTTTTTTTGAAAAAGAAAAAATCAGATCTTCGCAAAAAAATCAGACTAAATAATGATCAAAAAATTATTCTTTGCCTCGCTATTTTTAAATAGTTTACTTTCTTTTTCGCAAGATATTGTAAGTTCTACTTCTGTTGAATTAAAAAAGAATCGTGACATTTTTCAGGTTGTAAATACTGAAAAAAAGGATGTTACTTTATTTGTTAGTGACAAAATAAAAGTAAAAGCCATTCATCTTAACGAAAACATGCAAATTGTTGATAGTATTTCTACCGAAAGACCAAATACTAAGACTTATGATAATATGATTGGTTATAATATCAGCAATAACAATACTAGATTATTCTGGTCGTCTGATAATTATCAGGACATTTATACGCAATTGTTTGATTTTAATACGCGTAAAGTCGAAACAAAACAATATTCTCTTGTATTAAAAGAAGAGAAAATTCTACAAAAATTCAGCGAAAATGAGAATTTCTATATTTTAACTTTTATCAGGAAAAGCAATAATTTGAAACTTCATATTTTTGACAAAGACGGAAACTATAATGCAAAAACAATTTCGCTTGAAGGATTTCACTTTGTAAAACGCACTTATGCAAAAACAGATTTAGATGGAGTATTAAGTGAAAATTTACTTCCTTTTGAACTTCCATATACACTAAAGTATATTACTCCTGAAAACCCAACTTCATTAACCGATGGAGCCAAAAAGAGAAAATGTTACTTTAATAAAAACCAAATTATCATAACTCTGGATACTAATGTTGACTTTACTCAGGTTTTTACTATTGATCTAAACACGTTTACTGCTACAGAAAAAATGATAAAACAACGTTTTATACCAGGAGATCGTACATCTTTAAATTCTAACTCTTTCTATTTTGAGAATAAACTATATCAGATAAAAACTTCATCAGATCTTTTATATTTTAACATAAAAGATTTGGATGACAATATCTTAAAAGAACATTTTGCTAATATTACCAAACCAATCGAATTCAAGAATTCTGAAATATATCAGGAAGGTGGAGATTTCTTTGGAGGAAAAAGAACCTTAGAAACCTCAGCGCAGTTTATTAGAAAAGTAAACAATTTAAATACAGGTCTTTCTTGCTATCATATTGGCGAAAATACTCTAATTACTTTTGGAGGTGTTTCTTCAACTCAGCAATCAGGCGGACAAGCGGCTTTAGGACAATTTGGCTTCATTGGAGCTTTGATTTCAGCAGCAGTATACAATCCAACAATGGAAAACTTCAACTCCTATACTAATAGAAAAGTTGTGAAAATTGAAGGTTTATTTGACAAAGAGGGAAATAATATAAAAGGCGAATTACAACCTTTGGCATTTGATAAAATAAGAACGTTTTTTGACAAGAATACTGATGTTTCATCACAAACCTTATTTAAGATTAGTAATTTTTATTATTTGGGTTATTATGATAATAAAACCAAAGAATATATCATTAGAAAATTTGCTGATTAAAATCTTAAATTCCCGAGTTACCCCAATGGAAACTCGGGAATTTTTTATCGAATATAAAGCAAAGATTATAATTCTCTGCTCAACAACATAATTCCGCCTTTTATGATAGTCATAAACTGGCACGACTCTTTATTTATTTAGACACTACAAGAACATCAATTTTAATTCAAATTAGTTTTCTTTCATAAAAAGTAAGATATTAGCGCCTAAAGTTATTCGAAAAATCGAAATTATGGAGCTATTAGATAGTTTACCCACGTTACTTAAATCTTTTTGGTATATCGCTATTCCAACAAGTATCATTTTTATTATTCAAACCATTATTACCTTTTCGGGGCTTGATGTCGCTGATGGTTTCGACACTGATTTTCATGGTGATATGCACGACGGAGGTTCAGACTTTCAGCTTTTTTCATTACGAAATCTGATCAATTTTTTGTTAGGTTTTAGCTGGACAGGAATTTCTTTTTATACCACAATTGGCGATCAGCCTATATTGCTTATCGTTGCTTCCTTTATCGTTGGGGCTTTGTTTGTGGTTTTATTTTTTCTGGTCATCAAACAAGTACAAAAATTAGCCGAAGACAATTCGTTTAAAATCACCAATACCTTAAATAAAACTGCCGAAGTTTATTTGACCATTCCCGAAAACAAAAAAGGAAAAGGCAAAATTATGATTAGTGTAAACGGTGCATTTCACGAATTAGAAGCCATGACCGAAAATGAAAGAATCCCTTCAGGAGCAGTAGTTAAGGTGATAAAAATAGAAAATAATAATATTTTAATAGTAGAATCCATTTAACATAACCAAGCATGAATCCAATTATTTTAATTGCAGTTGCGGCAATCGTTTTATTCGTAACAATTTCGGCATTAATATCAAGGTACAAACGTTGTCCTTCTGATAAAATCTTAGTCATTTACGGTCGTACCGGTGGCACATCAGCAAAATGTGTGCACGGAGGTGGTGCTTTTATCTGGCCGGTAATTCAGGATTACGCTTTTTTAGATTTAAAACCGCTTTCGATCGAGGCTAACTTAACAAATGCATTAAGCCGCCAGAACATTAGAGTCGATGTTCCATGTCGATTTACGATCGCCATTTCTACAGAAACAGATAGTATGAACACAGCTGCTGAAAGACTTTTAGGCTTATCATCAGAACAAATTCAGGAACTGGCAAAAGATATTTTATTTGGACAATTGCGTTTGGTTATTGCAACCATGACTATTGAAGAAATCAATTCTGACCGTGACAAGTTTTTGGACAATATTTCGAAAAACGTTGATAGCGAGTTGAAGAAAATTGGTTTAAAACTAATCAACGTAAACGTTACCGATATTAAAGATGAATCTGGTTATATCGAAGCTTTAGGAAAAGAAGCTGCTGCAAAAGCAATCAACGAAGCAAAAATTAGTGTTGCTGAGCAGGAAAAAATTGGAGAAACCGGAAAGGCTCTTGCTGACAGAGAAAAAGACACTCAAATTGCCGAAACGCACAGAGACAGAGACGTAAAAATTGCTATTACGCAAAAAGACAGAGAAATTAGTATTGCAACTGCTTCTAAAGATGAAACAATTGGAAAGGCAGAAGCTGCAAGAGATACAAGGGTAAAAACTTCTGAGGCGAATGCGATTGCTATTCAGGGAGAAAATGAGGCAAAGATTGCGATTGCAAATTCTGAAGCTTTACGTAGAGAAAAAGAAGCAGAATCGTTGCGTATAGCAATAACAGCAGAGAAAGTACAACAAGCAAAAGCATTAGAAGAATCGTATGTTGCTGAGCAAAAAGCCGAGTTAGCCCGTTCTGAAAGAGAACGTTCTACGCAAATTGCCAACATCGTAATTCCTGCCGAAATTGCGAAACAAAGAGCCATCATTGAAGCTCAGGCCGCTGCCGAAACTATAAGAGAAAATGCAAAAGGAGAAGCTGATGCGATTTTTGCAAAAATGGAAGCAGAAGCAAAAGGTCTTCTTGAAATATTAACAAAACAAGCCGAAGGTTATAAAGAAGTTGTGGCTGCGGCTGGTGGCGACCCAAGTAAAGCTTTCCAATTATTATTATTAGAAAAACTTCCTGAATTGGTTAAAACTCAGGTTGAAGCTGTTAAAAACATCAAAATTGATAAAATTACAGTTTGGGATTCTGGTAATGGTCAGGGCGATAACGGGAATTCATCGACAGCAAACTTTGTTTCAGGAATGATGAAAACGGTTCCCCCATTGAATGATTTATTCAATATGGCCGGTCTTAATTTACCGTCTTATTTAAAAGGAGAAGATGCTCCGGAAGTTCCTCCAACAATTGAAGTAGTAGAAAAAGAAGAATAACAATCTGCTTATTTTGTATATTATATAAATTGCGTGAACTTTGCTTCACGCAATTTTGCTTTAAAAAAGAATTAAAATACACTTACGAGATTTACCTCAGTAAGTTCGAAACGCATTAAAATGAAAATTACCAAACCAAGATTAGCCTTAATCTGCGGAATACTTTGTATTTCGATTTTCCCAATATTGGTTAAACTCAAACTAACGTCGGGATTGATCTCCGCTTTTTATCGCATGGCTATTGCTCTGGCTCTACTTTTGCCTTATGTGCTTATTACCGGAAACTTCAAACTCCCAAAGACTAAATACGTCTTGTTGGCGGCCCTTTGTGGTCTTTTATTTGCTTCTGATGTAACGGTTTGGAATATTGCTATTCAGGATTCAAGTGCCACTCAGGCTTCTTTACTAACCAATCTGTCTCCAGTTTGGGTAGGGATTGGTTCTTTTTTCTTTTTGAAATCAAAACCAACCACTAATTTCTGGATTGGCACGGTAGTTTCCTTATTCGGAATGATCACTTTAGTTGGTTTTAGCTTTTTTCTGGAACTAGACTTTAATCAGGCTTTTTTGTTTGCCGTTTTATCGGGAATCCTCTATTCGATTTATCTTCTGGTGAGTAAAAATGTACTTTCTCATGTTGATGTTTTATCGTTTATGACTATTAATCTAATCGCCTCAAGTATTTATTTAGGAATTCTTTGTTACGCATTAGACGAACCTTTTACCGGATTCTCAGATACGGGTTGGTTTGTATTAGTTCTTCAGGCGGTAATGTGTCAGTTGTGTGCCTGGCTTTCGATTAGTTATGCCACACAACATATGCGCGCTACAAGAGTTTCGTTAAGTTTATTGAGTCAGGCAGTAATTACATCCATATTAGCTTGGTTGTTTTTAGAAGAACAAATAACTTTACAAATGGTTTTTGGCGGAATCATTTTGCTATTCGGAATCAGGATTACGTTTTATGATAAGACAATCTCTTTGAAGAAACTGTTTAATAAGGGATAAGGTTGAAAAATGGCACGCGGATGAAGCGGGTTTAAACAGATTAACGCAGATTTATTTTTAATCATTCTAATCCCTTAATCTGTGGCAAAAAAATTAGTGCTAATTCGTGAAATTCGTGGCAAAAAAGCTCCACTTAGATTGGGCAGATTGAGCAGATTTTTTTAAAATCATTATAATCCTTTAATCTGTGGCAAAAAAATTAATGCCAATTCGTGAAATTAGTGGCGAAAAGCTCCACGCAGATTCTGCAGATCATAAAATCATTTAATTTGTGGTAAAAGAACCTGAAACAAAAAAAAACTTGAAACAAAAAAAACACATGCTACATAAAAACAAAATACCCAATTTAAAAGTAATCGCATTTGATGCTGATGATACTTTGTTTGTCAACGAACCTTACTTTGAGGAAACAGAACATAAATTTTGTGCTTTGATGGAAGATTATCTTTCGCATCAGGGAATTTCGCAGGAATTATTTAAAATCGAAATTGCCAATTTACCTTTATACGGTTACGGAATCAAAGGTTATATACTTTCGATGATTGAAGCTGCGATGAATATTTCGAACAATACAATTCCGATTGAGGCGATCGCAAAAATCATTCAGTACGGAAAAGAATTACTTGAAAAACCAATCGAACTTCTGGATGGAGTCGAAGAAACTTTACAAGCTTTACACGGAAAATACAAATTGGTTGTTGCTACAAAAGGCGATCTAAAAGACCAACACAGCAAATTACATCGTTCTGGTCTAGGACATTATTTTCATCATATCGAAGTAATGTCAGACAAACAAGAAATTGATTATGAAAAACTATTAGGCCGTTTAGACATTCAGGCACACGAATTTCTAATGATCGGAAATTCATTAAAATCTGATGTTTTACCGGTTTTAGGTCTTGGAGGATATGCCGTTCATATTCCGTTTCATACCACTTGGGAACACGAAAAAATTAGTCATAAAGTAGAACACGAACATTTTAGTTCGTTCGAAAAAATTACTGAAGTACTTCAGAACTTATCATAATGAAAACACTATTAGATTTAGAAAACTGGAACAGAAAAGAACATTTCCAGCATTTCAGACAAATGGAAGAGCCTTTTTTTGGCGCAACTGTAGAAATTGATTGTACCAAAGCCTATCAAACTGCCAAAAGCCTTAAAGCTTCTTTCTTCATTTATTATTTACACAAAACATTGGTTGCCGTAAACTCAATCGAGAATTTTAAATATCGAATTGCCGATGACCAGATTTATATTAACGATCGTGTTGATGCATCAGCAACAATTGGACGCGAAGACGGTACTTTCGGTTTTTCATTAATCGAATATAATCCGGACTTTAAAATATTCGAACAAAATGCTTTAGCAGAAATCGAACGCATTCAAAACACAACCGGATTATTTACAAGATCATTTGATGATGATAATCTGATCCATTTCTCGGCAATTCCGTGGTTGAATTTTACGTCACTTTCGCATGCACGCAGTTACACGTTTCCAGATAGTTGTCCTAAAATTTCCTTTGGAAAAATGATTACTTCAGAAACCGGAAAAAGAACTATTGCCATGTCAGTTCATGTTCATCATGCTTTGATGGATGGTTTGCATATGGGCCAATTTGTTGACTGTTTTCAGGGGTTAATGAATAATGACAAGTAATATTTAACCTTATTCTGTTGTTATAAAAACTTATATTGGAAAGTAATTCTTACAATAAATTGTTTGTTTGGGGAAAATTTAAAATCTCAAATAATAATGAAAAAAATTGTAATTATTCTAGCGTTTTCGCTAGGTTTCACTAGCCTACACGCACAAACTGAAAATACCTCAAATGACTATAATAAATGGTCGATTGAATTAGGCGGAGGAGTAAATAAACCTCAACGTCCTATGACATCTGGTTATTTTACAAGCACACCTAGTCCTTGGGTAGGTGATTTTGGAGTTCGTTATATGTTTAACAACAAATTTGGTTTGAAAGCTGATTTTGGTTACAACAGTTTTACAGCTAAAAATAACTCTATCGATTTTGATTCAAAATACTATAGAATCGATTTACAAGCTGTTGCTAATTTAGGCCGTATCATGAATTTCGAAACATGGACTAATACATTTGGTTTATTAGCACACGCTGGTTTTGGTGTGGCACAATTAGAAAACAAAGATTACCATGTAAAAGACAGAATGGGTAACTTTATTGCTGGTGTTACCGGACAAGTTAGATTATCTAACAGAGTGGCTTTAACTGGAGATTTCTCTACTATCTTAAATGCTGATCAAAACCTTAATTTTGATGGTACTTATATTGGTGAAAACAGAGGTTTCTCAGGTTTACTTTTCAACGGTACTATTGGTGTGAATGTTTATTTAGGTAAAAACACTAAACATGCTGACTGGACTGTACTTTCTGAAAATGTTGATCTTACAGCTTATGACAACAAACTTGCTGAACTTGAAGCTCAGATAAAAAACATTCCGTCAAAACAAGTTATCGTAGAAAAACCTGTTAACAACACGGTTGTTGAAAACAAAGATGTTATGAAAGAAATGATAAACGATAAATATTACAGCGTTTATTTTGATTTCAACAAATCAACTCCAATCGAAAACTCTACTGCTGCAATTGATGTTGTTTTAACTTATTTAAGAAAAAACCCATCTGCATCTTTAGATATCATTGGTTATGCTGATCAAGTAGGAAGATCTGAGTACAATGAAAAATTATCAAATACAAGAGCAACTAACGTTAAAACTATATTTGAAAAAGCTGGAATCGCATCTTCAAGATTAAATGTTGTTGCCGCTGGTGCTGACACATCAATCCAAAAAGATTCTGAAGAAGCAAGAAGATTGGCAAGAAGAGTTACTTTTAAAGTAAAATAATCTTTTACCACATAAAAAATCAAGTCCTAAAGAAAATATTCTTTAGGACTTTTTTTATACCTTTAAGGAAGATATCATGCAAATATTATTGGTAAAAATAAGCTTCTGTAACAAATACAAATTGCGGCAAAATACTAAACCTTAAGCTGAACTATTTTTCATGAATTAAGCATTGAAATCTACAAATAAAGAGATAAATTTGGAATGATTATTGTCGCTAAAAAACACATGAAAAAACTATTATTCTTCTTTCTGATACTCTACAAATCTTCACTATTAGGACAAACGGTATTGAACTCTTACCCATTAAACCTAAAAAAATATGATGATAGCAATCAGATTTTAAATGTTGAAAATTCAATTACACATGATGTTTTTGTTTTTGCAACAAATACAGAAAACATTACGATATTAAAATACAACACTGCTTTATTCTTAAAAGATGAATTCAGCATTCCGCGTACAGATCTTCAGGACAAATCAATAGTGGGATATAGTTTTAGCGAAGACGGAAACCCTACTTTGTATTGGGGAACAGAAGACCTGAAAACCATTTACGTAATCAAATATTACTTAGAAGGAAAAACGTATAAAGTTTTACGCTTTAATTTTCCTGTCTCTAGTCAAAGCATAATAACTACATTTCAGCAAAACAATTTATTTTATATTCTTTCTCAAGATGCTTCTCAACCTGCATTAGGAGTGTATGCTTTTAAAAACGGAATAGTTGAAGAAAAAATCTATGACTTTTCGCCGTTTACTTTCCAAAACAGAAAAACACAATTCTTAACTTTCAATCAGGTTTTGCGAGAAAATCCAATAGAGAAAATAGAATCAGACGAATACAGTACTTTGTCTAAGGCTTCAAAAAAGACCAAAGCATATATGTTAGACAACCATATTATTCTAACATTAGATTATAATCCTAATAAAACACAAGTTTTTGATCTCAACCTTGAAAATCATGATCTAACGGAAAAGATTTTCCCTCAATCAGCTACCCAGGATCAAAGAAAATTAAGCAATTCCTTTTTTTACAAAGATAAAATCTATCAAATCAACACCACTCAGGATGAACTTTTGTTTGATGTAAAAGATTTTAATTCCGGTGAAACAATAAAAAGCTTTAAAGTATCTAAAAATGATACGATCCGTTTTAAAAGTTCGCCATTGCTAATGCAGAGAGACAATGAAAAACCGAAAGAATTAAAGAAAACGAGTAAATTTCTACAACGTCTTTCTTACCTGGACGTAGGTTTATCTGTTTTTAAAAACAATCAAAACATTTTGGTTACTTTAGGAGGAAATCCGCGAATGGAACAAATGTATTATGCCATTAATGATCAAATGTACAGCTGGAATTACACACAAACTTTTCATTCAGAAAGTGTTTTCTTCGAAACTACTTTAAACAATCAATACGATTTTACACTAATACAGCAGCAACCGCTTGCCATGGATAATATTAACTATTTTCTGGATCAAAATAAAAAAGCAACTTTGCCCAATGTATTAAAATTTAAAGATTTCTATATTTTAGGCTATTACGACATTACGGCCAAACAATATATTATGCGTAAATTTACAGATGGATTTATTCCTAACGAACCCACAAATCCTATAATTGACAAGGCAACCTTTTCGAAATCTTTTCCGTTTGATAAACCTTAAATTATTGAAAATTAACGTAAATGTCATGTGTTTCAGGGTTTCAAAAAAACAGGAATAGATTATTTTTTTCTAACTTTACAAAAAAGTCATCATTATGTTATCGAAAAATATTGAAGCAGCTTTAAACAAGCAAATTCGCATAGAGGCAGAATCTTCGCAAACTTACCTTTCTATGGCTTGTTGGGCCGAAGTACACGGATTAGAGGGAATTGCACAGTTTATGTACACCCAATCAGATGAAGAACGCACACATATGCTTAAATTAGTTAAGTATATCAACGAACGCGGAGGTCACGCTCAGATTACCGATCTTAAAGCGCCAAAAACATCATATTCTACTTTTAAAGAAATGTTTGAAGCTCTTTATGACCATGAAATCTTTGTTTCAGAATCTATCAATGAATTGGTACATATTACTTTTTCAGAAAAAGATTATGCAACACATAATTTCTTACAATGGTACGTAGCAGAACAAATCGAGGAAGAAGCAACAGCTAAATCTATCTTAGATAAAATCAACTTAATTGGAGATGACAAAGGCGGACTTTACTTGTTCGACCGTGATATTCAGCAATTAACGGTGACAAGTTCTATCGCTATTAACCCTAAATAAAAAAGTTAAAGTTTATTTAGAACGCTTAAAAATAACTATTTTCTTTTATATTTGCTTCTGTTTTTAAATACGGAGGAAAATTGGGCAAGAAAGAAAAAGATAAGGACAAGAAAAAGGATAAGAAGAAAAAGAAAAACGCAGCTATCCTTGACAAGATTAAAAAGTTGGAAAACTGCAAATCCTCTTGTTGTGAGAAATACAAAAAAAGCGAAAAAAAGCGCTGCTCACGATGTCCTATGTTTGATTTATTCAAAAAAACTGCCTAACAAAATACATACAAAACCCACCCAATTTGGTGGGTTTTTAGTTTTAAAGTATCATTTGCTTTTGATTTTAATAATACTCCAAATTTAATTATGAAACACGACATTATAATACCCAAATCAAGTCTTGATTTTTTAACCCAACTTAAAGAAAACAATAACAAGCCATGGTTTGAAGAAAATAAGCCTCAATACTTAAAAGAACTCAGTCATATCGAAAACTTTGCAGGTGCTCTGCTTGAGGAATTGTCTAAAACGGATGTTTTAGAAACCTCTT
Source organism: Flavobacterium bizetiae (assembly GCF_902804475.1). Taxonomy (GTDB): domain Bacteria; phylum Bacteroidota; class Bacteroidia; order Flavobacteriales; family Flavobacteriaceae; genus Flavobacterium; species Flavobacterium bizetiae. The sequence continues at coordinate 81,947 of NZ_CADCSU010000040.1, forward strand.
CGGGCAAAAAAAGTGTCTACAGAATTTATCGCGATATTCGTTTTTCTAAAGACAAAACTCCTTTTAAAACTTTTTGGGGAGGCAGCTATACACGAGCCACAAGCGCAAGACGTGGTGGTTATTATTTTCATCTTGAAAAAGGAAATAGTTTTTTTGCCGGTGGCTTTTGGGGGCCAAATGCCGCGGACATGAAACGCATCAGAAGCGAATTTGCGCACGATGCTCAACCGATGAAGAAAATATTGCAATCGAAAACCTTTGTAAAAACTTTTGGCACTTTACAAGGTGAGCAACTTAAAACAGCACCAAAAGGTTACGATATAAATCACGAAGCAATAGATTTGCTTCGCTACAAACAGTTCCTGATTATTAAACGTTTTACAGATGACGAAGTATTAAGTCCGCTTTTTTTAGAACAGGCTTTAGAAACCTGCAAAAATATGAGACCTTTTTTCGACTATATGAGCGAAATACTTTCAACCGATATCAACGGTGCTTCGGTTTTATAATTACAATATAAAAATTTTAAACCCGACAGGTTTTAAAAACCTGTCGGGTTATATCAAATTTGGCTAAACATTATCTGCTAAGCAACAAAATTTCGTTTACAATAACTTCGGTAACAAATCTTTTCTCACCGTTTTTGTCATAACTTCTATGGGTTAGTTTTCCCTAAATCGCGACTTCTTTCCCTTTTACCACATACTTTTCGATAATCTCAGCCGTTTTACCCCAGGCTGTCACACGATGCCATTCTGTTTGTTCGACTTTTTCGCCTTTATCATTGGTGTATTTATCGTTTGTAGCAATCGTTAAATAGGCTAATTTTCTTCCACTGTCTAAAGTTCTAACTTCCGGATCACTTCCTGCGTTACCAATTAATTGTACTCTGTTTTTCATTGCATTCATGGCGTGTAATATTTAAATGTTCGTATATAAAGAATTCGTTTATCAAATTCAACATGGCAAAGATGCGACGACTTCAAAAAAATAATCGGTTATCAACTATTTACTTTCGGTTGTAACTATTTGTAAACGTTTGTAAATGGAAATATTTTTCCGTATATTTAACACAAATCATACTACAATGCAAACAAAAATCAATAAAGTCGAATTACGAAATTTAGAATTCGACGACTATCAGCAGCTAAAAAATTCGATGGTTGAATCGTATCCAGAAATGGCGAATTCATACTGGCGATCTAACGATATCAAAAAATTACTCTCAATATTTCCTGAAGGCCAACTTGTTATACTTGTTGACGGTATAGTTGTAGGATCAGCATTATCCCTAATTGTCGATGAGAAATTGGTAGACAAAAGACACAATTACAAACAAATCATTGGCGACTATACTTTCTCCACTCATAATCCTGATGGGGAAATTTTGTACGGTATAGACGTTTTTATCCACCCTAATTATCGCGGTTTACGTTTAGGCCGCCGTTTATATGATGCGCGTAAAGAACTTTGCGAGCAATTAAACTTAAAAGCCATTGTTTTTGCAGGAAGAATTCCAAACTATTCTCAACATGCAAAAAAGATGACGCCAAAAGTGTACATCGATAAAGTAAAACATAAAGAATTACATGATCCGGTACTTTCGTTTCAGTTGAGTAATGATTTTCACGTTTTAAGAATTATTAAAAATTACCTGGAAGGCGACGAAGAATCTAAAGAATTCGCTGTTCTTTTAGAATGGAATAATGTTTATTACGATGAAAGTCCAAAACTAATCAATCTTGAAAAAAGCGTGATTCGTTTAGGATTGGTACAATGGCAAATGCGTCAGTTGAATAATCTGGAAGAATTTTTTGAGCAATCAGAATTTTTTATCGACGTAGTTTCTGGTTACGGAGCTGATTTTGCTTTGTTTCCGGAACTTTTTATTGCGCCTTTAATGGCCGATTACAATCATTTATCTGAAGCTGAAGCCATTCGTGAACTTGCCCGATATTCTGATCCCATCAGAAAACGCTTTCAGGAATTCGCCATTTCTTATAACATAAATATCATTACCGGAAGCATGCCGCTTTTAGATAATGGAAATTTATACAATGTCGGGTTTTTATGCAAAAGAGATGGAACATCAGAAATGTACACCAAAATTCACGTGACACCAAACGAAGTGCAGCATTGGGGAATGAAAGGCGGATCGCATTTTAAGACTTTTGATACAGATTGTGGCAAAATTGGAATCCTGATTTGTTACGATGTTGAGTTTCCGGAACTTTCAAGAATTCTGGCCAACGAAGGAATGAATATATTATTTGTGCCGTTTTTAACCGATACTCAAAATGCTTACACTCGTGTAAAACATTGTTCGCAGGCGCGTGCAATCGAAAATGAGTGTTATGTAGCCATAGCAGGTTGCGTTGGAAATTTACCAAAAGTCAACAATATGGACATTCAATATGCGCAGGCATCTGTGTTTACACCATCGGATTTTGCTTTTCCTAGTAATGGTATAAAGGCCGAAGCGACTCCAAATACAGAGATGACATTGATTGTTGACGTCGATTTGAACTTGCTTAAAGAGCTTCACGAGCACGGAAGTGTAAGGATTTTAAAAGATCGCCGTACCGATTTATATGAAATTAAAAAGATTGAGTCATGAAAACATGTCTCGAATGTTCTGAAAAAATTGTAGGCCGCGAAGACAAAAAATTCTGTTCAGACAGCTGTAGAAATGCCTACAACAACAAAATAAACAAAGACAGTACTAATTTCATGCGTAATGTAAACAACAAATTACGAAAAAATTACCGTATTTTGTGTGAGTTAAATACTGATGGAAAATCTAAAGCAACAAGAGATAAAATGATCAATAAAGGTTTTGATTTCGAATTCTTTACCAATATCTTGCAGACCAAAACAGGAAATACCTACTATTTCCTGTATGATCAGGGATATCGATCTCTGGACAATGATTATTTTATGCTTGTTAAAAAAGAAATATAGTACGTAATGAAGAAAAACCCCACCTCAATTCTGGCCATCGTCTGCATTTTAGCAATTCTTGGCATCATATACGCCTCAATGATGCCGCAATGGATTTCGAAAGATGAAGAAGCCCTTGCTGACTTTTCTACCGAAAGAGCACTAAACCAAGTCGAAATTATTGCGCAAAAACCACATTACGTTGGTTCGACCAATCATGAACTCGTTGCCAATTATCTTAAACTTGAACTTAATCGAATTGGATTGGAAACCTCAATTCAGGAAGGTTTTACACTAAACGACAAAGGATTATTAGTAAAATCTAAAAATATTCTGGCCCGAATAAAAGGAACTGACAATTCAAAAGCACTTTTACTTTTATCACATTACGACAGCGCACCACATTCATTTTCTAAAGGTGCCAGCGACGATGCCTCTGGAGTAGCCACAATATTAGAAGGAATTCGCGCTTTTTTATACGCCAAACAGCCACATAAAAATGATATTATTATTCTTTTTTCTGATGCCGAAGAATTAGGTCTAAACGGAGCCGCTCTTTTTGTCAATAAACATCCATGGGCAAAAGACGTTGGATTGGTGATCAATTTTGAAGCAAGAGGTTCTTCCGGACCAAGTTATATGTTGATGGAAACCAACAAAGGAAATCAGGCACTTGTAAAAGAATTTGCAAATGCAAAAGCCCAATATCCGGTTTCAAATTCTTTGATGTACAGTATTTATAAAATGCTTCCAAACGATACCGATTTAACTGTTTTTAGAGAGCAGGGAAATATTCAGGGTTTCAATTTTGCCTTTATCGACGGACATTACAACTATCATACACAACAAGACGATGTTCAGCATTTAAGTAAAACCACACTAAAACATCAGGGAACTTACTTAATGCCTTTATTAGAGTATTTTTCGAATGTTAATCTAAACGAAACAAATTCTGCAGACGATGATGTTTATTTTAGTGTTCCGTTCTCTTTTATAAGTTATCCGTTTACATGGGTTTTCCCAATGACAATCATTGCTTTAGGATTACTAATTATTTTTATTTTTATAGGAAAAGCCAAACGCGTCATTACTTTCAGAGAAATTTTCAGAGGATTTGTTCCGCTTTTAGGCGCTATCACTATCTCAGGTTTAGTTACTTTTTTAGGATGGAAAATTCTACTTCAAATCTATCCGCAATATTCAGATTTACTTAACGGATTTACTTATAATGGCCATGCATACATTGGCGCTTTTATAACATTAAGTATCGCCATTTCTTTTGCTTTCTACCACCATTTTTCAGAAGCAAAAATCACAATGAATCATTTTGTGGCGCCTCTGTTACTTTGGATTATTATCAATGCCTTTTTAGCCAATAGCTTAACCGGCGCAGGTTTCCTTATTATTCCGGTTTATTTTGGAATTCTGCTATTCGGTATTTTTGTTATTACACAACATTATAGTTTAGGAGTAAATTTATTATTCAGTATTCCTGCACTGGCCATTATTGCGCCTTTTATCGTCATATTTCCTGTTGGTTTAGGTTTAAAGATTCTTTTTGGAAGCGCCATTTTAACCGTTTTACTTTTTGGATTGTTACTTCCTGTATTTGGAGATTTCTATAAAAAAGGTGCCTGGACCATGTTCTTTTTTGCCGTTTCGATCGGATTCTTTATTTATGCCGGTTACCATTCAGGTTACAAACAAGGTGAAGCCAAATCAAATAGTTTATTATATGTTTATAATGCCAATACCAATTCGGCCGTCTGGACTACTTACGATGTAAATTTAGACGAATGGACTAAGACTTATTTGGGAGAAAAAAATCAAAAAGCCGTTGGTTTAAATTCGTTGCCACTAGCCAGCAAATATAATTCAGGTTTTACTTATAGCGCCATTGCTCCTGTTATTGATGTGCCAAAACCAACAATTGCATTTTTAAAAGACAGCGTTGTAGGCAATAATAGATATTTAAAAATCAAAATTACACCGAATAGAAAAGTCAATCGTTACGATATTTATGCTAATCCAAAAATGACCTTTTTTAATTTTAAAGCTAATGGTGTCGCAACTTCAGGCGAAAAAGGAAATCGTCTGGAAAGAGATGGCGGAAAAATACTATGCTATTATGTTGTAGGAAATGAACCGCTTGTCATGGATTTCTATATTAATAAATCATCGGTTTTTGATATGGATTTAATTGAAAGTTCTTTCGATTTAATGACCAATCCGTTGTTTCAGATAAAACCCCGAAGCGACTGGATGATGCCAACTCCTTTTGTTTTAAATGATGCCGTTTTAATTCAGCAAAAAATAAAAAAATATACAGCGCCCGTAGCTCCTCTTGTACCTGAGACAGCGGTAAAAGATAGCACTGTTGTTGTAAAAGACAGTTTAAAACCAGTTGTAAAACCAGAATAAATTCATTTTTCGAATCTAACCATCATGAAGAAAACATTTCTGCTTTTTGTTATTTTGAGTTTTTTTAATGCTAATAGTCAAACTTTAGAAGAAAAAATAGCTGCAAAAGCTTGTTCGTGCCTCGAAAAAAGCAAAGAGATAAACGAAGAGATCTACAGAAATTGTTTGACCAATTCAATGGCAGAAGTAGTTTTGAAAGACAAAGATGCAAAAGTAAGAGAAGGAATTAATACTGTTGAAGGAATCAAAAGTTTGCTTCAAAAATCTGATGAGACGATTGCCAAAACCTGCTCTAAATTTTTACCAAAAGCAGCTGAAGACAAATCGGATATTTATTATAGCGATTCTAAAAACAAAGAAGCCCAAAACTCTTATACAGTTGCCAAAGATTTTATGCTGGCTAAAAATTATAAATTAGCGATCGAAGGTTTGCAATTGGCATTAAAACAAGATCCTAATTTTGTTCTGGCACTTGATGATATTGCAGTTTGCTACAGACAATTGGAGGATTACGATAATGCGATCAAATATTATAAAAAATCACTGGATATTTATCCCGAAGGCGAATATGCCTTAATGAATATTGGAGTGGTTTATTCGCTAAAATCAGATTATAAAACGGCTATAGAATACTACGAAAAGCTTATAAAATACCAACCCAACAATGCCGAAGGGTATTTTGGAGCAGGAAAAAATTACTTGCAAATAAACAATGATGAAAAAGCATTAAATGATATTTTTATAGCACACAGAATTTATAGCGCAGATAAATCAGAATATACCAAAGATACCGAAATGCTTATGGGTGCCATTTATCAAAAAATGGTCAAAGAAAACAAAGAAGACATCTTTAAAAAAATCGCGGCAGAAAATAATATTGCCATCGAATAGTGCTGATACAAATTATAAAAAAGGGCAAACTTTACGTCTAAAGTTTGCCCTTTTTCTTTAACAGGCGCATTCAATCTTTAAACCTGCTTTTACGCCGTTTGTGCCTTCGGTGGCATATCCGTCAAACTTCCACCACTCGATTCCGCCAATTAATTCTTTTACTTTAAAACCTAATTTTGCCATATTCAAAGCACCTCTTGTTGAGGCATTACAACCAATTCCGTCGCAGTACGTTACATACAAAACTTCTTTGTCCAGATGTTTGGTACTTTCAACCGTCATTTCGCGGTGCGGGATATTAATCGCGGTTGGGATATGTTCAGCTTCAAAGCCAAATGCTTTTCTCGCATCAATTACAATTACCTTTTCGCCATTACTCAATGCATCAAATAGATCAGAAGGATCCATTTCGAAGGCGAGTTTATTTTCGTAGTGTTTAATTTCTGCTTCCATTATTCTAGTTTTTAAGGTTTTGTTTTTTCAAAAGTAACTCAACATCATATCCTATAAAAACGAAAAGAATTCATCAACTTGATTACTTTTTTTCATAGAAAACGCATTCTAAAATTTTGTTCCTTTGTATTCTAATTCCCAAAAAATGGAAATCCGTCATTTACGTTTAATAAAAGCAATTGTTGAAGAAGGTAGCATCACTAAAGCCATTGATAAATTGCATTTGACGCAATCGGCCCTGAGCCACCAACTTAAAGAAGCCGAATACCAATTGGGAACTCCTGTTTTTTTGAGAACCAATAAAAAGCTGGTTTTAACCAAAGCCGGTGAGAAGATCTACGAATTGGCCAATGAAATTCTGGACAAACTTTCGCAAACCGAATCTCAAATTAAACAAATGGTATACGGAGAACATGGTGAAATAAGAATTAGTACCGAATGTTTTTCGAGTTATCACTGGTTGCCGCCGGTTTTAAAACAATTTCATCTTTTATATCCTAATGTCGAATTGAAAATTGTAACCGAAGCGACTCATATTCCGTTACAAAAATTATTAGAAAATACTATTGATATCGCGATTATTAGCGATCAGATCAAAGACAATAACATCAAATATATTGAGCTTTTTCAGGACGAAATGGTTATGGTGGTTTCTGAAAACCACGCCTGGGCGAATAAAAAATATGTTGTTGCGGAGGATTTCATTGATGAACATTTGCTGATTCACTCCCTTCCGATGGAAACGGTTACCGTTCATCAATTTCTTTTGGCTCCAGCCAAAGTCGCTCCCAAAAAGATTACCCCTCTCCCATTGACAGAAGCATCGTTAGAAATGGTTAAAGCCGATATGGGCGTCATGTCGATGGCAAAATGGGCATTGTTACCACATTTAAAAAATAATCCAATTAGAGCCATTAAAATTGGTAAAAACGGTTTAAAGAGGAAACACTTTATTGCCATTCGCGAAAATGAGCAATATCCTGATTACTTTTATCATTTTATCACCTTTCTACAAAACGAAATCAACCTGCAATGGAATATACAATAAGAAAATGCGAAGTATCAGACTTGCCAAAACTGGTCATTTTATGTCAAAAACATGCCGAATATGAAAAAGCTGATTATTCTCCGGAAGGAAAAGAAGAAGGATTGAAAAAAGTATTGTTTGGCGAGCATCCAAAATTAAACTGTTTTGTCGTTGTAACCGATAATGATATTGTGGGATATGTATCTTATACTTTTGATTTTTCGACCTGGAGCGCGGGTGATTTCCTGTATATGGATTGTCTTTATCTGGAAGAAAATGCAAGAAACTTTGGAATTGGCGCAGTCTTAATCAACAAACTAAAAGAAATTGCAAAAGAGAAAAACTGTGTTAACATGCAATGGCGAACGCCTCAGTTTAACGAAAGAGCAATAAAATTTTATAATAGAATTGGCGCAAAAGGAAAAGACAAAATCTGTTTCTTTTTAGATCTATAATACAAAGTGCTCAAAATTTAATTTCGCAAAGGCGCGAAGTCGCAAATAAAAAGACATAGTTTTAAATCTTTGTAACTCTGAACCTCTGTACCTTTGAACCTTCAAAAACAAAAAATGACTCAAATAAGCATATTAGGCTGCGGATGGCTAGGTTTACCTTTAGCTAAAAAACTAATCGAAAAAGGCTATTCCGTAAACGGATCAACGACTTCTGAAAATAAACTTTCAATTTTAGAAAATGCTGGAATAAACCCTTTTATTGTCATCCTGAGCGAAGTCGAAGGAGCACTAGAAAGCGAAAGTGTTTCAGAAAGTATCACTGATTTTCTAGCGAAATCTGAAATCTTAATTATTGACATTCCACCTAAATTGAGAGGAATCAATGCTTATTCTTCTGACTCGTCCAGAAAAATCTTTGTAGAAAAAATAGAAAATTTAATTCCGTTCATTGAAAAATCGACGGTAAAGAATGTTCTTTTTGTGAGCTCAACAGCGGTTTATGGTAATGAAAACGGAATTGTGACCGAAGAGACAAATGCAAATCCGGAAACTGAAAGTGGCAAACAATTACTTTTGGCAGAAGCTCTTTTACAAAAAAATCAAAACTTCGCAACTACAATTGTACGTTTTGGCGGATTAATTGGTGAAGATCGTCATCCCGTTAAGTTTTTAGCAGGAAAAGAAAACCTCGAAAATCCTGATGCACCAGTAAACTTAATTCATCAAAATGATTGTATTGGCATTATTGAAGAAATCATCAAACAATCAAAATGGAATGAGGTTTTTAATGCTGTAGCACCTTTTCATTCAAGTCGGGAGGAATATTATACACAGCAAGCAAAGAATCATAATTTAGTTTTACCAACGTTTAGTACTGAAAAATCGAATATTAAAAAGGTGATTTCAAGCGAAAAAATCACAAATAGTTTGAGTTACCAATTTAGGTTAGAAAATTATTAAAAGTCCACAATGTCAGGCTGAGCGAAGTCGAAGCCCACGTTTCATAAGCCTTCGACTTCGCTCAGGATGACAATCGGGTAAAAGAAAATCTCTGTGATAAAAAACAAAACTTAAATTACTTCTATTACTTATATAGTTTAAAAAACTTTGCGAACTTTGCGGTTAAATCAAAATCTATGGAAATAGTCTACATCAATTCGCCTTTAGGAATCACCAAAATTGTTGGAGATGAAGATGGCGTTGCTGTAATTTCCGTTTCAGATGTTGGTACAAACGAAGTTTCTCGGGAAATTCCAGCCGTTTTACAAGAAGCTGTTTCTCAATTAGAAGAGTATTTCAATAAAAAAAGAATTGATTTTACTTTCAAACTAAATCCAAAAGGAACTGAATTTCAGCAAAAAGTTTGGAAATCCTTATTAGAAATACCATACGGAAAAACGATAAGTTATATGGATCAAACCAAAAAGCTGGGAGATGTAAAAGCGATTCGCGCTGTGGCATCGGCAAATGGTAAAAATCCTCTTTGGATTGTCGTTCCCTGCCATCGTGTTATTGGCACCAATGGTTCTTTAACCGGATATGCTGGCGGTTTATCACGTAAAAAATGGCTGATCGAACACGAAAATCCAACTACACAACAAAGTTTATTTTAGTTCTTCGTTTGCCACGAATTTCACAAATTAGCACGAATTAAAATAGTTATAAATTGATAGACCATCATTAGTGAAAATTTGTGAAATTTGCGACAGCAAAACGGTATCGCACTATTTAAGTCATAAGCTATTTCTTATTTTAAATTCAATTTTGCGTACATTTATATTCATAAAGAATTAGTGAAAATTCGTGAAATTCGTTGCAAAACTATGATTGAAAAAATAAACCTCAATAACATTTTATTCCTGGATATAGAAACTGTTCCGGAAGAGGAGAATTTTAATTCCCTTGATGCCGAAATGCAATCACTTTGGGATCATAAAACACAATACCAAAGAAAAGACGAATATACTCCGGAAGAATTTTATGATCGCGCCGGAATTTGGGCCGAGTTTGGGAAGATTGTCTGCATTTCTGTTGGTTATTTTACCATCAAGGGAGATATCCGAAATTTTAGAGTGACTTCGTTTTTTGGTGATGAAAAAAAAATCCTAAAAGACTTTAATAATCTAATCAACAATCATTTTCATCAGCCGCAACATCTTTTGTGCGGACATAACGCTAAAGAATTTGATATACCGTTTATTGCCCGACGCATGATTATCAACCAGATTGCTATTCCGGATAAACTGAATTTGTTTGGGAAAAAACCTTGGGAAATTCCACATTTAGACACTTTAGAATTATGGAAGTTTGGTGATTACAAACACTTTACTTCTTTAAAATTATTAACTAAAATCCTTGGAGTTCCTTCTCCAAAAGGCGATATCGACGGAAGTCAGGTAGGTCATGTATTTTATGTAGAGAAAGATATTGACCGAATTGTAACTTATTGCGAAAAAGATACGATTGCCGTGGCTCAGATTTTCCTGCGTTTACGTCGTGAGGATTTATTGATTGATGATGAGATTATTCATGTATAGTTTTTCTAAGGCACTAAGCTACTGAGTTGCTAAGATACTAAGGTATTTTTCATGAACTGATATAACTTATATGGTTTAAATATTTTAAAGAATGACTCATCAGGAAATTTCCCATTATCGTCTTGTTTCGCAGAAACTCTATGAAACAAGTTTAAATTCTCCGGAAGAAATTGTACAGCATCTTGGTGCCATGCAGGCTCAGGATTATGCAATGGCAAAATGGGCAATTGGTTCACGTTGTGATGCTACTGAAGCAGCTATCGAAGAACTTATAAATTCGGCAAAAATTATCCGAACCCATATTTTGCGTCCGACCTGGCATTTTGTTTCGGCAGAAGATATTTACTGGATGTTGGAACTTTCTGCACCACAAGTGAAACGATTTACTGCTTCGGCAGCTAGGAAATATGGTTATGATCCTAAAAAATTAGATCAAACCAATACTGAGATCGAAAAAATGTTAAGCGGAAATAATCATTTGACCCGCGATGAAATCATGCAGGAACTTAACATAAAGAAAACTTCGAGCGATGATTTTTTGAGTGCTGCCATAATGATGAATGCAGAATTGGACGGTTTGGTTTGTAATGGCAAAATGAAAGGCAAACAAATCACTTATTCTTTACTCGAAGAAAGGGTTTCTAAACCAAAAACCAAACTATCAAAAGAGGAAGCTCTTGCTAAATTAGCGCTTCGGTATTTTGAAAGTCATGGCCCTGCAACACTTCTGGATTTTTCCTGGTGGTCTGGTTTTCCGCCAACTACCTGCAAATTGGTAATTAACGCAATTGAGTTGCAACTGGGTTCTGCAGAAATTGAGAGCCAAATTTACTGGTTTAAAAAAGATATTGCTTATGAAACCAACTTCCGCGAAAGCGTACATTTTCTTCCCGCTTTTGATGAGATTTTAATTTCGTATAAAACCAGAGAAGCTTCGATTTTATTAGAAAACCAACCTAAGACTTTCACCAATAATGGCATTTTTAAACCTATTATTTTAAAAAATTCAAAAGTTATTGGAACCTGGAAAAGGATTATCAAAAAGGATCACGCTAAAATAGAAACGCATTTTTTTAATGAAACCGACGTTTCTAAAAAGAAAATTTTGTTTGAAGGAATTAAAGCTTTTGAGCACTATCTTGAAACTAAAGTGATTATTGAATAACTTGTATTCGCTAATTTTTATATATCGCTCCTATGGAGCTAGCGGAAAGAATAATTGAGCATTTCTATATATATAACGCCCTTTCAGGGCTGAGAAAAACTCCGTTAGGAGTGTAATATTTATAGAAATTGAATAGTCAATTAATTTTAAAGCCCCATCGGGGCGATATATTATGATTATTTATTACAATAGAATCAAATACTTCTTCTATCATTAATAAAATCTTTGCGCATACAATCGCTAAATAATTATATTTACAAAAAAAATTAGCATTATGGTATTAAGTAGATTTTGGTTAGTGATTTTTATTTCCTCAATTGTCTTTATTGTGGTCAGTTTATTTACTGCCAACACTTATACTATCGATTCTGTAATAAACGGAAAGAAAGACGATCCTATTCTGGTGTCTGAAAAATACATTCATGAGCTTCCGGCTTTCATCAAAGACAGTATTCAAAAAGCGCCGGATCAGACTATGATTATCAATCACGATACTCTGAATGCTGATACAACTTATGTTTTTAAAAATAAAACGGTAAAAATCTTCAGCGGTTTACAAAAATCTGATGGTTTATTGCCTACCTGCAAGAGTACTTTGGTCGATTTAATTTTACCGCTTATTGCTTATCTGGCTTTTTTCTGCGGATTAATGGAGCTTTTAATTATTTCTGGAGCTTCAGGAAAATTAGCAAAAGTTTTAAGCCCGGTATTCGTAAAGGTTTTCCCGAGTATTCCTAAAAATCACCCTTCTATATCATACATGACGTTAAACTTTGCCGCGAATTTTCTGGGATTAGATTCGGCTGCAACTCCTTTTGGACTTAAAGCCATGGAGAGTTTGCAGGAAATAAATCCGGACAAAGACAAGGCGAGTGATGCCCAAATTATGTTCATGTGTCTTCATGCTTCGGGTTTAACTTTGATTGCTACATCAATTATAGGATATCGTGCGGCGGCTAATGCCACTAATCCTGCTGATGTTATGCTGCCATGTATCATTACATCGTTCATTGGTACTATTGCAGCGTTTTTGATTGTGGGAGTTAAACAAAAAATCAATTTTAAAAGCGCTTCTCTTGTTATTGTATTAATGGGATTAATTGCCGCAATTGTTGGTTTACTGATGTATGTAAATCATTTAGATTTAATTGGAAAAAACTACTTTACCTCTAACCTTTCGGGATTAATATTAATTGCCATTATTGCCTTTACATTGATTTTTTCATTTAAACACGAAAAGAAATTTACAGAAGCTAATACTACTGTTTTTGAAACCTTTGTAGTGGGTGCAAACAACGGAGTTAAAACCGGAGTTACTATTTTTCCTTATGTATTAGGAATGTTAGTGGCTATTTCATTATTCAGAAACAGCGGTTTATTCGAAATTATTAGTGATGCAATTGCATTTGTTTTTTCGAATATGGGAGTAAGCAAAGAAATTACAAATGCTTTACCTGTTGCCATGCTTCGCCCTTTTAGTTCTGCAGGATCTCGTGGTTTTTTAATTGATTCTATGAATACTTTTGGTGCCGATTCTTTGACAGCAAGATTAAGTAGCATTTTTCAGTGCAGCGCCGAAAGTACTTTTTATGTAATTGCAGTTTATTTTGGTTCTGTTAATATCAAAAATACCCGATATGCCCTGGGTACAATGCTTTTAGTAGATCTTATTTGTGTAATTACAGCGATTTTTGTGGCGACGTGGTTTTTCTAAACCAAACATTACGATTAGATTTATAATATAATGAATCAAAAAACCTACTATGTTTAAGAGATTTTTTAGCAAAAAAAGAGAAATTGAAATTCCGGAAGAAATCAAATCTCAGGAAGAAAACCAAAATGTTGAAGAAGTTATAATTGAAAAAGTTGAAACTGAAGCAACAGAAAATGAAGCAGTTGAAAATAAAGAATCAGAGAATGAAGAAACGAAATTCGAACCTAATAAAATTGATTGGTTAATAAACGATTCGATTCTGACTTTTATCCCTCGTGAATTGTACATGCATTATTGGGATAGCGCTACTGAAAAAAATCTGCAGGATCCTTCGTGGCAAAATCAAGGGGTCTTTTTCTGGAATAATAATGAACCTTTTGAGAGAAAATCTTTGCCCGAGTTTTTTGAAAACTACGAAAAGAAGCTATTTGTTTTTAATGAAGTTCCGGATTATATTTCGTTGGTATCTGCAAAAGCAATTCCGTGGTTTGGAATGCCCGGAGAAGGAGACAAATTCTGTCTTCGATACGATGAAACGCCAATAACAATAGAAGAAGCCCATAAACTGAACATCATAAATTATGTCAAAATTGTAGAATTAAATTATGACAATCTGGGAATTTTGAACGATCGCGACAATTATGCTTTTCTGTTCAATCCTAATGAAGTTCAATACCAAAATCAGCTTTTTTATTTAAATGGAGAAAAAATCTCGTTAGCCGAACTCTATCAAAAAAAGAAACTACTCGTTCTGGCTGTAGAATAAATAATACCGATTGCTAATTATGAAACCACAATTCCTTTTCATCCTATGTCTGTTGATTGGTTGCCAAAAACCAAAACCTGTAAATCAAATAGTTGACAAACTTCCTGAAACTAAAACAGAGGCCGTTGAGGCAAAAGATAATTTCCTGAAAACAGATACTATTTCTATTGCTGATTACGGAGAAACATCAAAAGACAATTATATTCTGGCGTATCTTTTAGAGCAAAAAGCAGATAAAGACAGTATCGTAACGGCAAAATATCAACTTGACTTTTATCAGAATAAAAATAAAACTACGACTTCAAAAATTACCATTAAAGGCGTTGACAAAGGATCTGAATGGTCTGCTATCTACGGATTAGGAACGGAAAGTGCCAAAAGTTCGCCTTTTATTCAAGTTAGTTTTGGATATCCGGCTTGCGGTTACAATCAAAGTCATTATTTATACCATTTAAAAAACAACGATATACAACTGGTTTACGACTGGTACACCATGTCTGATAGTGGTTGGGGAAGTTGGGTTGAATTCGAAAATCCTTCGGCGAAAGCCAATCCTGAATCATTCTACTGCAAGACCGTTTCTTTTGAACCTGATGATAACGACGAAAATATGGGAATCGCTAAACATTCGGATTCGATTGTTTTTCGCTTAAGCGGAAATCAGTGGAAAAAGCAATTACTTTCGGCAAAAGACAAGGTTTATTTCGAGAAAAAAATGAGTTTTGATGACTTTCACAAACCACAATAAACACCTTAAAACATCCCTTATTCAAATTCTTTCTTAGGTAAATAATTTCTAACTTTGTAAAAAACAAAGCAATGATTGATTTTATATACCAAGACCCTTATCCTATTTTAAAGGATGATACACAGTACCGCAAAATTACGTCTGATTTTGTGAAAGTAGAACAATTTGGAGAACGTGAAGTTTTGACCGTTGATCCAAAAGGTTTAGAATTATTGGCTGAAGAAGCCTTAACAGATGTTTCGTTCATGCTTAGAACGACGCATTTACAAAAATTGCGTAAGATTCTTGACGACCCTGAAGCGACAGACAATGACCGTTTTGTGGCTTACAATTTACTACAAAATGCTTCGGTTGCTGCCGAAGGTCAATTACCAAGCTGCCAGGATACCGGAACGGCGATTGTAATGGCCAAAAAAGGAGAAAGCATCTTTACTGGTGTTGATGATGCAGAATGGCTGAGCAAAGGAATTTTCAATACGTACCAAAAACGTAATTTACGTTATTCGCAAATTGTTCCGATTTCGATGTTTGAAGAAAAAAACTCAGGTTCGAATCTTCCGGCGCAAATTGATATTTATGCTAAAAAAGGAACTTCGTACGAGTTTTTATTTATGGCAAAAGGCGGAGGATCTGCTAATAAAACGTACTTATACCAACAAACAAAATCATTACTGAATGAAAAATCGATGGATGCTTTTGTTCGTGCAAAAATAAAAGATTTAGGAACTTCGGCTTGTCCGCCGTATCACCTGGCTTTAGTAATTGGAGGAACTTCTGCGGAAGCGAATCTAAGTGCTGTTAAAAAGGCATCAGCTGGATATTACGACAATCTTCCTACTTCAGGAAACATGGCTGGTCAGGCTTTTCGTGATATCGAATGGGAAGCTAAAGTGCAGCAAATTTGTCAGGAAAGCGAAATTGGCGCTCAGTTTGGCGGTAAATATTTCACGCACGATGTTCGTGTCATTCGTTTGCCTCGTCATGCGGCTTCTTGTCCGGTTGGATTAGGAGTTTCTTGTTCTGCTGACAGAAACATTAAAGGAAAAATTAATAAAGACGGAATTTTCGTTGAGCAATTAGAGGTTAATCCTAAACAATTTTTACCGGAAACAGCTCCGCATTTAGAAGCTCCTGTTGAAATTGACTTAGATCAGCCAATGGCAGATATTTTGGCTAAATTATCTCAATATCCTATCAAAACCCGTTTAAAACTAAACGGAACTGTGATTGTTGCCCGTGATATTGCTCACGCAAAAATCAAAGAATTGCTGGAAGCGGGTAAACCAATGCCGGAATACTTTAAAAATCACCCAGTGTATTATGCTGGGCCTGCTAAAACTCCGGAAGGAATGGCTTCAGGAAGTTTTGGACCAACAACGGCAGGACGTATGGATGTTTATGTTGATGAATTCCAGAAACATGGCGGAAGTATGATCATGCTGGCAAAAGGAAACCGTACCAAACAAGTAACAGATGCGTGTAACAAATATGGCGGATTCTACTTAGGTTCTATTGGTGGTCCGGCTGCAATTTTAGCACAAGACAATATCCTAAAAGTTGAAGTGGTTGATTTTGAAGAATTAGGAATGGAAGCGGTTCGTAAAATCACCGTGAAAGATTTCCCTGCTTTTATTATTACTGATGATAAAGGAAATGATTTCTTTGAGAATTTATAGATTTTAGTGGCTAAGGTACTATGGTGCTGAGTTATTAAGTTTTTTTTAAAATAATAAAACCGCCTATTTTAGGCGGTTTTATTATTTATTGACTTTGCGAACCTTGCGTAATTCTTTGCGAACTTTGCGGTTAAGCTTTTTACGCAACTTCTTTTTCGAAGGCTATAAAATGCGTTAATTGTCCTTTTAGGTTAAAAACCGGAGCTCCGTTAATTTTACATTTATAGGTTCTGCCGTCTTTTCTATAGTTTTCGATTGTTTTCTCAAAAGGAACCTGCAGTTTAATTGCTTCCCTGATTTCTTTTAGAACAGTTTTAGAAGTTTCGGGTCCCTGAAACATTTTGGGCGTTTTTCCCAATACTTCTTCTTCTTTGTATCCCGTCATTCGTTTGATTCCGTTTGAGGCAAAAACAATCTTTAAATCAAGATCTGTTACTACTACAACTTCGTCTTTAAGGCGTTGTTCTATTTGTAGATTTTCTTCATTCCAGGTAAATTGATTCGAAATTTTACTGACTTTTTTCAAATCAGAGAAAATAGCTTTCAGCTCATTCAAATATTCATAATGAAAATCCCATGCCAGGATAGGAACAGAATTACGATGGGAACCTTCATCAAAATTGTCTCTTTTCATTTTAAATAATTTATGGATAAAATCTTCTTACTCAAAGATAGAACGAAAATTCATCATAAAATAAATTTATTTTCTATTTAACGATTGTTTAATATCAGTTAGAACGTAAATTTTAATTGTACAACAACTGCTTTTTTTTCTTCGGTATTTAAATTATTCAGGGAAATTCCGAGCAATCGTACTGAATCTTTCATTTTTTCCTGATACAACAACTCTTCTACCGTTTCGAGAATCAGACTTTTATCTGAAATAAAATAGGGCAAAGTTTTACTGCGGGTTTGCTGGGTAAAGTCGCTGTATTTTATTTTAAGGGTAACTGTTTTACCTGAAATATTATATTTTTTTAATCGTCTTTCTAATGAAGTAGCAATTTTATCCAATTGCTCTAGCATAAAAATTTCAGATGTTAGATTGACATCAAATGTGTTTTCTGCCGCAACGGATTTGGTGATGCGATGCGATTTTACTTCGCTATTATGGATACCACGAACTACATTGTAATAAAAAGCACCTGACTTTCCGAAATGTTTTTCCAGAAATTCAACTGATTTGCTTTTCAGATCCGTTCCGGTAAAAATTCCCAATTGGTACATTTTCTCCGTAGTCACTTTTCCAACGCCATAAAACTTTCTGATGGGCAATTCTTCCAAAAAAGCTTCGACTTCATCAGGATTTACCGTTTTTTGTCCGTTAGGTTTATTGACATCGCTGGCAATTTTAGCTACAAATTTATTGATCGAAATTCCTGCGGAAGCCGAAATCCCTACTTCATTCAAAATTCGCAATCTGATTTCCTCCGCCAATAAACTCGCACTTGGATTTCCTTTTTTATTCTGGGTTACATCCAGATAAGCTTCATCGAGTGAAAGTGGTTCAACCAGATCTGTATAATCATGAAAAATGGCGTGAATTTTACTTGAAATCTCCTTGTATCGATCGAATCTGGGGCGTACAAAAATAATTTCGGGACAATATTTTTTGGCCAAAACACCACTTATAGCACTTCGAACACCAAATTTACGAGCTTCGTAACTGGCTGCCGAAACTACTCCTCTATTCTCTGATCCGCCAACGGCAACGGGTTTTCCGCGCAAAGCAGGATTATCCATCTGCTCTACCGAAGCATAAAAAGCATCCATATCAATATGGATAATTTTTCGATATGTTGGCATCTCTGACATTATGCAAATTTAAACACTAAAGCCATAAAAAGAACGCAGTTAATAGTTATAAATAGTATCAATTTTTAAAGATTAACAACTAAATGATCCTAAACAAATCATTTTATTTATTTTTGTGGTTACTACACGAAATATTTAAAAATGCGAACATTTGTTATAGGCGACATACACGGTGGATTACTTGCTCTTGAACAAGTGATTGAAAAAGCCCAGGTAACTACAAAAGATACTCTTATATTTTTAGGCGATTATGTTGATGGATGGAGCCAGTCGGCTGAAGTTATCGATTATCTTATTGACCTGAAAAGCAAACAAAACTGCATTTGCATTAGAGGAAATCATGATCAGCTTGCCTTAGACTGGCTTGAAAACCGACATGAAGATTTTGATGAAGAAATGTGGTATAAACATGGCGGACGTGCTACTGTAGAAGGATACGCGAAACTTTCTGAAGAGAAAAAGAAAACTCATATCGCTTTTCTGGAATCGTTACAGGATTATTATCTTGATGATGAAAACCGACTTTTTGTTCATGCCGGTTTTACGAACCTGAGTGGCGTAATGTGGGAATATTTTTCAAAATTATTTTACTGGGACAGAACGCTTTGGGAATCTGCACTTGCTTTAGATCCAAATCTAAAACCAGATGATTTATATTATCCAAAACGTTTTACCATCTACAAAGAAATATACATTGGCCATACTCCCGTTACCCGAATTGGGAAAACTGTTCCGGTAAATAAAGCCTGCGTTTGGAATGTTGATACCGGCGCTGCGTTTAAAGGTCCGTTGACGATTTTAGACGTGGATACCAAGGAATTCTGGCAAAGCGATCCGTTAAATGAATTGTATTCTGACGAAAAAGGTAGGAATTAGTTCATAAAAAACTATTTTTGCATTTTAAAATAATTAATATTTAAGTTTATGAAAAAGGTTATTACACTTTTGTTTTTAGTATCATTTGGATTTACACAAGCTCAACAGGCTTTTAAAGGAAAAGGAGATGTTAAAGTTAACGTTGGTGCTAACATACAAGATGGTGGTTCAGGAATTCAGGGATCTGTTGATTTTGGTTTAGGAGAAAATTTCTCTTTTGGTTTTGTAGCTAACTATTTATTAGGCGTAGATAATTTTAATGGTTTTTATAATAGTAGTGCTTATAATGATTACAAACCTGATTTTGGCGATCGTTTTGATGCTAAAGCAAGAATTAGCGCTAATTTAAGCAGCGTTATTGGTGTTGATCAATTAGATGTTTATCCAGGTTTAAGTTTAGGATTACATAATTTTGGTGGTCACGTTGGTGGTCGTTATTTCTTTACTGACGGATTTGGTGTTTTCACAGAACTTGGTTTCCCAATTGCAAAATATGGCAGCAACAATGGTGTATTTGATCATTTAAACAATCAGTTTACTTTTAGTTTAGGAGCTTCTTTTAATTTATAAGAAACCACTTAACCGCAAAGCACGCGGAATTTTACGCAAAGTTCGCAATGTATTTCTCGCAAAGTCGCAGAGACGCAAAGCTTTTTAAATAATAAAAACCGCCTGATTGGACGGTTTTTTTGTTCTAATGAATTCAAGTGTCATCCTGAGCGAAGTCGAAGGCTTGCCAATTGTAACGGGGCTTCGACTTCGCTCAGCCTGACAAAACAAAAAAACCGCTCAAATGAGTAAGAGTGGTCGGAAGAAATTCCGGCCACTTTATGTTTTAAATACTTTTGAAGGATCTCCGCCTGCGAAGACTATCATTATTGCAGTAATAAGTTCCCT
>NZ_CADCSU010000041.1 GCF_902804475.1 Flavobacterium bizetiae
AAATTTAATTAAATTTATGATTGAGAAAGGAAGCAAAAGTAAACTGTTCGTTCCTGCGAGTTCGTGACTCATATCCTGATTAAGACTTTCGCTTCCTCTTCATCAAAGACTCAGATAGAAATTTGGGCTAGTGACCCGTTATTAAGGAGTTGAGCTTATGATGAATTTCTCAAATCATTTGTTGAATCGTAAAAGCAAAGTTATGAAAAACATTATTATTGGCATTGATATCAGCAGTAAGACTTTAGATATCTGCGTTAAAGAAGAATCCGTAAATTACTTTTCTATTGAAAATAACGTTCAGGTTATAAAGCGTTTTTTTAAAAGATATTCCAATGAAAATGTAATTATAGCTATGGAAAATACTGGCAGATACAACTGGAATCTGTTTGAAGCTCTTGAAAAATTTAACTTTAAAGTTTATGTGATATCTGCTTTACATATCAAAAAAAGTATAGGACTTGTCAGAGGTAAAAATGATAAAATTGATGCTTTACGCATATGTAATTTCATAGAAAAAAATCATCAGGAGACCAGAGAATGGAGACCAAGTTCTAAGGCAATTAAAAAGATAAAAATACTATTAACTGAGAGAGCGTCAAGAATAAAAATAAAAAAACAGTTGATGGTTCAGCAACATGATTATAAACTTATGAAAAGTGTTGGATTAGATAAACAGTTAAAAGGTTTAAATATTAAACTTATCAAAGACATTGAAAAACAAATAAAAGTACTGGAAAATGATATTGAAAATATTATTCATAAGGATGAGAATCTTAACCAGCAACAGAAATTAATAAAATCTGTTCCAGGAGTAGGCTTAGTTTTATCATGGACATTATTATCAAAAACAGAAGGTTTTACAACTATAATAGATCCCAGAAAAATGGCTTGTTATAGTGGCGTTGTGCCTTTTGATTTTCAATCTGGAACATCTTTAAAAAGAAGACCAGGAGTATCGATGCTTGCTGATAAAAACTTAAAAACTATTTTGCACATGGCAGCGATGAGCGCTATAAGATTAGATAATGATTTAAGAACATATTACATTAGAAAAGTTGATGAAGGAAAAAACAAAATGAGCGTTTTAAACGCTGTGAGAAATAAAATAATCCATCGGGTTTTTGCAGTAATAAAAAACCAAATCCCTTATAAAAAAGATTTGGTTTTATCATAGAAATC
>NZ_CADCSU010000042.1 GCF_902804475.1 Flavobacterium bizetiae
TTATGGCTTTATCTAAACTATTACTTGAGTAATTTTGATCGTTAGATTTTACAGATAAAAAGAAAAATGCAACGACTAAAAAAGAGAATATTGATTTAATAATGATAGAATTTAAGAGTTAAAAGTGTTTTAATTTTAAACAAATTTATACCGTTACCTTTACAATAAGAAGCCTAAAAAAGGTTAAACGGACAACTTAAAAGCTGAATTGGACAAGTCTCGATTTGAAGAAATTTATGTGTTTATATTTTTTGAATTGTATTGCCCAAAAGAATCGCGAAAAGTCGCAAAAGCGCAAAGAAAAATAAGCAAAAGAGCTAAACTTTGCGACTCTGCGACTTTGCGCGAGAATAAATTTTACTATATAAAAAAGGGCGAAAAAAACTTTACCTTTTAAATATTGATTGTTTCTCCAATATCTGGCAAATACAAACTCAACCCTGCGTTTTTAAATTCTTCGATTGCATTGGTTTTATTCATTTTTATAAATCCGAATGTATCATAATGAACGCCAATGACTTTTTTTGTTTTTACTAATTCCGCTGCTTCAATCGCATCGTCGATTCCCATTGTCAATAAATCTCCTACGGGGAAAACTGCAAAATCTAAATCTACCCATTTTGCTACCAAACTCATATCTAACGTAAGTGCCGTGTCGCCGCTGTAATAAAAATTACCTTCGGATGTTTTAAAAGCAAATCCGCTCGCAGATCCTGCGTAGGCACCATCCGGAAAACTGCTTGAATGCTGCGAAATAAAAGCTTTTACAGTTCCGAATTCAAACGTGCCTTTACCTCCGGGATTTATAGGCTGCAGATTTTTAAGTCCGAGTTTACCAAAATAATGGTACAATTCCCAACTGCCAAATACGGTTGCTCCCGTGCGATTTGCAATGACTTCTACATCGAGCATATGATCAAAATGTCCGTGCGAAACAAAAATATAATCTGCTTTAATTGTACTGATATCAATATCTTTTGCTAATTCATTTCCTGAAATAAAAGGATCAAACAACAAGTTTTTGCCCTCTACTTCTACTGAAAAGCAAGAATGGCCGTAATAGGTTACTTTCATAGTGATATATTTTAATGGTTAATTCCTAATAACTAAATTACTAAAAATCAATCAATTAACTTAAATGGTTTTAAATCAAACTTGTAAAGGAGTTCTGGTAATTTTATAATGAAGGTTCTTGAAAAGCTGCTTTATTAACACCTAAAATAATTCCGTCGTTTCTATCCTGAACAAAACCAATTACTTCCCAATCTTTTGTATTGAAATCTTTAGGCAAATGAACAATGGAAATTCCAGATCTATCTTTGTTGAGATTTACGGTATGCAAATGATGTACGATTTGATAATGCGATAAAATACGATGAGCATTCTCCCCTCTTTTCACATTGCTTTTCGCCGCTTTCTGAACTACTGCAATCAATAAACGACTATTTTTTGACGCTCCTTCTATGGCATATTTTACCGAGAGACTATTGTTGATTTCGCTTACTTCTAACTTTAAATCGGCAACAGCGGGTTTAGAAAGTGCTGATTTAATCGCATTTCTCACCACAGTTTCCTGCGAAGCAATATATTCTGATTTTCCGTTAACAATTAGTTGCGGTGTGTATATTGGTTCTTTTCCTAAAAAATTAGCATATTCGTATTGTCTTTGGGTATAATCGGGATTGCTAAAAATATCTTTCCAGCCCTGTTTGTCCCAATAATCAACATGGTAGGCCAAAACATATAAATTGTTGTCTTTACACTCGTTCTGAATTTTTCCCATCAATTCATCGGCGGGAGGACAACTCGAGCAACCTTCTGATGTAAACAATTCTAAAAGTGCAAAACCTTTCACTTCTTTTTTATCCGGATTGTTTTGTGCAAAAGCAGTTGTTCCTATAAGAAAAACCAATAAAACAGTGAGGTGTATTAATTTTATTTTTTTCATGATTTCTATTTTTTATAATCTAAAAAGCCTCCACTTTCGAAGAGGCTTTCTGTTTAAAGTATTAAAGAATATTAATGATAACATCAATGTTTCCTCTTGTTGCTTTAGAATACGGACAAGTTTGGTGTGCAGCATTTGTAAGTTTTCTGGCAACTTCAGGATCAATTCCCGGAAGGCGTACGTTAAGACGTGCTTGTAGAAAATATTCTCCATCAGCCAGACATAAATCAACCTCTGCATCTACAGCAGTTTCTGCCGGAACTTTAACCCCTAATTTTGAAGCCGCGATTCCCATTGCTCCCATAAAACAAGCGGACCATCCCGCCGCAAATAATTGCTCCGGATTTGTTCCCGGACGTGATGTTCCCGGTGAACTTAATTTGATATTTAATTGATCGTCTGAACTTTGAGATGTTCCTTCGCGACCGCCTGTTGTGTGTGTTTTTCCTGTGTATAATACTTTTGTTTCCATGATTTTTTTAATTTTAGATTTTAGACTTAAGATTTTAGATTTATTTGAAAATTTGAATATGAATGATTAATAATTTAACCGCAAAACTTTGTATCACTTTGTGTATCCCGATAGCTATCTGGATTGTTTTCTCTGTGGTAAATTTAATCGCAAAGAGCGCTAAGGTTTTTTAATCTTAAGGGTTTTATAAGAGACGCTATGAGCGCAAAGCTTTGTGTGCTTTAAAATAGACCTTAGCAAACTTTGCGTAAATCCTTGCGTTCTTTGCGGTTAAACTTTTATGGTTAAACTTTTCTTTTACTTAATTTTAGTAACATCCATAATCGCCTGAGCAAATGCTTTAGGATCTTCCTGCGGAACATTGTGTCCAATTCCTTTTAAAATTCTGTGCTCGTATTTGCCGATGAATTTATTGGCGTATGCTTTTCCGTCTATATTGGCACCGTCAAAGTCGCTTCCTATTGTGATTGTCGGAACTTTAATTGCTGGACGTTCTGCTAGTTTCTTTTCTAAACTATCGTATTTAGATTCTCCCGGTTCCAGAGATTGTCTCCATCTGTAATTGTGAATTACGATTGCTACATGATCCGGATTATTAAAAGATTGTGCCGTTTGATCGTACGTTGCTTTATCGAAATTCCATAACGGAGAAGCTATTTTCCAGATTAGTTTATTAAATTCATAGGTGTTTTGGCTATAGCCTGATTTTCCTCTTTCGGTAGCAAAATAATACTGATACCACCATCCTAATTCAGCCTGAGGAGGTAACGGTTTTAAATTGGCTTCAAGATTTACTACCAGATAACCGCTTACAGAAACCAATCCGTTTAGGCGTTCTGGCCAAAGTGCCGCCATAACCACCGCTGTTCTTGCTCCCCAATCGAATCCGCCAATAATGGCTTTATCGATTTTAAGCGCATCCATAAAAGCAATAATATCACTTGCTAATGCTGCTTGTTGTCCGTTTCTAAAAGTGTCTTTAGAAAGAAAAGTTGTAGTTCCTGATCCTCTTAAATAAGGTGTAAGAACTCTGTATCCTTTCGCTACTAAAATAGGCACTACTTCATTATAACTGTGAATATCGTAAGGCCATCCGTGAAGCAAAATTACCGGAGTACCAGTTGAAGGTCCTGCTTCTGTATAACCCACATTCAATAATCCGGCATTAATTTGTTTTAATGTTCCCAGCGAACTTGCCGTTGTAACTTGTTTTTCTGATTGCGCATTTACCAATGTCATCGCAAAAAATAAAGCTGCTACTAAAACTATTTTTGAAGCTATTCTATTTACAAAACTACCTCTATCTTTTTGTATTGTTTTCATAATTCTTTTATTTTAACAGTTTGATTATTAGTTAATTTCTTCGTCAAAAGTATACCGATAAACATCTTTACACAATCAGAAAATAGTTGAAACGGACGAAGTAAAACCTGAAACGGACAAACCTAAACCTGAGATTTTTTATTTTTTCATAATCATAATCGGTTGCCCCTTCTCTACAATATAAGTCGCTAACTCAGTTGCTTTTGCATTGGTATGATTGTTGGCCGAATGAAATTTTCCTGCCGGAATAAAAAGCACTTCGCCTGCTTTTAAGGTTACCGGAGTTTCATCTTCAATCTGATATTCTAATGCGCCTTCGAGAACATAGATTATTTCTTCTCCCGGATGTGCATGTTTGCCGAACGAAGTATGAGCATCAAAATCAATTCGGGCCTGAACCATTTCTTTTCCCGGAATACTTAAATCGTGTTTTTGTAAATCGGTACGTTTTACTCCGCTTTTTTGTGCCTGAGCATTCGATGGAGCGAACAATGCAATAAGTCCTACGATCATCATTGCGTATATTTTATTTGTTTTCATTTTGTTTGTTTTTTTAGATTATGTGTTAAATAATTTTTCTCGCAGATTGAGCAGATTGGGCAGATTTTATTTTAAATCTTTAAATCCTTTGCTTTGATCTAAACACATAGAAACATAATTTTACTGAATCAAAAAAGGGCGTTTCACTTTAAATAGTACCGCATAGCAGGACTATGTTTAAAAATCTTGATTTTTTAAAACCAACTTTATGTAAATTATAAAATCTATGTTTCTATGTGTTTAAATAAATCCACACAACGATTTATAGTTATTTTCTCAAAGATTTAAACGCTGCGCGAAGTTCTTCTGTAAAAAGTTGTGGTTCTTCCCAAGAAGCAAAATGTCCACCTTTTGATACTTCATTAAAATAGATCAGGTTTTTATAACTTTTCTCTGTCCAGCTTTTTGGTGCCTGATAAATTTCTCCAGGGAAAACAGTTACTGCCACCGGAATTTTTATATCGTTTGTTTTTTGTTCTACCACATTAAAGTTGTTGGTATTATTTTCCCAATACAATTGTGCCGATGAGTTGGCAGTATTTGTTAACCAATACAAGGTAATATCATCCAACATTTCGTCTTTTGTAAGCGATTTTTCTGCATTTCCGCCGCTATACGTCCATTCGTTGAATTTATCTAAGAAAAACGAAGCCAATCCCACCGGAGAATCTGTGAGTCCGTATCCTAAAGTCTGAGGGCGAGTTACCATCATTCCTGCATAACCACCACCTCTGGTATATAATTTATTAAGCGATACAAAAGCTGCTTTTTCTTTAACTGATAATCCTGCAGGAGCCGGATCTCCGTCCTTTAAAGCTTTGGCAATATCAGCAGGAACTGTTGCCGGCATGTTTACATGAATTCCCAATAAGCCTTGCGGAGCCTGACGCGCCATAGCATCTGCAATTACAGAACCCCAATCGCCGCCTTGAGACACATAATTTTTATAACCTAAACGTTTCATTAAAACATCCCAGGCATTTCCAATTTTTTCTGGTCCCCAGCCTGTTCCTGTTGGCTTTTCCGAAAAACCATAACCTGGCATCGAAGGAATTACAAGATCAAAAGCATCTTCGGCTTTTCCGCCATAAGCAGTAGGATCTGTTAGCGGACCAATTACTTTTAGAAGTTCAAAGAAAGATCCTGGCCAACCATGCGTAATTACTAATGGTAATGCATTTTTATGTTTTGATTTAATATGAATAAACTGAATGTCTAATCCGTCGATATTGGTTACAAATTGAGGTAATGCATTTAGTTTAGCCTCGGTTTTACGCCAGTCATAAGTAGTTCCCCAATATTGTACAAGGTTTTGAATTTGCTGTAATTTTACTCCTTGCGACTGATCTGTAACAGTTTCCTTATCCGGCCATCTTGTAGCGTTTACACGAGTTCGAAGATCCGTTAAAGCTTCTTGCGAAATACTAATGTGATACGGACGAATTGCCTCGGCTTCATTAGTTGCTTTTGCCTGATTTTTTTGTGCGAATCCTGTTGCTGCGATCAGCATAAATATTCCTGTTGCAATGGCAGTCAGAAAGCTGTTTTTGTTTTTTAGAATTGTTTTCATTTTGATTATAAATTTTGTTATTGTGATTAATTTCTTTGTCAAAAGTATCTCGATAACAAGCGATTTAAAATCAGTAAATAGTCTAAACGGACGAAGTTGATCCCGAAACGGACATTGTGAAAGTTGAAAGTTTTATTGTCATTAATATTTTTTTTCAGGAGCTAATCCCGCTATACGTTACAATCTTTTGCGGCGAACACCGCCACAAAAGGATTTCCACTTCTATCGGGGCTAGGGCAATCATTTTCATAAGAATGTTTTCATATAGTTTGTCATCCTGATCACACTCGGGATTCTCCAAAGATTGATGATTAGAGATTACGGAGTTTCTGGTGTAATCTACATTACCTTTGTCAATTTTTTTTCTTGTAAACTTGCCAGACATAGCCCGTGGTTTCAACCACGGGGTGCAATATTATTATACCTATATTGTGTTCCCGTGGTTGAAACCACGGGCTATGTTTGAAGAAAAAAATTAAATTTAGGTTACAACTGTCGACAACTTTGTGTTTACAGCATTTATAAACCCGACAGCTTTTAAAAACCTGTCGGGTTTGGCGAAACTATTATAAATGAAAAAAGACCACCTATTTGGGCAGCCTCTTTTTAAATATTTTTTATCTATTTATCCTTTCAAATCATCAAAATAAGCATTCGTTTCTTCTATAAGAGAATGCATTAATTCTTTGGCTTTGGTATGTTTTAAGATTGGAGCAATTTGTCCGCCCCAAAATAAAATCATGTCCCATTTTTGTTGGTCAAGAGCGGCTTTTCGCAATGGAGATACAAGCGTTGTCTGTAACGGAAACGGAAGAACATTTTCTTCTTTTCCTGCAATTTCTTTGGCTATCCGGCTTGTTAAGCCACGACCTAAACGTCCTGTGTAAGCACGGGATAATGTGGTGTATTTTGCTGCATCAGAGAATAACATTTCTCTATGAATAGGTAATGCATTCGATTCGTCGCAGGCTAAAAATGCTGTTCCTATCTGAGCCGCACTTGCTCCTAAAGCCAATGCCGCTGCAACGCCTTTTCCGTTGGCAATTCCACCTGCAGCGATAATTGGCGTTTTTACTTTTTCGCGAATGAGTTGTAGTAATACAAAAGTTCCTGTTAGCGATGATTCGGCGGAAGCCAAAAACGAAGGTCGATGTCCGCCTGCTTCAAAACCTGAGGCAATAATCATATCTACTCCCGCTGCTTCCAGAAAAAGAGCTTCGTCTAAAGTTGTGGCAGCACCAACGGTTGCGATTCCGGATCTTCGGCATTGCTCTAAAACATCGGCCGAAGGAACGCCAAACATAAAGCTGAATACTTTTGGTTTAATATCCAGAATCACTTCCAACTGATTTTCAAATCTGGATTGAAATGGCGCTGGTTTTTCCGGTAACGGAATCCCTACTTCATCAAAATAAGGTTTAAATAATACTGCTGTTTTATCGTATTGATCATCTGATAAACCAGAAGGCAAAATATCATGATCTGAAACCCAAAGATTGATGTTATACGGTTTATTGGTTGCTGCTTTTAATTGTTTGTCTGCCTCAAAAATTTCCTGAGGCGACATGGTGTAAGCGCCGTATCCGCCAAGTCCGCCAGCGTTTGATACAGCGGCAGTTAATTCTACCGTCGATAAATTACCGCCAAATGGTCCTTGCATGATCGGATACTCAATCCCTAATAATGCTGTAGCTTTTGTATTGTACCACATCTTTTTTTCAATTTAAAGTTATTGGCTTACATCCGTCAACATTTTATTGACGATAAACCATTTTCCGTTAATCTTATGGAAAGATAAAAAATCCCGATAATTAAACTCGTACATTTTAACATTAATTTCGGCTGTAGCTATTGAATTTACTACATTAATCTTCAGGATTTCTCCTTTAAAAGGTTTTCCTGAATCCTTAGGACTTTGTCTGTTTTTTACACCATCAAGATAAAGGTCTACCGTTTTAAAATAAGGTTGTCCCTTAATATCTCCAAAAAGTAACGCACTTTCGTGAAAAATACTTCCCAATAGTATTTCGTCTCCTTCGTAAATTCCTTTAAAATAATAATTTTCTAATGCATCAGTAATTGCTGATACGTCGGCTTGATTTTCCATTTTAATGTTATTTTGAGCTTTTATGCCATGAAAAGTACAGAGCATAAAAGCAATTAATAAAATAGTTTTCATTTAATTATAAGTTGTGTCCTGCACCTTTACCACCATCAACATTAATGATTGCACCGGTAATAAAACTGCTTTTTGCAACGGTATACACCATTTCGGCAACATCATCGACTTCTCCTACTCTGTTTACCAAATGCAATCCCGCACTTTGATCTGATTTGTCTCCGTGCATTGGCGTACGAATAACTCCCGGAGCAACCGTATTGATACGAATATTTTGTTTACCAAATTCAGCCGCTAACTGAATCGTTAAGGCGTGAATAGCACCTTTGCTTGATACAGGAGCCGAAGCCGGCCATCCGCCCAAACCGTGATTAACCAAAGGAGTTCCGATATTAATTACGACTCCGTCTTGCTGTTTCAACATTTGCGGAATAACCGATTGTGTAGTAAAATAAGTTCCTTTTAAGTTTGTGGTCAGGAATTTATCCAGATACGCTTCATCTACTTCTAAAAATGGTTTGCTGTCGAAGATTCCGGCATTGTTAACCAATACATCTACCGAACCAAATTTTTCTAAAGCAATTTTTACCAATTCTTCTCCGGTTTGTTTCTTGCTCACATCTCCGGCAAACATTGCCAGATTATCGCCTGCCCCAAATTCGTTGTAAGCACTTTCTAATGCTGATGGTGTTAATGAATTAATCACCACATTATCGCCTCTGTCTAAGAAGTATTTTGCGATTCCTTTTCCGATACCTGAAGCTGCTCCGGTAACGATTATTGTTTGTTTTTTCATGCTATTTATTTTTTATCGGCTGTGATGCCTTTTTCTCTTAATACAGATACCTGATCTCCTGCGTAACCCCAATCGTCTAATTCGATTTCCTGAATGACAACGTGAGTCAAATGCGGATCTTTGTTGAGTACATCCGTAATTAAATTGGTAATTCCGCTTATTAATTCTTGTTTTTGCTCGCGGGTAACGCCTTCGCGAGTCAATTCGATTTTTACGTAAGGCATGGCTTTAGTTTTTAGAAGCTTCGGCTGTAATAGTAAAATCTAAGTCGAAGTCGTTGTAAATTAAAGTATCTCCCAAATCTTTGAAGAAGTTTCCTGAACGGAATTTGATATCGTATTTGGTACGATCAATAACCAATTTCCCTGAAAGCGAAAGTGTATTGTTATTAGTTTCAACTTCAGTTTCAAAACCTGTAAGATGTGTAATATCTTTTATAGTAAGGTTTCCTTCAAGATAATATTTACCATTTGAAATTTCTTTTACAGAAAGAATTTCAAAGTTTGCCGTTGGAAATTTCTCGATAGAGAAAAAATCATCCGATGCCAAATGTCCTGCAAATTGTGCATTTGTATCCGGATCTGTAACGTCCAGGATTTTTATCGAGGCTGTATTGATCACAATATTTCCGCCCTTTATTTTTCCGTCATTCAAAATAAAATGACCTTCTTTGATACCAATTGTACCGTTATGTGCTCCGGTAACTTTTCTACCCGTCCAATCGATGTTGCTGTTTGCGCTTACGATATTAAAATTTGTTGTTTCCATTTTTATTGTATTTAAAAGTACAGTACAAAGGAACGGCGAGTATGAAAATGGGTTACGTGATGTAGATCACAAATTTTTTTTTAATAGGTTCAAAGAGGCAAAGGGACAAAGGTGCAAAGGTTTTGTTTTGCGCCGATTTTAGGGGATTGTGCGGATGTTTTTTTAGTCGCGCAAAGACGCGGAGGCGCAAAGTTTTTTTCTCACAGGGTTTTAACCTCCTTTTTCTCATCTGATTTATATAATAAAACCATTTCTTTTTTTAGGAGCTGATCCCGCTATCCGTTACAATCTTTTGTGCCTCCCGATAGCTATCGGGACGGACACAAAAGGATTTCCTCTTCTATCGGGGCTAGGGCAGTCATTCATAAGAATGTTTATCACAAAGTTTGTTATCCTGAGGAACGAAGGATCACACTCGTGATTCTGCAAAGATTAGCGCTTATAGATTGCGGAGTTTCTTGTGTGATCTGCTTCGCCTGTTCGCGATCGCTCGGGTCTCTCTTCGGTCGAGATGACAAACTACGCAGGAAATCGTAAATTAAAAAATCATTCTAATCCTTGTAATCTGTGGCAAAAAAAACTTTTATGAATTATATAATCTACTCAAAGTTTCTCTTGAAACACCCAAATAGGCAGCGATTAAATGCTTGGGAACTAAATTATAAAGTTGCGGATATAATGCCAAAAGTTCTTCGTAACGGGTTTTGACATTGTTATTCATAAAGGATAAAAGTCGTTTTTGAGAGGCAATATATCCTTTGTTAGTTCTCCAACGGAAAAAATGTTCGATTTGATGAAATTCGGCGCACAATTTTTCGCGATCGCTATTCGACAGGCAAAGTAATTCGACATCCGAAATACAATCTACATTTATGGTTGCAGGGGTTTGATTGTACAAAGCGGTGTAATCTGATGTCCACCATGTAGGCATAGCAAACTGAAGAATGTACATTTTGATTTCGTCATTGATAAAGAAAGCTTTCAAGCAACCTGAAATTACAAAATATTCACAATCGACTTTGTCGCCTTCGCTAATAATGGTTTGACCTTTCTTGAAAGTCAAGGGTTTGAAATGCGAAAAGAAATAATCGAATTGCTCGTCTGTTAACGAAGCAGTTTTGGCGATGTGCTGTTGCAGGATTTCTTTGGAGGACATTTTTTTCTTTTGAGGTTCAAAGGTTCAGAGTGACAAAGGTACAAAGGATTTCTTTAAAGGCACTAAGGTTCTGAGGTGCTAAGGTTCTGAGTTTTTTTTAAAGGTTCAAAGGCGCAGAGGTTCAAAGGGACAAAGGTTTTCTTTAAAGCTACTAAGGTTCTAAGATGCTAAGATTCTGAGTTTTTTTTAGGTTCAACGGGAATTGTAGAGGCGCACAGCAGTGCGTCTCCTCGTAAGGTATAATAATCTCGAAAAGATTCAGAGGTTTCTATACTTTGAACTTCTGATGAAAACTGATTTCTAGCCCTGATTGAAGTGGAAATCCTTTTTATTTTTTTCTTTAAAAAATAAAAAGATTGGAGCGGAAAGCAGGAAATAGCTCCTAATAAAAATTAAATTTCAATTCTTAAACTTCGTAAGTAAAATCCAAATTACAATTTAGGGGGCTATACCTTAAAACGATGATTATGGTTTTGTTTACATAAAAAAATCAGGAACGAATACTATAAATATTGTTCCTGATTCTTTATTATGTTTTAAATTTTATCTTCTGCCTCTAAATCCTCCGCCTCCTCTAAAATTACCACCGCCGAAACGGTTTCCTTCTCTTTGGAAATTTTGGAAATCTCTTGTTTGCGATTCGCCTCGATCTCTTGCAAATGCTGAGCGATCTAAATCGTTGGTGATGTTAGGATGGCCCGCTTCTCCGAGTGGTTTATCTCGTTGCCCCAGCGTTTGATTGGCTTTAGGGAAATTATCATGCTGGATTCCGTCGCCTAAGCGATTTCCGTCTCCTAAGCGATTTTCACCGCCAATATTTTGGTTTGGTTTGGGTAGATTGTCGCGTTGGATTCTCTCTCCTGCTCCATTAGCTCCCAATCCCTGATTTGGACGATCGTGCGCTAGAGCTGTTCCGGAACCTTTTGCGCCGCCAAGTTTTCCGGCTTGTGTCCAGCCTCCGTTGCCGTTGTTGTAATGGCTCCAGTTTCCGTTGGCGTCTCTTTTATATACGTGTCCGTCGTGTCCGGCATACAAATTATTGTTGGTATGAATAGTGGTTCCTCCCCCGCGACGATGCGTAATCACGCCTTTATTACCTCCGGAAGTTTCGTAACCAATTGCAGTACCGCGTCTGGTCGTAATATGTCCCGTTTGCGCCCACTGACGGCCATTTGTGGCAGCAGAATGTCCCCATTGTGCATAAGCATTATGTCCCTGATTGGTTCTGGCGTAATTTCCTGTCCACGGATTATACGAACTTGCTGCTGTACGACCTCCGTACCAGCCTTGTACACTTGCTGAACGTCCGTATCTTCCTGTTGCAGGATTGTACCAGGCTGATGTTCCCGCAGCGCCGTAAGGTCCGTAAACGCTTCTTCCGGCTGCCCAGCCACCTGTCCACGGATTGTAGACTGCTCCGCCTCCGTACGTATAAGGCCAAGGGCGATAAATTGGGTACAATCCTCCATAATATACATATGGCGGATAGTAAAATCCTGTTCCGTAAGTTAATATAGCGCCTACTGTAGCACCAATAATAAAGGCGCCAAAATAACCTGCTGTTGTACTACTTTGTACAGTGGTGTCGGTTGTGGTTTGTGTAACGTAGGTTACATTATAAACCGGAGAACTTGGCGGAATGGTGTAAATTTCTTTAGGAACTGAATCGGCTGTTTTCCAAGGGCCGTTAGGGCTTGTAGACATGAACCAAACTGCCTGAAAACATAAATAATACAAATCGCCTACTTTTATTACTTTATCCTGGGTATTGCTTGCATATTGCATTTTTGTACCCTCGATAGGTTTAAACTGAGGTGTTCCGTCATAAGTAACTTTGGCTTTTGCTTCGGCATCGGCTTTGTTTATAATGGCTGTTGTAGGAACCTGAGCCAGCATTACGGCGTCTTTGGCTTCCTGAGTTCCGGGTACTGATGCTAGTACGTTTGCCCGTGGCGAATTTTTAGGAATTTTAGTAAAATCAGCCGGAAGGTTATTTCCTGCGTATGACCATGGTCCTGTTAATGCTGCAGATTTAAACCATCTTCCGGATAACAACACATAATATTGTCCGTCGCCTTCGTTGGCAAAAATATCATTTTCGGTATTTTCAATGTATAATAGTTTAGTTCCGTCGATTTTAACAAATTTCGGGGTTCCGTTTATGGCAATTAATTCAGCAGGTTTGTTGCTGTAGAAAATCTGAGGAGCGGTACCACCTGTTGGTGCGGGAATCATTTTTTTGACATCATCAAAATTTTGACCTGACGGAAGATTACTTAAACCGGAAGGTAGTTGCGTGGTTTTTTCCCATTTTCCGCCTAGTTGTTTTGAAGTAACCCAAACATTATCTGCCAGTAAATAATAGTCTTTTGTGGTTTTATCAAAAAACAAATCCCAGTTGGTATTAACAACATATTGAATATCTGTTTTTTCTACGGGTACTAAAACGGGTTCTCCCTGAACTATAAGCAAAACTGCCGGATTTGTACTGTAAAAAATTGCAGGCGGATCGTTTTTACCTGCAATTCCTTTCGCCGGACTTTTAGTTTGGTTTAAATCTGCGAGAATGCGATCTACCGAAACCGGATCTCCGCCTTTTGGCAATGTTTCTTTAAAGAGTTTCTCCATTTCAGGAACTTTCTTTTCATCAAGAGCAGGAAATCTCACATCAGTTACCGTGACGTTTTTAAAAAATACGTTGCGGTTGTCTTTATCTACTAATGTTTCTGCTTTTAGAGAGGCTACGCCCAAAATTTCTTTGCCGTCTTTTGGGGTCAATGCAAAAGCAAGTCTTGCCGTAATTTCTTTATAATCTTTCCACTCGTCGACCTGGGGTTGATAATAAACCAATTTTGTGCCATTGTTTGTGGTTTCGCGTGGCCAGCCATCATCGGTAAGTGAATCAGAAGAAGCGGTTTTAATTGCTTCAGAAGTTGATTGATTCTGATCTTTATCTTTCTTGCATGAGAAAAAAATTGAACTAACACAGAGTACAATTATTAGAAAAGCCTTTTTCATAAATTAAAAAATTAGATTACTATTTATTGAAAAAATCATTTTTATCGATATCCCGTAAAAATTATTAAGTATAAAATTAAGTTTACGGGAATTATAAATCTAGTAATCAAGCGTTTCGTTTGTTTCAAATTGTAATATGAAACCAAAAAAAATAAATTTCAATTATTGAAATTCCAAATTCCAACTGAAAATCTTTGGGTAAATTCCAAATTCCAATTAGCAAGCCCTTCGACTTCGCTCAGGCTGACAATAGAAAAAACCTTTGAACCTTTGTTGCTCTGAACCTTTGCTCCTTTTCTTAACTCAAAACCATTCCTCCGTCCATAATAAAATCAGCGCCTGTAATGAATTTTGCCGCATCGCTGCTTAAATAAGCAACCATCTTGGCAACATCTGCCGAGGCTCCCATTTGTTTTAGCGGAACTTTTTCGATCACAACATCCATAATCGATTTTACTGTTGCTGCATCTAATCCTACTTTATTCATCACCTCGGTTTCTGTTGGGCCGGGACTTACCGAGTTTACTCTGATTTTTCTTGGTGCCAATTCTACAGCTGCCGATTTCATAACGGAATTAAGGGCAGTTTTACTCGAAGAATAAATGGATGATCCCGGACCTGGCATACTTGCTGTGTTCGAAGAAAGAAATACCACCGAAGCATTGTCTTTCAGGATTGGAATAAACCTGCTTAAGGTAAAATAAGCGCCTTTGAAGTTGACATTCACAATACTATCAAATAATACTTCTGTAGCTTGTTCGATGTTTCCTAATCCGGCAATTCCGGCGTTGATGAAAAGAATATCAACTGAACCAAAATCTTCTTTTACTATTGATGCCAGGTTTTCGATATCTGCAATACTCGACTGATCTGCCACGATAGAGGTTACACCTAATTCTGAAGCTGCTTTTTCGATTGCTTCTTTACGTCGGCCTGTAATAATAACTGTTGCGCCTTGTTCTTTTAATTGTTTTGCTGTTGCGTAACCTATACCGCTATTTCCGCCAGTTATTACTGCAACTTTATTTTTTAAATTGTCCATTTTTTAATGTTTTAAATTAATGGTACAAAGTTAAATGGCAAAACCTATTGCTTTTTTAATGGTATCATGGAGTATACTGGTCTTTTTTTTACCATATAAGTTATATAAGTTCATTTAAATAGCAAAGCTCATAAAGCAACTTCTTACATTACTTATATGATTTAAGAAAAGTCTAATTCGCACTTCCTTATATTTTCTTACATTACTTATATGATTTAAGAAAAGTCTAATTCGCACTTCCTTATATTTTCTTACATTACTTATATGGTTTAAAAATAATCCAATTATCATCTCATATTTTCATACATCACTTATATGCTGAAAAAAAATGTTTTTATATATTCGTCTAAAAATTGTCATGGAAAGAAATCAGAAAGAAGAAGTTCAGGCACTTCAGGATACGATATATGTTTTGGGAGGAAAATGGAAATTGCCTATCATCAATTCGATCTGCAACGGAAACCATCGATTTAAGGAAATTCAGCAAAGTATTCCGGGGATTACGTCGAGAATGCTTTCGAAAGAATTGAAGGATATGGAAGCGAACAATCTTGTAAAAAGAACAGAAGATCGCGATGCTAAAATTGCTATTGTATATGAATCTACCGATTATTGTAGATCCTTTGGCCCTATTATTTTAGAAATGATCAATTGGGGAATTGCACACAGGAAACACATTAAAAACAGAGTCGAGAAATAAAATTTCACTTTTTGAAATTCCAAATAATAAACTCCAAATTCCAATTAAGAAGCCCTTCGACTTCGCTCAGGGAGACATTAGAAAAAACCTCTGAACTTTTGTTGCTCTGAACCTTTGCCTCTTACTCTAAACTTTTCAACTGCAAGGCCCTTTGCAAAAAACTCTGATGCATTATTTTGTTTTCAGCTTCGTTAATAGCCTGAAGCAGATTGTTCTGATTGTCGGCGATTTCTTTTAGAACGCTGGACATTACTTCCCAAACGGGTTTCATTTTTTCTATTAATTTCTGTCCTTTTGGAGTCAGTAAAATCAATCTTTTTCGTTCGTCGACTTTGTCTTTTTTAGAACGAATCAGTTTTTGTTTTTCAAGTTCTTTCAATAAACTAATGGTCGAGGGATGCGTGTAGCCTATTTCGTTTGCAATTTCTACAACGCTCAAAACTTCTTTATGATATAAAGTATACACTACAGGAAACCATTTTGGTTCAAAGTCGATTCCGTATGATTTATAAAACAACGCACCATCTTTTCGCAATTGCTCGCTTAAACGTTGCAATCGTGTCGAAATGGCCAAAATCCCTGATTCATCAATTATATTCATCGTTACTTTTTTAGTTTTAAATGACAAAATACATTGTCGGCACTCATAACAGGAAATGTCTCCGGAAGCGAATCTTTCTCAATTCGCACGAAATGATTTCTTTCATAAAAACGCAAAGCAGCTTCTAGTACCGTTATGGTTCCCAAATATAAATCATCGATTTGATTTTCATTGCAATAATCGACTAAAGTGTCTAATAATTTTTGCGCAATCGAAAACTCTTTTCCGCGGAAATCTTTCTTTACAAACATTTTTCTGATCGCGGCTTCGGTATCGCTAAATTTTATCAAAGCAATTGTTCCTACCAATTCATCATTTATAAATGCGCCCCAAAAATGGCCTCCCCCGTTATAATAAAAGTTTTTTATATCTAATAAATCAGGTTGGTCTTCGATCGTAATGGGAACATTAAATTCTTTTTGCTGAATGTTTAAAATCAAATCTACAATTTCGTTGGAATATTTATTTTCTATTGGAATAATTTGTGGTTTCATGTTTTCAGAATTTAAAATACAAAACTACGTAGTTAAATAC
>NZ_CADCSU010000043.1 GCF_902804475.1 Flavobacterium bizetiae
AATTTTAAGAATATTAAGTGTGGACAAAATTAATGTACTGAGATTAAAAAGAACTTTATCTTACCTGGAAAGTAAGCAACGCGAATTGAAAAGACAAAATAAAAATGATACCCGAAGCCTTGAGTCTATGATAAAATATCTTAAAAAAGATATGTTAGAGCAGTTTAAATTAACAGATTATGATGTTTACATCAAAGGCGAAATCAACAATACCGAAACTTTTATTCAAAGCGTTAAAAGCATTATAGATACTAATTCCAGATAGTTCGATCATAATCTGCCAGGTACATTTATTGGGCTATTTTATTGTATTCATCAAATGCTTTATTAGGATCTGCAGTTGCATATTCATTCTCGGGTTCCGGAATTACGTGAATTTTTGAATCGCTTAAAGAAACAATCGCTGAACAAACATAAACACCTATCTTACCTTCGCTGTATTTATAGTCCAACAAGGTTAGTTTTACGACTTCATTAATCGAAAGTTCATAATAATTTCCGTAACGGATAATCTTAAAGTAGATTTCTTTGTTTTCGACGATTTCAAATTGATTGGTTTGAATGTTCTCAAAAACAAAATTATTCTTTACATCTTTTTCATTAAATCCCCAGGCTCTAAACTGTACAAAACCATTTACAAAATCAATAGAAATGTAATAGGCTGTTCCCTGCTCATCGCATTCGATTACGAAACCTGTTTTTCCCATTCCTTCGACAGCCAATGTTCCTTCCCATACAAAATTTTCTGAAGGTTTATCAAAACAAAAAACTTCATAACCGCTTCGACAGCCAATTCGCCATTTATTTTCATTTTCGATCTCAAAATTTGCTGACGGATTTCCTAAAATTGGTGTAGGAACAGGCATGTTTCTTTGATGAATGGTTCTTTGGTAAAGTGTTCTCCAATGATGGTAGGTTTTTAATAATAATCGGCCATTACTATCTACATCCAGTTGTTTTGGCGGCGGAATTACGCGAAGTGTATTCACGTTTCCTCCAACGAAGTAAAAATTATAAATCAAATAATACTCGCCTTCTTTTACAATTCTTGCTGCATAATTGCCTTGTGGCATTAATACATTATTATGAAACGCGTGGTATTCTCCTTTAAAATCGGGAGAAAACCAATAACGCACTTTTATATCTTCGCGAATTGAACCCAACAAATAA
This sequence comes from Flavobacterium bizetiae, assembly GCF_902804475.1. Lineage (GTDB taxonomy): Bacteria > Bacteroidota > Bacteroidia > Flavobacteriales > Flavobacteriaceae > Flavobacterium > Flavobacterium bizetiae. The sequence continues at coordinate 1,171 of NZ_CADCSU010000043.1, forward strand.
TGCATTCCTTTTATTTCTACCACGCAGGGACATTCTATATCATCATATACATAGGCTACATGCAGCGGTTTTTGCAGTACAAAACCTTTTTCTTCTCTTTTTGCAACGCCAATACATCCTCTTCTATACGTTGGCCCTACTGCACTTCGCGCACAAATTAGCAGATAGTCTTCTCCCTCAAATTCATATTTATAAGGATCTCTGAAACTCAGCCATTCACGTGGGTTATTATCTCTGCTTTCGTAAAACGGAGCATCACTTTTTAGCGGTAAACCATATTGATTGTCTTTTGTCCAGTGAATTAAATCCGGCGAAACTGCCCTGCCTACTTTTTGCGTAACTCCTTTGTCTTTGCGCTTTAAACCTGTATAATACATTTCGTATCCTTCTCCGGCCGAGTTTTTACTCACATGCATTGTCCATAACATATCATCATCCCATTCGCCTGGATCACCTACAAACAAAGCATTTTTTACTCTTTTCCAAGAAAGACCATCTTTTGATACTGCATGCGCAATATAATCGTGATTGGGAATAATAAGATGAAATAAATGATGCACTCCGCTTTCATCTATAAATACATCAACGTCTCCTATTTCCCAATTACTAAATCCTGAACCTGAATACATACTAACCTAATTTATTATTTAACATATTGTGTCATTTTTGTCATCCTGAGCGAAGTCGAAGGATCGCAAACAAAATCGCTAATCTTTAATTTCCATATTTCAAGGGATTAAAATCCCTTGCTACAATATGAATCGTTCCTCCGGAACTTATTTATTTTATTATTTTATAATGTTTTAATCCTTCTAAAATACCGGACGAAGCTGCATCTTTGGCCACATAAATACTTTTTGTGGTTTCATAATTAGCGAGTTCTACGCTTCGGTTTCCTACGATGATTCCTTTTACAGCACCTCTGAACATATCGATATCGTTGCCTGAATCTCCGGCCGCAATAACATTCGATAAAGGAATAGACCATTTACGGCATAAAAACTTAATGGCATTTCCTTTTGAGGCTCTTTTAGGTATAAAATCAAGAAACTCGCCATGACTCGGGATAATATTTACTTTGTACCATCCAGCGCCTAAAACTCTGATTAATTGCTCGTGATCGTATTTTTCTTTATCATAATAATAAGATATTTTATAAGGGTTTTGCGCTTCTTCTTCCTGCAGTCGTAACCACGGAACTTCTTGCAGACGGCTGACAATATCCTCTCTTTTCCATCGGCCGGCCAGAAATTTAGCCCAGCCTTTATCTAAAATATAATCTTTACCATTTGTATAGTAAATTTCGGTTCCTACGGAGCAAATAATAAAATCAGGCAACGGAAATTGTTCTTCTTCGATAACTTGTTTTACCAATGCTAAATTTCGTCCTGATGCCAGAGCAAACGCCATTTTATCAGTACGATTGATCAGATGCTCTTTTAGTTCTTTTAGTCCGGGATTGTTTAATTTTGGTTCTATCAATGTCCCGTCGATATCCGAAACAAATAAATGTTCGACCTTACGTTTTAATCTTTCGATATTGATATTAGGGTAATGCTGTTTTTTGATTCCTGAACCGGATGATAGTGACAGATTTTCGTTGACCAAATCTACATATTGGTTGACGTGACTTAACCAGCTGTAATGTTTCTGAATATTAATGGCGCCATTATTCGAGTAATATTTCCATTGATTCTCATTGGTTAAAATATTTCTCAATGCTTTTTTGATTTCGTTTTCATCCAGCGGATTTACTAATTCTCCGTTCTGGCAAGTCGGAATAATTTCTGATGGTCCGCCGTTTTTGGTTACCACAACCGGTAAACCTGAACTTGCTGATTCTATTACGGTTAAACCGAAATTTTCATGCAGGGCTAAATTCACAAAAACACCTCTTTTTTCGGCGGCATAACGATATATAATCGAGACTTCATTTTCGACGTCATGTTTCTTCGGAATTGCCATTTTCCCGTACAGATCGTATTTATCCATTAATAACAAAAGATCTGTAAGGACATCTTTTTCAGATTCGGGCATTTTTGAAATATCTTTTCTAATTCCGGCAAAAATAACCAGATTGGCAATGCTTTGCAGTTCTTTGTCTTTACCATAAACTTCAATTAGAGTGTGAAGATTTTTATGGCGATCTGGTCGTGAAAGCGCCAGAATAAAAGGTTTGTGCGGATTTATTAAAAACTTCGAAATGGTCTCGGCTACCCAATATTTTCGTTGCTCTTCTTCCATTTGCTTATCAGAATCTTGTTCTCTATGATAATACGGAACAAATTTACTGGTATCGATTCCCGGTGAAATGGCGTGGTATTTACCTAATTCAAAATTTTTATAGGGTTTGTAAGTTTCGATTTCCTGCTCTGTCGAAGTAACTATAAATTCAGATAATTCTAAGGTTTTTTCTTCGGCTGCAATTCTTTGTTTAAACTTGTATTTCTTTTCAATTTCTTCTTCGTTTAAACCACTTTCCAGCAATTTATTTTTTTTATGAAAACCTAAAGAATGGCCTGTATGCGCGAAGGGAATATTTAAGATGGTTGATAATTCGCTGGCTACATATCCTGCATCGCCGTAATGTGAATGAATCCAGTTGGGGAATATATCATGGAGTTTGATATGTTGCACAATTCCGTTTACAAAAGTGTCTAAACCGTCCCATAATTGTTCTTTTGCTTTGTACTTTTTTCCCAGAAAGGGAATACGCCTTATGTCTAATTTATCATTAATGATTTCGATAGGTACTGCATATTCCGGAGAAAGATTTGGGTCGTCGATTAATCTTGTAAATACGTGAACATGTTCTACATTTTCGTGTTGTGATAAAAACTCTGCAAGTTCGTATACATATTTTGTTTGTCCGCCATTATCAGCATCTCTACCAATCTCCAAACCGGAACCTTTTAGCAGTCCGTGAATGTTGATTAATGAAATTCGTAATTTTGTCATCATTGTCTTTTATTTGTTAGAATTTTTAAGGTACGAAAAATCGAGCAGTTGAGCCCAAAATCATACAAAAAATAACAGGATTATTAACATTTACAGACAAAACTGTAAGAATGATGGTGGTCGCGAAGTAAATTTTATGATTTTCGAAAAAGACGAAAAAAAGGTTTTTAGCCACAGATTAAAGGATTAAAATGATTTAATTATTTGTGGTTAATTATTTTAATTTGATAATTATTGAATAGCTAGAAAAGCCACGAATTCACGAATTTAAAATTGTTGAATTTTATAGTAAAAGACAACAAACTATAAATACGATATTGTATAGTCCCGGAGGGATAAAATATTTATAGAAATATTAGATAAAATGAACAGAGCCCGTCGCGGCGGGTGAAATATTTATCAGGTACGTAATTATATGTGGCTCCTCTGGAGCTTGATTTCTAAATTCTATATCTTTTTTTCTATAAATATTTCGCTCCGCTGGAGCTTATCTCAAAATTCCCTATCTCTTTTGTTCTACTAATTTATAGGTACCAATTATCCATATTATTTGTCATTTTCGAGGAACGAGAAATCTTCGTGAGTAACTTTACAAAGATTGGAATTTCTTTGCGGAGTTTCTAGTGTAATCCTTCCTTCGTCAGGATGACAAAAATGAGTTTAATTGTTGAAAATGAATAATAGACAAAGTGCTTGATGTTCTCATTCGAAAAACTACACGAAAATCCTGTTATGACAACGATTGTCTTAGCCCCGATAGAAGAGGAAATCCTTTTTTGCCGGTGTTCGGCACAAAAGATTGGAACGGATTGCTTCGCCAGTTCGCTCTTTCAGGCTCGGGTGCGGGATTAGCTCCTAAAAAAACACCTTATTGTGGTTTGCTATTCATTATTCAGGTAATAAATTGTCTAAGTCTGATGTCTTATAGAATTTAAGATCGTTAAGTTTCATGTATTTGCAAATAAACTCTAAGGTTTCTATTTTGGTCTGATAATTTTCGGTTACGTTTTTAACGGGTTTGTGTCCGCATAAAAGCAAAATTTTATTGTGTTTTTTAGCGTAATCTAATAGTTCTAATACATACGGAATACTAAAATGTATGTGACTGTTGTCGATATCAAAAGCAAATACAATTTTCGAATTATTAAAAAAACTGTCTTGTTTTTCGGGCGCTTCGCCTCCAAACGCTCTTCCTCTTATAATTTTAAAATCATTCGATAAAGCTTTGTCAAGTGCGTCAGATCTTTCTCCGTAAGGATAGGCAAAAGTGGTTACATTAAATTTTAGTCTTTTCATAGAAGCAATCATCGGGTCGATTTCCTGTTTCATGTAGGCATCGATTCCGTGTTGGTTGACAAATTTTACAGCGTTGTAATGATGGTAACCATGACCTGCAATTTCGTGGCCTTCCTTTTGCATTTCAAGAAGTTTTTTTATTTGAGGAGCGCCAATAGAATCTATTCGGCAAACATTAAAAGTGGCTTTCCATCCGTATTTTTTCAAGGCCTGATCGGCTTCGTACCATTCGTCGACATAGGCGTCATCAAAAGATAAAATTACTCCCGCTGCATATTTTTTAGGTTCTGGTTTTTCTTTTTTGGTTTCGCAGGAAAAAAAAGTAAAGAGTATTAAAAACAATAGTGTTTTAGTGTAGAATAGCTTCATAGATTACTGGTGGTTAATTTTTCGAACTCTTAAAAAAATACGACTTTGTACTTCAAATATATAACATTCTTGTTTAGCTTTTATGCCCTATTCTTTAAATTTTAATATAAATCATCGTCATATTCTTTGGTTAATTTTTTGCAGCAGGTTCTACTTTTTAATTACTTTTATAGCAACAAATTTGATTACTATTCGCACATGAATAAAGTATTATTAGTTGAAGACGATCCAAGGGTTGCTTCATTTATTACGAGAGGACTTGAAGAGCATCTGTATGAAGTGAAAACAATTACAAAGGGTTTTGATGCCATAAAAGAAGTAATGGAGAACGAGTATAATATTATTATTCTCGACATCATGCTGCCTGATATTACAGGATTTGAAGTTTGCGAAGTTTTAAGGAGCCGAAAAATAATTGTTCCGATTCTTATTCTGAGTGCGCTCGATACACCACACGAAAAAGTAAAAGGTCTGCAAGCCGGAGCCGATGATTATCTCGCTAAACCTTTTTTGTTCGAAGAATTACTGGCGAGAATAAATGCGCAGCTGCGTCGTGCAGAATTCAGTACCGGAATTCTCGATTTTCAGTCGTATGCCGGAGTCGAAATTAATATGAAAGAACAAAGTGCAACAAGAGACGGAAAAGAACTGAATTTGTCTTCGCGAGAATTAAAGCTTTTGATCTTTTTTATGAAAAACCGCGAGAAAGCCTTATCCCGAATTGCGATTGCACAAGCGGTTTGGAATATCGATTTTGATACAACATCCAACACCGTAGATGTTTACATTAATTATTTGAGAAACAAGATCGACAAGAACTTCCCTACTCCTCTTATTCATACCATAAAAGGAACGGGATATATGCTCAAACAAAAGAGTTATGAATCTTAAAAATAAGTTAGCCGCTAATTCTACTTTACTTTTTGCTTTTATAACCGGGCTTCTTATGGCCGGATCTTTCCTGCTGTTTAAAAGTCACATGAAAGATCTCTATTATGATAATCTTGAGGATCATGCCATGACAACGGCACTTTTTTACTTTGAAAAAGATGAGATAAAAGAGTTTAATAGTGAGCGTTACAAACAAATTGAACTTCAGTACAAACGCATCAACAATGAATCGATACGGGTTTATGATGCCAAAACCAATACGCTTTATTTACGCGATACTATTAATTTTGAATTAAGCGATCAGGACTTAAAAAATATCAAAAAAGAAAAAATTCGAACTTTTAGCCGTGGCGACAGGCAATTTGTTGGCTTGTTTTACAAAGACAATCAGGGAGATTTTATCATTGTCGTTTCCGGAATCGATCGTGCCGGTAATCGTCAATTAGATATGCTGGGGCTCATGTTTATTTTGTTTTATCTCGTGGGGATTCCTCTCAATTATCTTTTGGGAACCTTTTTGGCCAGGCAAACTTTTCGCCCTTTTACAGAAGTAATTAAAAAAGTAAATACCATAACGACCGAAAATCTTCATTCGAGATTAGAAGTCCCGCAAACCAGCGGCAAAGATGAGATTAAAGAACTGGTAACGACTTTTAATTATCTTTTAGAAAGACTAGAAAGCGGAATCATGATTCAGAATAATTTTCTAAAAAATGCTTCGCACGAATTAAAAACACCGCTTACCATTATTATAGGAGACATCGATGTATCGCTGCAACAGCGCAGAACCAACGAACAATATGAAGAAATTCTAAAATCGCTGCGTAAAGATACTTTACATCTAAAAGCCACTCTCGACGGTCTTTTGGTTTTATCGGGATTAGAACTTTCTGAACCGCAACAAATGGAAACCGTAAGAATAGACGAAATCTTATGGAATGTTCTCGAGAAAAAAGCCATAGAATATCCGGAATCTAAGGTTTCATTCAATTTGAATGCCATTGCAGATCAGGAAGATTTACTTTCTGTTTATGCCAACAAACACATGCTTTTTATCGCCTTGTATAATATTTTAGATAATGCCATAAAGTTCTCGAATCCTAAACCGGTCAATATTTTTGCGCTTTCTAATGAAGGTAAACTGATCATCAAAGTCGTAGATCAGGGTCCGGGAATTTCAGAAACCGATCAGAAATCTATCTTCGATCTATTTTTTCGAAGCGATAATACACGCCATATTCAGGGACAAGGATTGGGACTTTTTATAACCACACAAATCCTTAAACTTCATAATATCAATTTAATTGTAGATTCTGAACTTGAAAAAGGTACTTCGTTTTCTTTGGTGTTTCCTTAAAGCAATAATTCATCGAGATTTCTATTTTATTTTTTTTCAGGAGCTAATCCCGTACCCGAGCCTGAAAGAGCGAACTGGCGAAGCAATCCGTTCCCATCTTTTGTGGTGAACACCGCCACAAAAGGATTTCCTCCCGAAGCCTCGGGACTATCGGGGCTAGGGCAATCATTTTCATAAGAATGTTTTTCGTATAGTTTTGTCATTTCGAACAACAGTCGAGCGGATGTAAATATGAAATAACAAATGTTTTGTTGTGTACCTACGGCACGCTAACGGATCTTAAATTCAATTTTCTACCAATATTTTGTGCCTAGCGGCACAATAAAATAGCTCCAGAGGAGCGTAATATCTATAGCAATATATCCGCGCCTCATTTAAAGCTCCAGCGGAGCATAATATCTATAGCAGATTTATCCACGCCCCATTCAAAACTCCAGCGGAGCGCCATATATTTTTATTATAAAATCGATATATATGTCGCCCCGATGGTGCTTTTTGAAACATGGATATTTAATTTTCTATAAATATATCGTCCCTCTGGGACTTTATCAACAGCCTAAAAAGAAAGCTCCGGAGGAGCGTAATATCTATAGCAATATATCCGCGCTTCATTTAAAGCTCCAGCGGAGCATAATATCTATAGCAGATTTATCCACGCCCCATTCAAAGCTCCAGCGGAGCGACATATATTTTTATTATAAAATCGATAAATATGTCATCCGCCGCGGCGGACTTTTTGAAACATGGATATTTAATATTCTATAAATATATCGTCCCTCTGGGACTTTATCAACAGCCTAAAAAGAAAGCTCCGGAGGAGCGTAATATTTATAGCAAATATATCCGAGTCCCATTTAAAGCTCCAGCGGAGCGATATATTTTTATTCTTTAATTCTTAAAAATGTCTCGATAGGGTTTTGTTTTAAATGTTTTTAAATTACACTCAGCACGTTAAATAATCATTTATTTTTAGTAGAATACTTCTCTCTCAGATTATCGATTTTTGCGATCGGTAACATTTACTTAACACTCTAATCTTTTTCTAATCTACTTTAAATCTAGCTTTAATCTACTTATTTTTAGCTTTTTACACAAGTCGTTGATTTTAAAGAGCTAATTCCTTTCTCTTGAAATAACATCTTCATAATCCTAAGTTAACAATGAATAGTTTTATCATTTTAAGTTAACAAAAGCGTTAAATCTGATCGAAACAAAGACAGTTTCTTTGTCAAATAAAAACTAAAAACAACATGACAAAACTAAAACTCTTTTTTTCGGCATTCATGCTTCTTGTTATGGGGAACATTTTTGCTCAAATTACAACCTCATCTTTATCTGCAAAAGTTAGCGATGGTACAAGCCCTTTAACTGGCGCCGAGGTTACATTAACACATTTACCTACCAACTCCGTTTACAGAGCTGTAACAGATAAGCAAGGTAGGTTTAGTTTCGAAAATTTAAATGCCGGTGGACCTTACGAACTTGAAATTAAAAGTTCTGGTGTTCAGGATTATTCAAATGCACAAATACATTTAGCACTTGGAGACAATGATTTGCCTACAATAGTAGTTGGTAAATCAGATAATAATGTTCTGGAAGAAGTAGTAATTACAGGTTCTAAACCTTCTTCTAAAAATAACGGAACAAGTATTAATGAGAAAAAAATTAATGGTCTTCCGTTAATCAACAGAGGAATTCAGGATGTTACTAAATTAGTACCACAAAGTTCTAACAACTCTTTTGCAGGAACGAACTTTAGATACAACAACGTAACTATTGACGGTTCTATTAACAATGATGCAATTGGTTTTAGCCCTTCTTTAGGAGGTCAGTCAGGAACTTCAGGAATGCCTGGAAGCAGTACACGATCAAACTCTATAAGTTTAGATGCGATACAGGATATTCAGGTTTATATTGCTCCTTATGATATTAAATTAGGAAACTTTTTAGGAGGAAGCGTAAATGCCGTTACCCGCAGCGGTACAAATGAAGTAACAGGATCTATTTATAGCTATGGCAGAAATGCTGCTATTACTGGTCCTAATAATGCAGGTGATGGTTCTAAAATGCCAAATTCTTTTGGTGATTACCAAGTTGGTTTTAGATTAGGTTTACCAATTATAAAAGATAAATTGTTCTTCTTCACCAACATGGAATATGCTGAAAGAACAGATCCTTTGTTCTACAATGCAGGACAAACGAATTCTGAAGGAAAATTAACTTCATTGGTTGATAACACTACAGCAGAACAAATTTCAAACTTCGTTAAAACAAATTATGGTTTTGATCCGGGAAGTTACGGTGCTTATAACAACTTTGCGAAAAGTCAAAAATTCTTCAATAAATTAGATTGGAAAATTAACGACAAACACTCTCTTTCGCTAAGAAACAATACTGTTATTTCTCAAGCTTCGAACTTAGAGCGTGATGCTGCAAACTTCAGGTTTTCAAGCATGGACTTTACTCAAAAAAACCAATCTATTAGTACGGTTTTAGAATTAAAAAGCCACTTTAACAGCCAATGGTCTAACTCATTTATCGCAAGTTACTCGGCTATTAAAGATTACCGTGATCCAAAATCATCCAATGCAATGTTTCCTCAGGCAGAAATTGGTTATAACGGAGGAACAATTTTCTTAGGAAATGATCGTGAAGCAACTGTTTTTAACATGAAACAAAACACTGCCGAAATCACTGATAACCTTACTTACAAAACAGGAAACCATACTTTATTGTTTGGTACACACAACGAATTCTACGACATTAACTACGGATTTGTAAATGCACTTAACGGAAGAGTTTCATACAAATCTCTGGCAGATTTCTTTAACAAACTTCCTACTCGTGTTCGCGGAACGTATCCTTTTGATGGTTCTACAAGAGATCAGATTTTTGATAATCCTTATGCTAAATTCAAAGTAAACCTTTATAGTGTTTATGTACAAGACGAAATTAGAATTGGAAACAAATTAAAAGTTACTCCTGGTGTAAGAGTTGATTATACTGATTTACCAAACAAACCAAAATTAAGCCCACAGGTACAAAATTCTCCGGCTGATCCTAATTATGGCAATACATACACTTACACGCCTTTAAGCCAAATTAATAACAACTTTTTCAGCACTGCATTAGTTTCTCCAAGAATTGGTTTTACGTATAATGTAGACGAAGATAAAACGCTTGTTTTAAGAGGTGGATCTGGAGTATTTACAGGTAGAATTCCGTTTGCATGGTTAGGATATGCTTACTACAATGACGGTGTTGGTTACGGAAGTTATGATAAAAACAACCTTACTCCTGCTCAGGTTGCAGCAGCTGGTGATCCTTTGGCAAACAACGGTTTGAATGGATATCACGATGCAACGCCAAAAGTTCAGGCAGATTTAGTAGACAATAAATTTAAAATGCCGGCTGTATTAAGAAACTCATTGGCCATCGATAAAATCATCAACGGTTACAAATTTACAACTGAAGGTATTTATACTAAAGTAATTCGTGATCTTGAATTTCAACAAGTAAATAAGACAGATAACCCAACTTATTTCTCTTATGATACAAATCACCAAATGCCAATTTATGCAGCAAACATAAATCCAGCTTTTTCTAATGCTTATTTATTATCAAATACAAACAAAGGATACAGATACAGCATCACTGAGATGGTTACGAAATCATACGATTTTGGTTTAAACTTTATGGTAGCGTATACTTACGGAGATTCTCGTGACGTAACAAACGGAATTCGTAACTCTATGGAAAGTAACTTCCAGATGAACCAGTCATTGACTCCTAACGATCCTCAATTGGCGACTTCTAACTTTAACATCAAACACAGAATCGTTTCTAATGTTGGTTACTCTGTAAAACTGGCTGATAACAATACTTTCTCTGCTAACGTGTATTTTAATGCACAATCAGGAAATCCGTTCTCATGGGGATTTGTAAACTCTACAATTGCAGGAACAGGACAAGCGGCAGGATTGGCTTATATCTTTAAAGATGCAGCAGAAGCAGCTAAATACATTGGTGTAAATGCAGCAGGAGTTCCTTCAGCAACAGCAGCTCAACAAGTTGCAGCTTACGAAGAATTCATTAATGGAAATGATTACCTAAAAAGCAGAAGAGGAACATTCACTCAAAGAAATGGTGATACTACTCCTTGGAACATTCAGGCAGATTTGAAATTAACAGATGAAATTAAAGTTCAAAAAGTAGGTACATTCCAAATTTCATTTAGCATGGCAAATGTTGGAAACCTTATCAATAAAGATTGGGGAAGAAGCTACTTTGTTCCAAACACTTACAATTCAACAGCTAACCTTGGTTTAACAAAATCAGGAAACTTAGGCGGAGTTGCTACTGGCGACCCAACATATACTTTCCAAAAACCAACGGCTACACCTTATACTATAGATCAACTAGCCTCAAGATTCCAAGGACAACTTGGACTTAGATATTCGTTCTAAAAGATTGTGTTTTATTTTTTTATTTGTCCCCCAGTTTCACACCCTTATGAAACTGGGGGACTTTTTTTAAACAAATGCTTTGTTAAAATCTCAATTTTTTAAATTCCAAATTCCAGTACCAAATACCAATATCTTAAATTCCAAATTCCAATAAAAGAGAGGAAAAGATTAAAATCTTTTCCTCTCTTTATATAGTTTAAAACAGCTCCAACAATTGGAATTTGGAATTTTTAATATTGTGTTTTTAATTTGAAATTTTATCCCTTCAGCGGTAAGATAAACTTAAAAGTACTTCCTTTTCGAAATTCACTTTCGGCCCAAATTTCGCCTTGGTGTTTTTTTATAAATTCACTGCAAAGTAATAATCCTAAGCCATTTCCGGTTTCATTTTCTGTGCCTTTTTGGATTACTTTTCCGGTAATTTTAAACAGTTTTTCTTTTATTTTATCAGGAATTCCAATACCATTATCTGTAATAGAAACCTCAACTTTTTGATTTATTACCTGCATTGTAATTTTAATTTCACCTTGCTGATCTGTAAATTTAATTGCATTGGTCAGTAAGTTTCGCAAAACGGTATCAATCATGTATTTATCCAGTTCTGCTTCAATAATTTCAGTTGATTCAAAACTTAGATCTATATTTTTATTTAAGGCACTATTTTTATGGAGCGCAATATTTTCTTCAATTAATTGATTTAAAACCACTTTTTGAGGATTGTATTCGATCATTCCGGTTTGCACACGCGACCAGTCTAGCAAATTCTCCAGCAGTTTGTAAATATTTTTGTTCGATTCATGAAGCATTCCTGTAATCTCCTTAATTTCTTCATGGCTGTAAGTATCAATTTTCTGAGCCAATATTTCTGATAATGTAACTGAAGATCCCAAGGGTCCTTTTAAATCATGTGCTATAAGCGAAAAGAATAAATTTTTATCGTTTAAAAGTTTCTTGATTTTAGAATCCTGTTTTTCCTTCACCAACAATAAAAATCCAACAGTACCAATAAGTGTGAGCAAAAATAAACTTATGCTATATAAACTGTCGAAAATACTGGGTCTAAAAAAATATTGTTGCGGATCGATATGACTGTAAATCGCTCGTAAAAAGATTAAAATTTCGAATAAAACATAACAAAGCAGATAAAATATTCGGAAAAAATTAGTTCCTTTTTCTCTAAAGTAACCTATCGTTGGCGGTAAATAAATAAAAAATATTGCCATCGACATAATAAAAATACGCGTGTTGATCGTATTCTCGAACAATGTCGCCAGGTTAAAAACTAGTATTCCGGCAATTGTAAGTCCTTTTTGTAAATGATACCGTCTGTTGCATTTCGTTTTAAGAAGAGACATTATCGCTATTGTTTCGCAACATGTACCACACAAAATTATTGAGTTAGCAGCATTAATAGAAATAAAATCCGGGATGATGTTTCTTAAAAAAATTAAAACCCATCCTATGGTTAATAATATTTTACCATTGCCAAAGGTTCTTAGTTTTTTTCTGTTCTCAACGGTAGCATATGAAAACGAGTAACTAAAAATAAGAATGCAAATAAATAAGTTTCCCCAAAAATAAAGTATAAAAATCGTTTTTGGATCTAGTGGCAAAAATTGAAACATTACAGGCTTTAATGTATTTTAAAAAACTAATCGCAAATATACAACTTAGTGATGTAATCCGCTATCGTACTGCGTTTATTGGTTAAGAAAACTATTTCGATTAACCATTACTTCAGAAAATTTTTCTATTTTTCAACTTAAATAAATTGAAGTGAACTTTAAGATTATGACTATTTTTATATTCTACAATTATAACCTTAATTGAATTGCGACACATTAATTAAAAACAAAATGAGAATAATGATTATGGGCGCATCAGGAGCCGGTGCTACAACATTGGGCGATTATTTCGTAAAAAATAATGATCGTTTTTTACACCTGGATTCTGATAATTATTTTTGGAAAAAAACCGAACCCCTGTTTCAGGAAGCAAGAATTGATGATGAACGCAATTCCTTATTCGAAAATGATTTTTATTCTCACAAAGATGTAGTAGTTACCGGTTCGATATTTCATTGGCATACTAACTATAAGTTTTTATTTGATCTTGTTGTTTTATTATATATTCCGCAAGAACTTAGAATGCAAAGATTGAGCGAAAGGGAAATTTCGAGATATGGAGATAAAATACTTTTCGACGAAAAATTAAATGCTAAATACAAAGCTTTTCTTGTATGGGCAGCCGAATATGATCTAGAAGAAAATACTTCAAGCAGAAGCCTTAGACAACAAAAACAATGGTTAACAGAAGTACAATGCGCTACTTTGTTTCTAGATGGTGATCTAACGATAAAAGAAAGATTTGACATTTTACAAAATCATATTTCATAAATCATCTGTAAGCTTCTTCCCTTTATCTTATAAATAATCAATTCAGGAAAAAATAGTGAGCTGATGTTCTAAAAAACAATCCATCTTATAATCGGCTAAACTTAAATTAACATCCTGATTTCCATTTGTAAATGCAACGACTTTCATACCTGCTTTTTTCGCTGCCAGCATTCCTGAATAAGAGTCTTCGATAACAATACAATTTTCAGGATTGATACCCAGTTTTTTTGATGTCATTAAATAAATAGCAGGATCTGGTTTGCCCAACTCAACAAATTCTGCTGAGAAAATGATATCAAAATATTGCGCAATACCCGCTTTTTTAAGTACTACCGGTATTATTTTATAAGGTGAGTTGGTAGCCAGACCAATCTTGAAACCATTTGATTTTAGTTTTTTTATAAAAGATTCAATACCTTTTATTTCTCCCCCAACCTGCTCTATTAATTCCATTACTCTTGTGATCACCATTTCTTCAACCTCTTCGAGAGTTTTGTTTTGCCACGGAAATTTTTCATACCAAAACTTTGTCACCTCTACAGTTGTCATTGTTTTAGTGAGATTAGTAAATTCTTCTTCTAAGGCAACACCAAGTGATGAAAATATTTCAAATTCAGCTCTTTGCCAAAAAGGTTCTGAATCAATAATAACACCATCCATGTCAAAAATAACTGCTTTCATAAATTATAAGAATATAAGTTTAATCTAAAATTGGTTGGCCAAACTAAACCTTTTTGTTTTCTATCAATAATTTCCCCCAATCGTTTAACAGCCATAAAGCTTCTACCAGTTTTTTTCCTATTTCGGTAAGGGAATATTCGACTCTTGGAGGAAGTTCATTAAAGGATTCTTTAGTTAAAATTCCATCTTGTTCCATCTCTTTAAGCTGTTGGTTCAAAACGCGTCTGTCTACTTTAGCAATACCACGCAAAAATTCGCTCGGACGTTTTTTCCCTTCATTAATTTGCCAGACTATAGGAATTTTCCATTTTCCGCTAATCGAATTTACAGCAATTTCTAACGGACAAATTTTATTTTCTTCTGCTCTTTCCTTTATTTCCATAATAGTGACCTTTTTATCCCTATGAGACAATTATATGCGTTATTGCCCATGTTGAATGTATTTTGAACCTTTACAAAAATAACAAAATTAAAAAGACCTCAATAGTTTAGACGAATAAAGCAAAAACATTAAACCTGAAATTACAATACAATAATACTATCATGACTGACACAAAACGAAAAGGATCGCGTTCTGCAAAAGATATTCCAACATCAATTTTAAATCAACTAAATCGGGGAGAAATTGAAACCACAAATCTGGTAGAATGGTTGGCTGTAGATCAAAAATTACTGCTTGAAAATGTGCTTCAGAAAATGGAACGAACATATTATCTTAAACCTATTACAGACCAAATTAATGGTTTACAAAAACAAACGGTTAATACGATAAACGAAACTATTGGAAGTTGCATTTTAGAAATTGCAACCAAACAAAATGATATCGAAATTCTTCCGGCAATACAATCTCATCAATCAGATTTGGTTCGATGTTGGGGAACTTATACTATTGGCCGCAATGCCCAATTATCTATTGCTGAAATTCTATCCCAAATTAAACCTTTTGCTGCCGATACACATTTTGGTGTGAGAGAAATAAGCTGGCTCGCTATAAGATCTGCCTTAATTAAAAACCTTGACGAAAGTTTAAAGATTCTCTCAAAATGGACCAATGATCCTGCTGAAAATCTAAGACGTTTTGCAAGTGAAGCAACCCGGCCAAGAGGCGTTTGGAGTGAACATATCGAGCAACTAAAACAGCAGCCGGAACTAGGTTTGGTGATTTTAGAACCTCTGTTTTCTGATCCTTCTAAATATGTACAAAATAGTGTCGCCAACTGGCTCAATGATGCCAGCAAAACACAACCTCAATTTGTAATTGAGATTTGTAATAAATGGCAGAAAAAAAGCGCATCAAAAGAAACGGCTTATATCGTAAAAAAGGCATTGAGAACCATCGAAAAATAATTAACTGAAATAAAAAAGGGGATAGCTTTTTTATCACTATTCCCCTTTTTCGCAATTAACTAAAAAAATCTTTATTGGTCTCCTCCATTCATAAAAGTCATCAAAAGTGTGTACGCATTTTTGGTTACAATTTTTGAAGATTTATCAATAGCAGAAGATTTTATCTGACGAAAACCATCTGTTGTTGTTCCCGGTTCTACAGCTACCATTTTGTATTGATTATTTCCTGTTACCGCAAAAACAAAAAACTTGCCTTGCCACCTTACAACCGCGTCTTCTGGAACTGCAATTGCTTTTTCGTTTTGATATTCGGCTTCAGCATTAATAAAAAGTCCCGGAATTAATGCACTATCATACTGATTTACTTTACAAACTACTTCGGCTGCACGATCATCATTAAGACTTTGATTGATATAAGCAATTTTTGCCGTATACTTTTTAGATCGTTTTGCATTGGTAAAAGCCGTTACTGTTTGCCCAACCGAAAGCAAATGAATATCTTTTTCGAAAGCATTCATTACCAATACGATATCGCTCATTTCTAACAACTCAAAAAGCATATCTGTTGGCGCAATATATTTACCCACGTTTACATTTACCTTAGACACCAAACCGTTTATAGGCGAAGTAATCGCTACTGTTTTACTAATATTTGATGCTGTTAAGGTTTTTACATTAATATTTAGCAAAGCTAATTTTTGTGCCAACGATGCCATATAAATACGCTGAGTCTGCATTTCGGTAGCAGTTTGCTCAAACAATTTATCACTGCTTGCTTTTTTGGCATTAAGTTCTTTTTGTCGATCGTATTCGCTTTTAGCCAATTGAAATTTTTCTTTGGCAGTAAGATAATCCTGCTGCAATTGTATGTACTGCATATCTTCTACTACAGCCAATAACTGACCTTTTCTAATGTGCATTCCGGCCATTAAATCGGTTTTTCTAATGTATCCGCCCAAAGGAATACTTACGCTTACTACACTTTTTGGCGGTACCGTAACTGTTCCCTGAAGTTCTAGAATTCCTTTTACATTTTTCTCTTCCGGATTCCCAACAACCAATCCTGCATTTTTAACCTGATCGTTCGTTAATGTAATGCTGTTTTCCGGATTGACTTCTGTTTTATTTTGTGGCTCTTTTTTATCTTCCTTGCAGGAAACCAATAACAAAAGGCTTAAAATCGTGATGCTATATATTTTCATTGTATTATAAATTTGTAAGGGTTTGAAGAGTAATAATCGCTTTGTTGTAATCATTAATCCTGTCCAGATATTCATTTTTGATGGTGATCGCCTGATTAACGACTAAAACCCATTGCAGATAATCGATATCTCCGTTTTCTAACTGACTGTTGGCGGCCTCAATAATTACTGTGGCATTTTTAAGTCCTTCGTTTTCGTAATAGTGTAGGCTTTCTCTATACTTTTCGACCTCGCTTGTGGCATTGGCGATTTCTGTAGTCATTTCGATCTTCATATTTTCTGCCATAATCTTATAATTTTCATATTCGATTTTAGCTGCTTTATTTCGCGAGGATTGACTAGAAAAGAATAACGGAATCGACAATCCCAAATTCACATAACTAAACCTATGACTGCTATCATAATACGTTTCTTGTCCGGTAGAACTTGTTTGTGCGCCAATAATACTCAGGTTGTTATACCCAACCGTAATATCAGGCATTAGTCTGGATTGTTCTGTTTTCCATTTCCATTTTGCGGCTTCGGCTTCGTGATTTGCAAGTTGTATTTGAGGAAGTTCTGCCGTATTTGATTTTTCGTTTAACGAAAGATTAAAATCGGTTTTGATATTGTCAGAAGCCGGAACATGAACGGTACTATCCTGAAGTATAATATTGAATGATTTCAGTGTAATCGCAATATCTTTATTGACCATCGTAAGCTGATTGGTATAAAATTGTCTTGCCGATTGTGAAGCACTTTTCTCCAATACATTTGTTTCTCCTACCTTATAACGTAATTCTGATTTCTGCTCCATCAATCTGTAAATAGAATCGGCGTAAGCCAATAATTCCTTTTTACTATTAAGCCAAATATAATAGTAGAACAAGTTTCTAACATTCGATTTAATTTGCTGCGAAGTCAATTGCGATGTTACTTTGGCCACATTATAATTTTCCTGTAATGCCTTTTTTTGATTACTGTATAATGTTGGAAAAGCAAAAGTCTGACTCACGCCAAATCTTGTATCATTAACGCCACTATTAAACTGTCCATAATCTGCATCTAAAGCCAATTTTGGAATATCATAAGCTGATTTTTGCAGCTGCTCTTTTGATTGTTCGTTTAATCGTGCTGATTTTATTCTTTTGTTATTCTGAATCGCAATCGACAAAGATTCAATTAAAGAAACAGGCTTTTGCTGCGCTTGTACTGAAGCCGTTATAAACAAAGCGACAAGCAATAAAGTCAATTTATCCATTTTATGTTTTTTGATTTTTTTCGAAAATACCTTCGTGTGATACGTCATTAAATAAATGGCCGGAAGTACAAAAAGTGTCAGTAAAGTTGCCGTTATCAATCCGCCAATAACTACTGTTGCTAATGGTCGCTGAACCTCTGCTCCTGCTCCGTTACTTAAAGCCATTGGTAAAAATCCTAAAGAGGCAACTGCGGCCGTCATTAATACGGGACGTAATCTGTTTTTTGTTCCTATAATAATAATCTGGAACGGATCTGTTATTTCGCCGTGTTTTTGTATTCGGTTGAACTCGGATATTAAAACAATACCGTTTAAAACCGCCACTCCAAAAAGGGCAATAAACCCAACTCCGGCAGAAATACTAAAAGGCATATCACGCAGCGCCAATCCAAAAACGCCACCAATTGCCGATAGCGGAATTGCGGTAAAAATGATAATTCCTTCTTTAAAAGATCTGAAAGCAAAATACAACAACGCCAAAATCATAAATAAAGCCGCCGGAACAGCAACTCCTAAACGGGATTTTGCTTGTTGCAAATTCTCAAAAGTTCCACCGTAAGTGATATAATATCCAGGATCGAATTTGATTTGACTATTGACTTTTTTCTGTAATTCTTCGACGATAGATTCTACGTCACGACCTCTAACATTAAAACCGACAATGATTCTACGTTTCGCATCTTCACGCTGAATCTGATTTGGACCTTCAACTTCTTTTACCGAAGCCACTTGATACAACGGAATCTGCATTCCGGAACGTGTAGAAATTAATAGATTTCGAACGTCAGAAATGTCTTTTCTTCCGCTGGCTTCTACTCTTACAACCATATCAAAACGTTTCTCGCCTTCGTAAATACTTCCCGCTACAGCTCCTGCAAAAGCAGCATTTACAGTTTGATTGATATCGGAAACATAAATGCCGTATTTTGCCATTTCCGCCCAATCATAATCAATTACAATTTGAGGCATTCCGGTTACTTTTTCGACATAAAGATCTGTTGCGCCTTCGACGGTTTTACTGATCGCGCCCAATTGTTCGGCATATTGAGCCAGTTTATCAAGATCTTCTCCGTAAATTTTACAAACCAAATCTTGTTTTGCTCCCGTCATTAATTCGTTAAAACGCATTTGTACCGGAAACTGAAATCCTGTTGTAACTCCTGGCGCAACTTCTTTTACGGTTTCGGTCATTTTATCTGCAAGTTCCGGAAACGAAGAAGCACTTGTCCATTCTGATTTATCTTTTAATACAATAATCATATCTCCGCCTTCAATCGGCATTGGATCGGTTGGAATTTCTGCACTACCAATTCTCGACACTACTTTTTCGACTTCAGGATATTTACTTTTAAGTGCCGATGAAATTTTCTGAATCGTTTCTGTTGTGGTCGAAAGATTGGTTCCTAACAGCAATCGGGTTTCTACAGCAAAATCTCCTTCTTCTAATTGCGGAATAAATTCTCCTCCCATTCTGCTGAAAAGCAACAATGCAATTCCGAATAAAACAAAAGCAGAAACGACGATTCCTTTTCTAACTTTTAAAGCTTTAGACAACCAATTTTCATAATAACTTTCTAATTTTATCATGATTCGGTCAGAAAGATTCGGTTTATGGCTGATCTTTTTACTGATAAATAAGGCGCTAACCATTGGCACATAAGTCAGCGAAAGTATAAATGCCCCTAAAATCGCAAAAGCAACAGTTTGCGCCATTGGTTTGAACATTTTCCCTTCGATTCCTTCCAATGATAATATGGGCAAATAAACAATCAGGATAATGATTTGTCCAAAAACCGCGGCATTCATCATTCTTCCGGCAGAACCTGTCACTTCCTTGTCCATTTCTTCCTGCGAGATGGTATCAACGCCTTTGTATTTTTTGGCACTATGAATATGATGCAAAATGGCTTCGACAATAATGACGGCGCCATCGACAATTAAACCAAAATCGAGCGCTCCAAGACTCATTAAATTTCCGCTTACGCCAAAGGTGTTCATCATAATAATGGCAAACAACATCGCTAACGGAATCACAGAAGCTACAATAAATCCGGCGCGTAAATTCCCAAGAAAAAGTACCAGAACAAGAACAACAATTAGTGCGCCTTCAATTAAGTTTTTCTGAACCGTTCCGATGGCGTTATCGACCATTTTTGTACGATCAAGAAAAGGCTCAATTTTTAATCCTTTTGGTAAAATCTTTTCGATTTCGGCAACACGCTTTTTTACATTTACAATCACATTATTAGCATTTTCGCCTTTTAACATCATGACAATTCCACCAACAGATTCTCCAATATCGTCTGTTGTTAAAGCGCCGTAACGTATCGCTGAAGACATTTTTACCTCAGCAATATCTTTGATTAAAATTGGCGTTCCTGCTTGTGTATTTTTGACAATAATATTCTGGATGTCCTTAATATTTCGGGTTAAACCCACACTTCTGATATACAATACGGTTGGTCCTTTTTCGATATAAGCTCCACCGGTATTTTCGTTATTACTGCTTAATGCCGTAAAAACTTCTTTTATGGTCAGGTTTTGCGCTTTTAATCTTGACGGATTTACGGCAATTTCATATTGTTTTAGCTTTCCGCCAAAGGTTGCTACATCGGCAATTCCGGGAGTTCCCAGAAGTTGTCTTCGAATGGTCCAATCCTGAATAGTGCGTAAATCTTCAAGAGAATATTTGGTTTCGTAACCAGGCTGTGGTTTTAAAACATATTGGTAAATTTCGCCCAATCCTGTTGTTGCCGGAGCCATTTCCGGAATACTGGCATTCTCTGCAATTTCTACTTTTTGCAAACGTTCAGATACTTGCTGGCGCGCCCAATACACATCGGTATCATCGGCAAAAACAATGGTTACAAGTGAAAGTCCGAAACGCGAAATACTACGGCTTTCTTTAAGCTGCGGAATATTACTAATCGCTTGTTCTATCGGAAAAGTAATTAAACGTTCTACGTCTTCTGCTCCCAAAGACGGCGCGGTTGTAATAATCTGAACCTGATTGTTGGTGATGTCAGGAACGGCATCAATTGGTAAACGGGTCACTTCGAACACACCATAGATAATCCATAGTAATGTAAAAACCCCAATTACCAGTTTATTTTTAACTGAGAATTGAATGATCTTATTAAGCATCTTTTGATTTAATTTTTTTGAAATAATAATGTCATGGCTAAAGCACAAAATGCCTTAACCACAATAAAAATCTTCGAAAATTAAATTATGCCAAAGGAGGTCTGAATACCGAAAACAAAGCGGGATCAGAATATAAGTTTGAAGTAAACGGAATTATACGTGATTCTGAAAAATCAGTATTGAAAAAAATATCGAACGTATGTTTTTCGGATGGAACAAAAACCAGTTGAAAAGAAGCGCTCGAAATATGTTTAAAAGGAAGCTGCATATCGCGATCTGAATCGTTATCGTTTAAATCTTCTCCCCAGTAATGCATTTCAAGAAAATCTATAAAACTTACATTGTGTCTTTGCTGATGTTCCTTATAATGTTCGATCAGGATTGGCAATTTATAAAATTGCTGAAAGAACCCAATATTGGATACGATTAGAAAGATGAATATGTAGATAATAACTTTTCGCACTTTACAAATTTAGTTCATGTAACAAAATTTTCCCAAAGCTTAAGGCAGATCTAAGAAAGTTTTATCATTTTACTGATATAAGCAAATAGATATTTAATTTATCCTATTAAAGCATACAAAATATTGAAGTCTTATTAATTTCGATATTTTTTTTAATAGTCTTTTTAGTATTTAATATGATTTCGATTTTAAATTATTATTGAAACAAGTTGCAAAACCTAAAAGAAATGCCTTTTGTGCAAAATCATATACAACAATAAAATCAATGAACATCTGATAGTTATTAAACGAATGTAAGCTTATGCTTCTCTGGTTTACTCATTACATAAGAATTTACGTAAAAAACACTGTCTTCCTGATAGTTATGTTATTTATTTTTGTAAATTTAATCGTTCAAATACACGAAAACCCATTTCTACAAGCCTAAAACGATGTGTCATCATTACATTTTTCGCTAAAAAGTTACTTTTTTCACTGAAAAATGAATTCGCATAATTAGAAGCCATTCATCAAAATTTCTGTGACAGGAAAAATAGATTTCATGACAGGAAATCCCTTTTTCGTGACATATTTTTCATCACCAAGCCACTAGCCGTATAATTTTAGAGTATAAATTAAGTTTTAAGGCGATTTAGTGTTCAATTTGAAAACCATAAGTGTTACTTTCTATTCAAAAATTGATTAAAAAGTGGAATTTATTACTTAGATAAAAACACGTAAAAACACCTGTTCGTAAAACACTTATTTTCAATAGATTAGCATATAGTAAAAATCTATCAGATTAATTACCGATTGTAACCGAATCTATCAAAACATTATAAATCAAACAACTAACATTAACCTATTAAATCTAAAAATTATGGAAGGATACGTTGGAGAAATCCGCCACTTCGCTGCCACTTTTGCACCCAGAAGCTGGGCGTTTTGTATGGGACAACTGGTCGCGATACAATCGAACACTGCTTTATTCTCTATTATTGGCACCACTTACGGAGGCAATGGCACCAGTACATTTCAGCTGCCAAATTTAGGCGGCCGTGTTGTTGTTGGAGCCGGTCAAGGACCTGGGTTGTCAGACTACACTCTTGGTGAAATTAGTGGAACAAATTCTGTTGCACTAAATAGTACACAACTTCCGTCTCACACTCATACTTCAGTGGCAACTGTTACTGTCCCATCTTATGGAGACGATGGAGATGCCAGCACTCCAGATGGAAACGCACTGGCCGCAAAACCTAAAATGTATAGTACACAGCCTGGGGAAGACAGCATGAAAGAAGTAAACTTTAGCGTTTCGACTAGTATAGCTGGTCAAGGACAACCTATTTCAATTACACAGCCTACTATAGGCATGAATTACATTATTTGCCTGAATGGTATTTTTCCATCTAGAAACTAAAAACCTTAAACAAAAAAACTATGGAAGGATATATATCTGAAATCCGCATATTCAGTGGGAATTTCGCACCAAGAGGCTGGGCTTTCTGTAACGGCGCTCAAATAGGCATTGCAGGTAATGAAGCTTTATTTACACTAATTGGCACTACGTACGGTGGTGATGGCCAGGTTACATTCAATTTACCAGATCTAAGAGGACGTGTTCCTGTTGGCACTGGTCAGGGACCTGGACTACCTAATATAATATTGGGTCAGATTGGAGGTACAGAAACTACCACAATGACCATAAATCAAATGCCTTCCCACAATCATATTGTAGCAGGCACGCTTACAATACCTGTTCGCAAAGAAGCTGGTAATACAGGAGCGCCGGCAAATAATATTCTTGGAGGATTGACAAATGCTTATACTACCGCAGCACCAGATAACAATCTGAAACCAGAAAATGCTACAGTTACATTATCAAATACAGGTAATGGTCTTCCATTCGATATTATACAGCCTTATCTGGTTACAAATTATATTATTTGTACAGAAGGTATTTTTCCATCTAGAAACTAAAAACCTTAAACAAAAAAACTATGGACGGAACAATGTCAGAAATTCGATTATTTGCCGCCAACTTTGCTCCAAAAGCTTGGGCACTTTGCAGCGGACAAATATTAGCAATATCTACCAACCAAGCGTTATTCAGCCTTTTAGGCACAACATATGGAGGTAATGGAACGACAACTTTTTCATTACCAGATTTTAGAGGTAGAATTCCAGCCGGAACAGGAACAACCCAAGGCGGTATAACGCAATTACCTCTTGGCGCACAATTAGGAAGCAATACAGTAACTGCAACAATAGCAAATTTACCACAGCACACACATAATGGTACAGGAAAATTTGCAATGAAAGTAGTGGCTGACGTAGGAAATACCGGAGCTCCTGCTAACACTAATTTGGCCTCTTTAAACGGGCTTTATTCTAGTCAGCCTGCAGATGGTGCGATGAAACCTATAACGCCTGTAATTACAATAAATCCAACTGGAGGCAATCTTCCTATGTCAATTCAACAGCCATATTTAGGCTTGAATTATATAATATGTCTTCAAGGAATTTTTCCTTCTAGAAATTAAAAAAAAAACAACCCACTAACAATTAAGCTAATGGGTTGTTTTGTTTTCAAAACAGTTTAAAAAAATTTATGAAGATAGCTTTACTTTTACCCCGATCTGTTATTTATCCTTCAATGTCTTTTGACATCATGGATGGATTTAAATCTGCCTTAAAAAAAATTGGAATTGATGATAAACATGAAATTGTAACTGCCGGCATAGGAGTTGGCGGCAACAATAAAGAAATTTATGAATGCTCAGAACAATTATTATTAAACGGAACAGACATTATTATAGCTTATATAAATCCTCTTACTGCTGAATTTATACAGCCTATTTTTGAAAGTGCTGGTAAACTTTTAATAGTTCTAGACAGCGGTTATCAATTTCAAACAACAGATAAAAAACTATCTAATGTCTATTTTATATCTCTGGAAGGTACTTTATGCACTCGAGCAATCGTTAATAAAGCTATTGAAGAAGGACAAAATAAATTTGCTTTTACCTGTTCTTTTTATGATGCCGGTTATAAATCACCTTATTCTTATTCGACCGCTATTGAAGATAAAGGAGGAATCATTACTTATAATCATGTTACCCCTTTGCAACGTACAGAACTTAATCTAGCACCATTAGATGAATTTTTGGAACAAAATAAAGATGTTTCACTAGTTACATCTTTTTGCGGTGATATGGCTGAGGATTTTTTTAGAGAATCAGCAAAATCAAAACATATTGCATCAAGTAAAACTTACGGAAGTGGTTTTACTGCCGAGGAACTTTGGCTTCAAAAAATACCATATCCCGGCTACAATTGGAGTTGTGCAATACCATGGTCATCCAATACGTCTAATAAAGAAAATGAAGAGTTTGTTTCTGTTATGAAAAATATCAAAGAGCAAAAAGCCAATGTTTTTTCTCTTTTAGGATGGGAAGCAGCTTTATTTATTGGTAATTCTGACGGTAAGTCTTTAGATAACATTGTTATTGATTCTCCAAGAGGAAGAGTTTACATGAATCCAAATACCGGATTTTCTGAGGCTCCTTTATATTATGCAACCGTAACAAAAAATGAAGAAACTGGAAATTGTGTATTAGAAAACATAACCGAAGTTTCTAATTTAGATCAGGAACGTGAACGTCTTCAATATCACATACTAGCTATTCAAGATACTATGGCAAATTCTTGGTTTAACTCTTATGCCTGCTTAGATTCATGAATACAACACGAGACATAGTAGTACTTTGTAACAACCGTATGGCTTTTCCGGCGATACAAACCTTACATAGCCTTGGAAGACTGCATGCTATTGGAGTACCCTCAGAAAATGAAGATGTAAAAGCCTTTTGTTCTGTTTTTGCCGCAAAAGCGGGTATCAAATTAATATGGATTGAGAAATCTAAGTTAGAAGTACATCTTCAGGAAATTATTAAAAATATTGGTATTAAATTTATTTTCACGATGACTTTTCCATGGAAAGTTCCCGAAGAAATAATCGAAAAGCATCCTAATCTTTTCTATAATTTTCATTATGGTCTATTACCTGAAATGCGTGGTGCTGATCCGGTTTTTGAGTCGATTAGAAAACAAAAAAATGAAACCGGAATTTCTGTTCACAGTATTGAAAAAGCGATAGATAAAGGAAAGGTAGTTTTAAAGAAAACACTTCCGTTACATAATGATTTCACTCACGGAATGCTTTCTACTAATTTATCTTATCTGGCTTCTTACATGCTACCTGAGCTTTTCACATTATTACATAATAATGACAAAGGTGTAAGTCAGGACGAATCATTGGCGAGATATTATAAAAAACCAACAATTGCCGATGTCAGTATTCAATGGGAAAAACAGGATTCTAAATCTATACAAGCTTTAGTAAATGCCTGTAATCCATGGAATAAAGGAGCATATACACAATGGAATGGTTTAAACATACGACTTCTGGAAGTTTCTCAAACCAATACTATTACAGATTACCCAAAAGCTCCCGGGACTATTCTAGAAATAAATGAAAACAACGGACTTATAATACAATGTTATGATAATACACAACTTCGTATAAATACTGTTTATACTGAAGAAGGCTTTATGAGTGGGCATAAATTGCTCGCTTTTGGCATAAAAAACGGCGAACAATTTGCCTCTTTATAATTTAACTATCTTAATTATGAAACATTTTTACTCTCAAATCAAAAAATTTTTAAATATCGCCCTCTTTTTGGGGATATTTTTACAGAGTTACATAGGTAACTCTCAGACATTAGCCGCTGGAGATATTATCTTCACAGGATATGACTCTACCTTCTCTGCTACAGATGGAGATGTGTACTCTTTTGTAGCTTTAGTTGCTATTCCTCCTGGTACGGTGATACGATTCACTGACCGAGGTTATTTTGGAACTCCCGGTTCCTGGCAGGCTGCAGCTGCGTCTGAAGGAACTGTTACCTGGACTTCCGGAGCAGCTATTGCAGCCGGAACTGAAGTAACTATAAAAGGTTTGACAGCCTCAACTTACAATCCCGTTAACTTAACATCTACTCCTAATGGTTCAGTTGCTTTGACCGAAGGTACAATGGTAAACGGATTAAGTTTATCTTCTGTAGGAGATCAAATTATTGCTTTTCAAGGTGGTACCTCTCCAACCGGAGCAGTTACTTTTATTAGTGGACTGCATTATTACAACTGTCCTGATGGTACTTCACAAGCTGCTTGGGATTCAGGTGCATGTGCTAATGGATCTAATGGCTCAAAACTTCCTACAGGTCTTGTAGGTGGTACAAGTGCATTTTTTACAGGGCCTGGTGGTTCAGGAAGCCCTGAAGTAGGAAAATTTAATGGCAGCGGAAATCTTAGCACTGTAGCCAATATTAGAATAGCTGTAATGAATCCTGCAAACTGGACTACATCAGCGACTACTCTTGCAATGCCTTCTGGAGCTCCGTTTCTAGGTTCGCCCCCAGTTGTAACGACTACTGCGGCGACAAATGTTAAATCAGTTTCTGCTACATTTGCAGGTAATGTAACTGACACAGGTGGTGATGCTAACGTAGAAAGAGGAATAGTTTGGGCTACTACAACAAACCCAACTACAGCAAATACAAAAGTTCAAATTGGAACTGGAATTGGACCTTTCAGCGGACCTGTAACAGGACTTACTCCTGCAGCAGTGATTTATTATAAAGCTTATGCTAAAAATAGTACAGGCACCACTTACGGAGCTGAATTAAATTTTACTACAGGGACTGCATTAACTGCTCCGGCAACAATCTCTAAAACAAATGTAAGTTGTAACGGAGGAAATAATGGTACCGCTACAATTGCTGTAAGCGGTGGTACACTTCCTTATAGTTATTCATGGTCTCCATCCGGAGGAACAAATGCAACCGCATCTGGTCTTGGTGTTGGAGTTTATAATGTAACCGTTACTGATGGTGAAGGAACACAAATAACAAGATCTACCACTATAACGCAGCCATCTGTATTAAATGCAACTTCTGCTTTTACAAACGTAGCGTGTAATGGAGGATCAAATGGTGTTGCTTCTGTAAATCCATCAGGAGGCACACCAGGTTATACTTATCTATGGAATACTGGTGCTACAACACAAACCATAACAGGTCTTATGGCCGGAACATATAGTGTAACTGTTACAGACGCAAATGCTTGTACCAAAACGATAAATAATATTCAAGTAACACAACCAAGTGTATTAAATGCAACATCTGCTGTTACAAATGTATCATGTAATGGAGGATCTAATGGTACTGCTACTGTAAATGCTACAGGAGGAGCTGGAGGATATACTTATTTATGGAGTACTGGTGCTTCAACAGCGACTATAACAGGTCGTTTAGCAGGAACTTACAGCATAACTGTTACAGATGCCAATTCATGTACTATAACTTTAAATAATATTACAATAACACAGCCTTCTGTTTTAGGCGGAACCGCATCTACAACATCAGTTTCATGTTTTGGAGGATCTAATGGTACTGCTACTGTAACTCCATCAGGAGGTTCAGGAGGGTATACCTATTTATGGAGTACTGGTGCTACAACAGCTACTATAACTGGTCGTCAAGCAGGTACTTACAGCGTGACTATTACAGATGCAAACTCTTGTGCCTTTACTGTAAGTGGTATTACTATTAACCAGCCTGCAGCTGCACTTAATGGTACAACTGTTATAACAAACATTGCATGTAACGGAGGATCTACTGGTGTTGCTTCTGTAACTCCAATAGGAGGAACCAGTCCTTATACCGTTTTATGGAGTAATGGAGCTACAACATATACTACAACAGGTCTTTTGGCAGGTGTCTACAGCGTAACTATCACTGATGCAAATGCATGCAGCAGAACCATAAATAATATCCTGGTAACGCAGCCTCCTGTATTAAATGTAACACCTTCCTTAACAAATGTTGCTTGTAACGGAGGATCAAACGGTGTTGCTTCTGTAAATGCAACTGGAGGAGCCGGAGGATATACTTACTTATGGAATACTGGTGCAACAACATCAGCCATAACAGGGCTAGCAGCTGGTACTTACAGCGTAACGGTTACTGATGCTAATTCTTGTTCTAAAACGGTAAATAATATTAACGTAACACAGCCAGCTGTATTAGACGGAACAACATCTACAACGTCAGTTTCATGTTTTGGAGGATCTAATGGTATAGCTTCAGTAACTGCAACTGGAGGAGCCGGAGGATATACCTATTCTTGGGCACCATCTGGCGGGACTGCAGCTACAGCTAGCGGTCTTACTGCAGGAACATACAGCGTTACCATTACTGATGCTAACGCTTGTAGCAAAACTATAACGGGTATTATTGTTGGTGGTCCTGCTGCTGCTTTAACAGCCACACCTGCTGCACAAACTAATATTCTATGTAATGGATCTGCAACTGGATCTGCAACTGTTGCAGTAACAGGCGGAACTGGAACTTATACTTATCAATGGTCTCCTGTGGGAGGAACTGCTGCAACAGCAACAGGATTAACAGCAGGAACTTACACAGTAACTGTAAGAGATGCTAACTTATGTCAAACTACGCAAAGCTTTACTATTATAGAGCCTGCTGCTTTAACAGCTTCAGCAGCTGCAAAAACTAATATTGCATGTAATGGTGCTACAACCGGATCTGCAACAGTTTCAGCTACAGGAGGAACAGGAGGTTATACTTATTCTTGGGCACCTTCTGGAGGAACTGCCGCTACAGCATCTGGATTAGCTGCCGGGACTTATACCGTAACAGTTACAGACGCAAACTTATGTTTTACTACTCAAAGTTTTACTATTACACAGCCGCCAGTTTTATCAGCAACTACAGCTGCTACAAGTGTAAGTTGTTTTGGAGGAAGTAATGGTAGTGCAAGCGTAACAGTATCAGGCGGTACACCTGGTTATACCTATGCATGGGCACCACTTGGAGGCAATAGCGCGACTATTACCGGAAAACCTGCAGGAAATTATACTTGTACAATTACAGATGCTAACGGATGTACATTAGTTAAAACGATTACCATCAATACTCCTGCTGCATTATCTGGAACTATTTCAAAAACAGATGTTTCCTGTAATGGAGGCACTAATGGTGTCGCTACTGTAACTGCCACTGGAGGAGTTGGAGGATATACGTACTCTTGGTCACCTACTGGAGGAACTGCTGCAACAGCATCTGGATTAACTGCTGGAACATATACTGTAACAATTACAGACGCTAATACATGTTCTACTACTGCAAGTGTAACAATAATACAGCCTAGTGCTTTATCAGCTGTTACATCACAAACTGATGTTCTTTGTAATGGAGGAGCAACTGGTACAGCAACCGTAGTTGCTTCTGGCGGAACAACAAACTATACTTACATATGGTCTCCAAGTGGAGGAACTGCTGCTACTGCAACTGGACTTACTGCTGGAAACTACAGCTGTTTAATTACAGATAATAACGGATGTACCTTAACTAAAACTTTTACTATCATGCAGCCATCAGTTTTATTTGCTACGACAAGCCAGATAAATGCAACTTGTTCAACAGGTGGTCAGGCTGCAGTAAATGTTAGTGGTGGTACTACTCCATATTCATACTCATGGTCAAATGGTGCTACGACACAAATTGTAACAGGTCTACTAGCTGGAAATTATAATGTCGTAATTACAGATGGTAACGGATGTACGCTGATTAAAAACTTTACTATTACTACAACTAATACTTTAGTTGCCGCAACATCTCAAACTAATGTTTTATGTAATGGATCTAATACAGGAACTGCATCTGTAATTCCTAGTGGTGCTCCAGGTCCCTTTACTTATGTATGGGCTCCTTTTGGAGGAAATGCCGATACAGCAACTAATTTAACTGCAGGAAATTATTCCGTAACGATTACATCTGCTAACGGTTGTTCTATTGTAAAAACGTTTACAATCACAGAACCTACAGCTATAAACATTACACCGTCGCAAACTAACCTATTATGCAATGGCGCCGTAACAGGATCTGCAAGTGTTGTCGTAACAGGAGGAACTGGTAGCTATACTTATTCTTGGTCACCTTCTGGTGGAACTGCCGCTACAGCAACAGGACTGAGTGCAGGAAACTATACAGTAACTATAAAAGATGCTAATTTATGTGTAACAACACAAAATTTCACAATCACACAACCTACTGCAATTACAGCAACCACTACAACAACAGATGTATCTTGTAATAGTGGATCTAACGGTTCTGCAACAGTAAACGCAACAGGAGGAACTGGAAACTATACTTATACATGGTCTCCAACAGGAGGATCTGCTGCTACAGCAACAGGATTAGCTGCGGGAAATTACACTGTAACCATTACAGACGAAAACAACTGTAGTATTACTGAAAATGTTTCTATAGCTGAACCTACAATTCTTGACGCTACGATTGCACAAACTGATGTAACTTGTATTGGTACTGCCGATGCTACTGCAACTGTTACTGCAACAGGCGGAAATGGTAATTATACTTACTCATGGTCACCTTCTGGAGGTTCTGCAGCAACAGCAACCGGACTTAGTGCAGGAAATTATACGGTAACTATTACAGATGCTAAAGGGTGTTTTGTTACAAAAACTGTAACAATCGTAACCACTCCAGATGTAACTGCACCAGTTCCTGATGTAGCAAATTTACCTGCAATTACAAGTACTTGTTCAGTTTTGGCATCACAAATTTCTGTTCCAACAGCAACAGACAATTGTGCAGGAATTATAAATGCTACTACAACCGATCCTTTAAGCTATACAGCTGTAGGAACGTATACCATCAAATGGACTTATAATGACGGACATGGAAATACTTCATTTCAAAATCAAACGATTAATGTAACAGCTTCACCTTTAGATCAGGTAACTTTTAGCAATGCTTCGTATACTTTTGATGGAAATCTTCATGCATTACAAGTGGCTAATCTTCCTGCGGGAGCTACTGTAGCGTATTCTATTACGCCAGCGGCAAGTACTTTAAATGGTGCTATAAATGCTGGTAGCTATACCGTTACTGCAATCGTTTCGCCTGCAGCAAGTACACCAAATTGTTCGCCAATTACACTTACTGCGCAACTTACGATTAACAAAGCAGCGCAACTGATTACTTTTGGTGCAATTCCTGCTAAAATTTTAGGAGTACTTAATGACTTCAGTTTAGATGCGACTTCTAATTCAGGTTTACCAATTCGTTATTCATTTACGTACACTTCTGCCCTGCCACCTGCAAATGTTTCTGCAATAGGGTTAGTTAATTTGTTAAGATCAGGTAGTTTAATAATTGTAGCACATCAGGATGGTAATGACAATTATTTACCTGCTGCAAATGTTGAGCAAGTTCTTGTCATCAAAAACAATGATATCACCATTACTAAAATTACACTTGGTAACAAAGTATATCAAAATCCTGCGAAACAAATTACATACGTGATGGGATGTGATGAGAATAATCCAAACGTTAGTTTCACAAATGAAACCGGAGCGACATTCTCACCTGCTGCTAATCTTACGATTACAACTCCTAAACCTGGAATTTATACGCAAAATGTTACTGTAACTTCGCAAGACGGAACAGCAACGGCTACTTATGCCTTGACAATAGAAAAACCATTTGGTTTCTATGACATTGTTCATCAAAAATTCAACAATGTATTGCTTATAAATAACAATCCTCAGACAAACGGAGGTTACGAATTTGTTTCGTACCAATGGTTTAAAAACGGACAGTTGGTAGGAACAGGTCAATACTATTCAGCAGGAGAAGATTTATCGAATTCATTAGATACTTCTGCAGATTTTAGTGTAAAAATGACAACTAAAGACGGAAAAATTCTTCAAACTTGTAGTGCCAAAATTACGGTTCAAAAATCGTTAACGGCAAGACTTTATCCTAACCCAATTCAAACAGGACAAGTCATTACAGTTGAAGCAGATTTCCCCGCCGAAGAATTAGAAAATATGCAAATAAGCTTATATACTGTTTCTGGTCAATTGGTAAAAACTTTGAAATCATCTACGGTAAGAACTGAAGTTCAGTTACCAGATGCTGAAAGTAATATGTATGTTGTAGTTATTGAAACTGCCAATATCAAGAAAACACTAAAAGTAATTGTAAATAAATAAAATCTGTCAGTACTACTTTAGGGTAGTACTGGCATAATAAAAAATAAGATGAAAAAATATATACGAAACTATATAACATCACTGTCGATCGTTACACTACTTTTAGGAACTTGCCTAAACAGTTATGCTCAGGACAGAAAACAAGAATTATCAATAGCTGTAGGAGGACCTTTTTCATTTCTAAAGTATAATTCTGGCGGAGATGTAGTACCCGGAAACGGTATAAATGCAGGAATTCGCTATTCTTATTACTTAAATGAAGGTTTAAGTATTGGTATTGGTGTCGAATATCAAACCTATAATTCTGATGTAAAGTATGGCTTTTTTAACGGACAATACAATGCTATTGATGCTGAAAATGAAGCTTTTCAATTTAGATACAAAGCAACTAATTTAAGAGAGGAACAAAAACTGGGATACATCAACATTCCAATTGGTATTCAGTTTGAAACTCCCGGAGATACAAAATTATATGTTGCAGCAGGAGCTAAAATAGGTTTCGCGACAAACGGAACTTACCAAAGTACTTTCCAGAACCTTACTACAAGCGGGTATTATCCGCAATATAATGTAGAATTGTTTAGTCCTGCATTTGCTGGTTTTGAAAATGTAAACGATCTAAAAACAAGCAAACAAGATCTAAATACAGAGGTATCTTATTCTGCTACATTCGAAACTGGTTTAAAACAAAAAATTGGTGATCGCAGTGCTATTTATATCGGACTTTATTTGGACTACGGTTTGAATAATGTTTATGATAATAAAGGAAGCAAAAATCTGGTACAATACAATCCGCAATTACCTGTGCAGTTGCAATACAACAGCATACTTGACTCTTCTTTTTCAAATGATGTCAGATTGGTTTCTTACGGACTTAAACTAAGATATGCGATTCGATAATGTAAATTCAATCACACAAATTCTTAAAACTAAAAAATCCATTCGTTGCGGCGAATGGATTTTTTTATTAAAGCTTATTCAATCTTAACCGATTTAATCTCGATCTTATTGTACTGCGCAATAGATTTTGGTTTTCGCCAATATTCTATAATAGTTTTGATAACCTCTTTGAACTTCACATAATCAAAAGGTCTCACAAAATAACTGTGCGTTGGCAGAGAATACGGATCGATTACAAAACTTTGCTCAAACAAAGTGGTAAAAAACAAGTACGGACAATTGAATATCGTCCCTACTCCATTATTATCCGGATTCGTTTCCATCACTTTATAATTCATAACATTCAGCAAAACAATATCAGAAAACACCAAAAAAGGCTTAATCTGATGACGAAGCATATAATTGCAAGCCGTTTCGGCGGTATTAAAATATATGATTGGGTTGGCGTAATTGAGTTCACTAAAAACCTCAATAAATAATTTTCGATCTTCCTGCTTATTCTCTATTACTACTATGGGTCCTTTTTTATTCATAACAAATACATTTAAATTCTTAACTACAGGCACATAACTTCCCGTACTTAATTCTATTCAAATATTTTAAAAATTGACCAAAAATTACTTACAAAATCTTCTTTTCTGCTTATATAATTTTCATTTATGGCAAAATCATTAAGAATTTCCTTTTATAAAAGCTAAAATACTGTTAATTATATAATTACTATTTCAAATTTTATAAGTAAATACGACTACTTCCTAACTAATTTTGAGTGAGACATTTAGAATCAGAAAAAATGAATTTTAATTATCTAATAATTTAAACTCAAATAGCTATGAATACTTCAAACCATAAAACAAGCGGACATATAGGAAGTTACCTTAAAGACGATCGCATTCTTCATCCCGAAGATGATATTCATCTGGCGGCTGATCAAACACAAAACGATATCTACGCCGTAAATAACAATAATGACCAAAGTGACGAAAGTTATGTCGACGAATATCAAAAAAGAATGGATGAAGAATATGATGCAGAGGAAGATCAATTCTTTAATCAGGAGGAAGATCCTGATGATTTAGATGATAATTTCGCTGATGCCCTTGACAGAGAAAACGAAGACGATGACTATTTTGAAGAAGATCCAGATGAAGATCTTGACGAAAGTGATCTTGACGATGATCTTATAGAAAAATATGACGAAAATGATCGTGATCCCGATAATTTTGCCACAGACCATTTGAAACAAGACGAACTTGATCAGGAATACGACATCGATCAGGATCTTGAAGAAAAAGATCCGGTAAATAATCCAAGAAAGTTTTAAGCACAATGCTTTACTCAAATAAACCATTCTACCTGAATGGTTTATTTACTTTTTTATCAATCATAAATCAGGGAATCATGGATATCTATACTTTTTTTCAACTAATAATTGTTACCATCGCAGCCACATCTGCCATGACATTATTCAGTTATATTGTATCAGAAAGCTTTCGGGAATTGTACAAAGAACCGGTTTTATTAACTTTTATGTTAAGCAAACTGCATCTTGAATTATCCCCTAATACAAAAGAAACATTAGCCTGGATATTACATTATTTTATAGGCTTTTTGTTCGTTTTATCCTATTACTTTTTATGGGTAAACGAGATTTTACCACTTTCCTTTTTAATCGCTTTTTTACTAGGTTTTACCAGCGGAATCATTGGCATTTTGGGTTGGATGATCATGTTTAAAATGAGCGATCATAAGCCCAAAATCGATTTTAAAGGTTATTATTTTCAGTTGCTTTTGGCCCATATCATTTTCGGTCTTGTTGCAGCAGGGATTTATGCTCTTTCATTAACTGTTTTAATCTTAACAAACGCCCATGTCACTGTCTAAATACAATCAAAAAAGAGATTTTAAACAAACTCTGGAACCAAAAGGAAAGGTCGAAAAATCAGCCAGCAAATTGATTTTCGTGGTGCAAAAACACGCCGCTTCGCATTTGCATTACGATTTTAGACTCGAGATGGATGGAGTGCTCAAAAGCTGGGCGATTCCCAAAGGTCCGTAGATGAATCCTGACGATAAACGTTTGGCGATGATGGTCGAAGATCATCCTTATAGTTATAAAGATTTTGAAGGCACAATTCCGGCCGGAAACTACGGTGCCGGAAATGTTATTGTTTGGGATAATGGCACTTATACCCCAGATGAGCCTACTCAAAATCCTGAAAAAGCATTACTCGCAGATCTTAAAAAAGGTCATTTGAGTTTTATTTTAAAAGGAAAAAAACTAAAGGGAGAATTCTCACTCATCAAACTAAAAGGCAAACAGGAAAATGCATGGTTACTCATTAAAAAACAAGATCCGTATGCTACAGAAAGCGATATATTAAACAAAAATAAATCGGTTATAACAGACAGGACTTTAGAAGAATTAGAGAAAAAATCCAAAAAAATGGATCAGAATAGCTCTGAAAAAAAAGCTTCGAAAAAAAGTAATTCATCCGCTGAAACTCCTGCCGTTTTCATTAAACCCATGTTAGCGAATACCAAAGAAAAAGCATTTGATGATACCAATTGGGTATTCGAAAATAAATACGATGGATATAGGACAATTGCTGTAATTAATCCTACTGATGTGCAATTATTTAGCCGAAATGAATTATCTTTTAATACTAATTTTAAACCCATTGCAGATGAATTACAAAAAATAGATCATATTGCAGTTTTAGACGGCGAAATTGTGGTAGAAGACGAAAACGGAAAAGCTAATTTTCAGCTGCTTCAAAACTATCTGAAAACGGGTTTTGGAACGCTAAAATACTATGTTTTTGATCTTCTTAATTTAGATGGAAATCTCATCACTGATTTGTCGTTGCTTGAAAGAAAAGAGCTTTTGAAAATTCTCTTTAATAAATATGATTTCACCAATGTTTTTTACTCAGAACATACCATAGAAAAAGGTTTGAAGCAATTTGATCTTTCGATAAAAAACAAAGGCGAAGGAATTATTGCCAAAAAAGCCGATAGTACTTATATCCCAAATAAAAGAAGCAGCGACTGGCTTAAAATTAAAATTTCGAATGAAGAAGAAGCCATTATCATCGGAATCACGCAGCCTAAGAATTCCAGAAAATATTTTGGTGCCATTTTACTCGGGCAATATTACGGAAAAAGGCTTCAGTTTATTGGGAAATGCGGCACCGGTTTTACAGATGCAACATTAAAAGAATTGTATACAAAGCTAAAACCTCATTTTGTGAATGAATCTCCGCTTAGCGAAAAAGTAGTCCTGAGAGATCAAATTCAATGGGTAAAACCGAAACTGGTTTGTCAGGTTAAATTTTCAGAATGGACGAATGACAAACATTTAAGACATCCCGTATATCTGGGTTTGAGAATTGATAAAAAAGCCAATGAAGTTTTTGTTCCTTCAAACAATAAATCAAATGTTGAATTAGAGGTTAAACCGGATAAAATTTTAAAAGAAGAAAAAATGAAAGAAGAACCAACCCCTGCAACAGAAAACGATTACGACTTAAAAATTGGGAAAACTACTTTGCATTTAACCAATCAAAACAAGATTTATTTTCCTGAAGATGGTATTACCAAAGGAGAAATCGTGCAGTATTATAATGAAGTCGCTGATTTGATTCTTCCGTATCTTAAAGATCGGCCGCAATCGATGAATCGTTTTCCTAACGGAATTAATGCACCGGGATTTTATCAAAAAGATGTCGCTGTAGACAAAGTTCCGGATTGGCTGAAAACCAAAAAAATATTTTCAGAATCGAATGAAGAATATCTTAATTATTTGATTTGTAATGATAAAGCAACTTTGCTCTATATGGCGAATTTAGGCTGTATCGAAATGAATCCTTGGAATTCTACCATTAAACACATCGAAAATCCGGATTGGCTCGTTATTGATATTGATCCTGACAAAGATGATTTTCAGGAAGTGGTAAAAACTGCTTTAACCGTAAAAGAAGTTCTCGACGAACTCGAAACCGATTGTTATTGCAAGACTTCTGGCGCAACCGGATTACACGTTTACATTCCGCTTGGCGCACAATACGATTACGATTCGATTAAAATCTTCGGAGAATTACTGGCTACCGACATTCATTCACGTTTACCCAAAACAACTTCTTTAGAACGAAGCATTAAAAAAAGAAACCATAAAATCTATATCGATTATTTACAAAACCGACGCGGACAAACTTTGGCTTCGCCTTATTCTGTAAGACCTAAGCACGGAGCAACAGTTTCTACTCCTTTAGAATGGAGCGAAGTAAATTCGAAACTGCATCCTTCGCAGTTTACCATCAAAAATGTATTGAAACGTTTTGAGAAAAAAGGAGATTTATGGCAACCCGTTTTAGGAAAAGGTGCCAACATCAAAAAGATACTACACAAACTGGAAAATAGAAATCCTAACTAATAAATAAAATCGTTACTAAAAAGTATAATTCCTCCGGGATATTTCCAGGGTGTACCATTCGTTAATTCTACCAATATTTAACTCCTTCGGAGTAATAAAAAATATCTCGGAGAGATTAAATATTGGTAGAAATCAATTTATTTATGCCGTTTTTGTGTCCCGTAGGGACTACATTTATTAACTAGCAACCTGAAGTAACTAAGAGGATTTCTTTTTTTCCAGACTTGCTTTTAGCATTGCCATTAAATCATCGCTTTGTTTGTGAACGACTTTTAATTTTGGAGCGGCTTGTTTTTTACCTTTTGCTTTGTTCTTTATAATTTGCAAAAGCTTCGCGGTATATTCATCTTTGTAAGCGCTGATATCGAATTTTTCTGTAAGCTGATCGATCAGTTTTTCGGCCATATCCATTTCTTTTGTAGCTTTTTTAGACGCTGCAGGTAATTTTAATTCTGATGTATCTCGTATTTCCTGCTCAAAACGAATTCGGTTTAAAAGAATTACATTTTTGTACGGTTTCAAAATCGCCAGGCTTTCTTTATTGCGCAAAACAAAACTCGTTACCCCTACTTTTCCTGACGCTTCAAGCGCATCTCTAAGCAAAGCATACGCATTCATAGCGCCTTTATCAGGCTCAAGATAATACGGTTGTTCATAGTAAATACTATTAATTTCTGTTTCTAAAGCAAAACTCTGAATGTTAATCGTTTTGGTTTTCTCAGCATCTGCTGCCTCAAAATCCGCATCTTCAAGAATAACATATTTATCATCTATTTTATATCCTTTTACAATATTGGCGTACGCCACTTCTTTTCCGGTATTTTCATTTACCCTTTTGAATTTGATGTTGGCGTGATCTTTTTCATCCAGCATATCCATGTCAATACTGCTTTCCTGCACCGCAGAAAATATTTTAATGGGAATATTAATTAACCCAAAACTTATCGATCCTGTCCAAATTGCTCTCATAACTTTAGTTTATAAAATTGAATTTCCTTCGACCCATTTCAGGGCTTTATTGAAAGCTAACTTTTTAAAACCACGTAATTCTCCCGTGCTGTTAAATGTAAATTTGTCATTAAAATTCATCTCTTCAGAGTCTGAAACAATCGCAACCCTGTTCCAGTTTTCAAATTGTTGCAATCCCAAAACAGCATCCTGAAACCATACATTTTCAGTAAAACTCTGAACATCCGTATCCAACGCAAATAAAAAATTTATTTCATTTGATTGTTTGGATAAACCTTCTAACTCAGGCAATACAACACTCTTAAAATCAGCAGTTGTTACCTGACCAAGAGCTCTAAAAGCAATTAAATTTTTGGCTGTTTCTATTTTATGTATCATAATGATTATAGTTTGATTTGTTGTTCTAATATTTTCTTTTACAGAGGGTTAAAATTAATTCACAACACATCAGAAAATCTTACACGATTATGGGCAGAGATTACAAAACTTCAACAATGTATTTATCAGTTAAAAACAATCAAAAATTTTTCACGCAGATTAAGCAGATTTTATTCAAAATAATAATCGGCGCTAATCTGCATAAATCCTTTCAAATCTGCGTGAAACCTTAATTATAACAAAATAGGTTTCGTCAAATAACACTTCATAAAAAAACTCCAAAATCAAATGACTTTGGAGTTTATAATTAACCTTTAAAATAATTTATTTCTTTGCTGTTGCAGCTTCTTCAATAATACGTAAAACTTCTGTTGGGTGCGAAAGCATTACCACATGGCTTGCTTCAATTTCTGTTGTTTTCGCATTCGCTCTTTTTGCCATAAATCGTTCTAATTCCGGGCTTATCGATTTATCGCTTTTAGCTAAAATATACCAGCTTGGTTTTGTTTTCCAGGCAGGTTCTCCGCTTTTATCTGCAAAAACACCTTGTTTTGCAGGAGTTTGTGTTGCATAAATCAGGTTTTGGTCTTTCTCTTTAAGATCCTGAGCAAAAACTTCTTTAACTCCCGCTTTCGACAAATAAACAAAACCATCCAAAGGCTCTAAATAATTGCTAAGCGTAATCGCAGGGCCTTGCACAGATAAAGCAGGAATTGTTTCTCCTAAATCAGGAACCAATGCCGCAACAAAAACCAAACCTTTTACTTTAGGGTCGTTTCCGGCTTGTGTAATCACAAAACCTCCCCACGAATGTCCCACTAAAATAACATTTCCTTTCGCCTGCGCAATCGCTCTTTTGGTAGCAGCAACATCATCTGCCAATGATGTAATTGGATTTTGAACCGAAATTACGGGATATCCTTTTGCCTGCAAAGCCACAATTTGATTGGTAAACGAAGATCCGTCTGCCCAGATTCCGTGAACAAAAATGATTGTTGGTTTATTTGATGTTGTTTCCTGTGAATACATTTTTATACTACTAAGAGATACAAAAACAGCAAAAGCTAAAATTTTAATTGTTTTCATTTGTTTAATTATTTAGTGTTTATTTAATTTATAATTCAGGCACAATTGCCCTTTTTTGATTCAGTAAAAGCCCAATTCGATGCGAATTACCAAGTGTATCTTTTTGAAGTATCATCGTATTCTCTTCAAATTTTTGATATTTAAAATCCTCTTTTTCTCCCACAGATTCCAAAATTTCAATAGATAATAACTTACCAGGGATAATGGCTCCAATCCAGTTAGGATCGGGTTTTTGATGCCATGTAATGCAAATCAGTTTTTCGCCCTTCTGCAAATGAGAACTATTTGTTTCAATCCTCTCAATGGCTATTTGATTGCCGTACAATAATGCTGTAGTGTGTTTTTTATTGTTGATAGAAGAATTGATGACCTCCAAACCGGAAACTTTATCCAGCATATTGTCCGGTAACGAAGCTTCTTTATTCAAAGCATTTTCATTGGTTTTATCTGAGCATCCCAAAAGGAAAAAGAAAGAAATAATGGCGGTAAAATAAAGTATCGTTTTCATGTTTATTGACGTATTGGAAGTGTGAATACATAATCGTTTTTCTCCATAGGTTTGTGGCAATTCATACATTCGATTACAAAATCTGCCCTTTTACCGTACGGAATCAGTTCGGTGGTTTTAAAGCGCGAAAATCCCCAACCGTTTGTTTTCTTGTATTTCTTATGATCTTTACTCATAAATTCTACTTGTTTAAAAGCGCCCTGAGAAATATTCCCGTCCTCATCTTCAATTTCTTCATAAGCCGCTTTCGCTAAAATTGCTCCGTCGGGCCAGGGATTAATTTTCTTTTCTTTAATTGCTTTTATCGCAATATCATTTCCGTAAATAATTCGCATGGTTCCGTTATCCAGACGTTGCGTTGTACTTACAACAGCCCAGTTTTTATAATCAGCTACATAAGCAATTCCGTTTGGCGTTTGAGGTATTTTTGCTGAGTTTTCAACCTTTTTTAATGCTGCAGACTGATCATTCAGAGCCTCTATTTTAGCCGTATCCTGAGGTTTATTATTCACTCGTAAACTCCATATATAATTTTGAAGTACTTTGATATCATTTTGAGAAAGTTTAGCCTGCGGATGTGCCAATGTATAACTCTGCAAAGGCATTGCTCCCTGAGAAACCTGATTCACAGATTCCCAAAGTTTTGCTTTTTGGTCTGCAGGTGATAGTTTATCCCATTCAGAAAAGTTGAGTCCGTTTCTGCCGTCTTTAATATGTTGCGCCACCAGCCAAGACGCCGGAACTATTTTATCATACCAGGTTAAATTAGTCTGGTTTGAATGGCAATCATAACAAGAATTTCTTAAGATAGTTTGTACTTCGTGAGGTACTTTTACCTCTCCCGTTACTGGCGGATTTGTAATTTCAGGTCGTAAAGATTGTACGGTTGCAAAAATTCCAAATAAGAGGAATAACGGAATCATGATGATCTTTCTTTTATATATTTTTTGCTTTTTCATATCGTTGGTTTTTCTGTTTAATGGCTGAATTTTAATCTTTATTTTAATCTGTTCATCAAAATGAAGCTGAACAAAAATGCTCTCGTTTTACAATTTGATAGTGCAAATAAAGCGCTGAAACCCCAATGGAATCAACAAAAAATGCGCAAAAGGGAAAAAATGAACTTAAAAGGGAATAAACAGAATCGAACGGAATTTGACTTTCTCTATTGGATAGCTTCATTATAGGAATTACTATCGAATGCTATTTTTGAGTATTGAAAATAATTATACCCAACCCATTATTATTAATTAAATTTGAATCCTGAATACAAAAATTTCCCATGAAAAAAGACAAGCTTTATCTTTTTACTTTTTTATCATTATTGGTAGTCGTATACATTTGCGGATACTTTAGTATGAACTATTTGGTCAATCTGAGTACAGAACAATTTCTAAAAATCCAGATCGAATCCAGTAAAAGAGAAGCCAAAGAAATGGCCAACCTTATTTCTTTGCAAGCACAACAAAATGCTGATAAAAAAGTCATCATCAATAATGTTCAGCAAAGCATTGAAAAAACCGATACTCAAACCGGATTCATTTGCATGTTTGATCAGACAGGAAAAGAAATATGCCATCCAAATCCGGAAAAAATTGGACGAATGACCGGACCAGACGAATCATTTATTTCGACAACGCATAACGAAGTAAACCCAGAAGATTTTTATTCGTACTTAAAAAATAAAACCGAAGGCGGCGGAATTCGAAATTATAATGATCCAAAAATAGATTCTGAAATTATCTACCT
The DNA here is from genome assembly GCF_902804475.1 of Flavobacterium bizetiae. GTDB lineage: Bacteria > Bacteroidota > Bacteroidia > Flavobacteriales > Flavobacteriaceae > Flavobacterium > Flavobacterium bizetiae. The sequence continues at coordinate 44,155 of NZ_CADCSU010000043.1, forward strand.
CTATCCCGTTAAAGACACCGATTGGATTATTGCTTCGCATGCCAATCTTCAAAGCATTAATAAACAAGTACAGGATCTAAAATTCTACTTTATTCTCGTTTACATTAGTACAGGCGCTTTGATTGTTTTGCTTTCATTTTTTATGATCCGCCTTTTTGGAAGCCGTTATGAAAGAAAACTGGAACAGAAAAATGAAAACCTTTTTAATGAAGTTTTAAGCCTTTCGAAACTCAATTATGATTTAACGAATTATAAATCTAAACTGGAATCGAATGAACAATTAAAGGTTCAGGATGTTGCGATTGCCGGTACGAATAAAAAGAGAATTCTAACGAATCTGAAAAACGAAATCGTCTCGCTCGAAATAGAACAAATCGCTTATATCTACATGGAAAATACGATTACTTATGTGAAAGATATAAACGGAAAAGTCTCGACAAGTAATAGCAGCCTAGAAGAAATTTATAGCGAATTAGACAACTCCACTTTTTTCAGAGCCAACAGACAATTTATTCTGGCAATAAAATCGATAGATAAAATACTCAAATACGGCAATAATCAGTTGAAAATTGAAGTTGTGCCGAAATCTCAAATCGATGTCATTATTAGTAAAAACAAAGCTGCTGAGTTTAAAGCATGGTTGAATAAATAGCAAAAGGAAATGTTTCAATCCCTAAAGAAACGACATATTTATAGAAATTAAACCGTACAATAAAAAACATTGAATATCTAAAATTTATATGTCGCTCCGCTGGAGCTTAATTCTGAATCAATATCAAATAGCTATAAATATATCGCTCCTATGGAGCTTTGCTGATAAATATATTTAGAAATCAAAAAAACAGTTGATTTTAAGTCCCGGAGGGATGACATATTTATAGAAAACCAGAGGGACGACATATTTATAGAAAATTAAGCCACAAAAGCAAAGAGCCTCAGCGGGGCGAAATATAAAATTCAAACAATAAAAAAGAGGAATATTCCAAAAATGAAATATTCCCCTTTTTCTATATTTAAAATTATTGATCTGAAATAAATAACTTAGAATTTAAATGTAATGTTGGCTGTAACACGTGTTGGGTTTTGAGCCGCTAGTCTGTACGACCAATACTTTTCATTCGTTAAATTATCCACTTTAATTCCAAGTCGGTATTTAGGCTGATCGTAAAAAAGCGAAGCATCTAAAACAGTGTACGACGGAATAGAAAATTTGAATGTTGCGGTATTCGTCTGGTAATATTCGCTACCATAAATACCTCCAAAACCAAATCCTAAACCTTGCGCAGGACCATTTACAATTCTATAACTTGCCCATAAATTCGCCGTTCTTGGAGATCCTGCCGTAGATGGTCGTAAACCCTGAACACTGGCATTACTTTTTTCGAATTTACTATCATTATACGTATAACCTGCCACGATATTTAATCCAGAAATAGGATTGGCGATCAACTCAGCTTCAAAACCTTTACTTACCTGAGTTCCGTCCTGAATAGAGAAATTGATATGATCAGGATCATCACGTGTAATGTTTGTAACCTGAATATCATAATAGCTAAGTGTCGCTGATATTTTGTTCAAATCAAATTTAAAACCTCCTTCATATTGATTCGCCTGATTTGGTTTGAACGTGTTTCCGTCAAAATCAGAACCTGAAACGTTGCTAAAACCATTCATATAATTACCAAAAACCGCAATCTTATCTTTCATAAGTTGATACACCACTCCAAATTTTGGTGAAAATGCCGTCTGATTGTAATTTCCTGCAATAGAATCCTTGCTTGGGTAATACGTTCCTTTATTTTCGTATCGGTCTACACGAATTCCTCCCATTACCAATAATTTGTCCGTAACGTTCAAAAAATCAGAAACATAGGCACTATACGTGTTTTCATTATTCGCCACATAATTAGTGAATTTTACTTTAGGATCAGTAAACATAGGGGCCACTTTATCTAAATTGAAATTGTTGTAAGCGTCGCCCGGTTTTTTATAATCCATGGCTGGCATATTTACGATGGCATCGTTACGAGTTGCACGAAGACTGTAAAAATCGACACCTGCCACTACCCTGTTTTTTAGTTTACCAATGTTAAAAATACCAATGAAATTCTGCTGAATATCTGTTCCGTAAAAAGGAGAATCCTGATACGTAACTTGTTGTCTTAATGTTGTTGGAGACATCATTTGTAACGCCACGGTATACCCCTCAGATGAAGATCTTGTTCTGGATATAACCGTTTGAGACGTCCACTGATCGGTCATTTTATATTTTAACTGTGCAAAAACATTATATTGCTGACTTGTATAATTAATGGTATTATTGGCAAAAGACAATTTATACGGAATATCAAGTGCTTCGATACTACTTTCGGTGTTTTTTACAACAAATGGTGCCAATCTGGTTGGAGAAGTTGCTTTGTACATACTAAATTCTGCATCGATTAAAAGCGTTAAACGATCATTGATTTCATATGAAAAACTTGGAGCAAAAGAAAAATTTCTATTAAATCCGGCATCCTGAAAACTTCTTTCGCTATGAAAAGCAGTATTCATTCTTAACAAGGCAGTTTTATCTTTATTTAATGGCGTATTCACATCTGCTGTAAATCGGTTTAAATCCCAACTTGCTGCTGAATATGATATTTCGCCTTTAAAACTATCAAAAGGCTTTTTGGTCACACGATTAAACAATCCTCCAAAAGAAGATAAAGTACTTCCAAAAAGTGTTGCCGATGGTCCTTTGATCACTTCGATACGCTCCAGGTTCGAAGGATCGATTGTAGTATACGTAAAACTTCCAACTCCGTTTCTAACCAACTGTGGCGTTGGGAAACCTCTTGATATAGAAGTCGTTCGTCCTTGGTTTCTTACCTCAGCAATACCAGCTCCCGGAACGTTTTTAAAGGCACTGTTATAATCTGTAATAACCTGTTCTTTCATTAACTCTTTACTCACAATAATGTAAACCTGAGAGTTTTCGATATTTTTAAGCGGCATTTTTGCCACATCGATACTTTCTTTTTTGGCAAAACGATTTCCACCGGTACGAATGACAACATCTTCAAGATTTTCTACAGATGAATTTACTCTGATATCTACTTTCGCTGATGGCGCCTCTGCTTTAATCTCAGCTGTTTCTGTAGAAGATGCGTAACCTGACATTGTAACTTCGAGCGTATAGGTACCAAAAGGCAACTTTTTAAACTCATAATTACCAGATGCGTTTGTTACCGCGCTTTTACTAATTTCAATTAATTTAACAATAACACCCTGATTTGCATTTCCGTCATTGGTAATAATAGTTCCGGATATTTGTCCTGTATCTGAAGTCTGAGCCTGAAGAAATCCTCCGCTCATTAATAAACCAACTACAATAACGAAATTAAATTGCTGTTTTAGATTTGCGATCATTCTTCCTGAAGTTCTTATGAAAGAGGAAGTTGATACTATTTTTGTTTTCATGTTATTATTATTTAAACCAATTCTAAATTAAGGCGCAAATGAACAATATTTTTTGTTATCAATCAACAGCAAATCATCAATTTTTTTCGAAATAATTGCATTTAAATAACCGTAAAAAAAACACTAAAACAAGGCTTTAAGAAATTTATTACGTAAAATTTTTATTAGGTAAAAAAGAAGATACATTAGCTGTAATTTGAAAAATTGTTTCTTGCTTAAAGGTCCTTTTCAAATGACGTTTTAAACAAAGTAAAATTGACTTTTTAAACAAAATGCAAAAAATAATGCCGCTATAACTTTGCTCCCATAACAAATAACATTTAGAAAAAATGGAAACAAATAATTATTACGGAGCATTACAAAAACCTCTTAATTCAGGATTTAATGCACAATCAACATCAGGAGAAATCATCAAAGGAATTGACCTTACGGGAAAAATTGCCATTGTAACGGGCGGACATACCGGAATTGGTTTAGAAACTACCAAAACACTTTCTAACGCTGGAGCCACAGTAATTGTTGCTGCCAGGGATTTGGCTAAAGCCGAAAAAAATCTAAGCGGAATTGCCAATGTAGAAATAGAATCGCTGGACTTCATGAATCCGGAATCTATTGATGCATTTGCTTTAAAATTTTTATCTTCAAAAAGACCATTGCATTTATTGATCAATAATGCGGGAATTATGTGGGTGCCCTTGCGCAGAGATCATCGTGGTTACGAATCGCAATTGGTAACCAACTATTTGGGGCAATTTCAATTGACTTTAAGATTATTTCCCGCACTTAAAAAAGCAAACGGAGCAAGAGTTTTAAACGTTTCATCTTACGGACATCAGATGGCGCCTTTTAATTTTGACGATCCTAATTTTATACATCGCGATTATGATACGTTACAAGGTTACGGACAGTCTAAGACTGCTTGTAATTTATTTGCACTTGAACTGGACAATCGCGCCAAAGAATTCAATATCAGAGCTTATTCGTTACATCCGGGAAGTGTTTTAGGAACGGATTTAGGAAGAGAAGAACCGATCGAATTATTCAAACAAATGGGAACTCACGATCAGGATGGCAACCTTAAACCGGAAGTAGCTGCTTTGCTAAAAACAATTCCGCAGGGAACTGCAACAACCATCTGGTGTGCTACAAGCCCAATGTTACACAATATTGGCGGAGTATATTGCGAAGATGCCAATGTAGCTGAGCTTGACTTAGGAAATATCGAACATAGATTTGATGATCCTTCGACTATTCGTGGCGTACAACCCTATTCATTAGACCACGATAATGCTAAAAGATTATGGGATTTAAGCGAAAGAATGACAGGAATTACATTTGGCATTTAGTAAATCTGCCTTAGCTGAAAATATAAATACCACCAGAGATTGTTATCTTTGATAGATTGAAAAGGGCAAATTTGGTGGTTAAATTAATACTATTACAATGGAACATGTGTCAAAATATTTAACTCAGGATATAAAGCTTTCGTGTTATGAAGATAAATTCTTTAAGTCAGATTTAGTTTTTGACGACCATATGCTTATTTGGTTCATTTCAGGAGAAACCAAAATCATTCAGGCCGATGCTGTTTTTACTTTTAAGTCGGGAGACATTTTTCTGATTCCGAGAAATTTATTGGCCACTATTATCAATTATCCTAAAAATGGCCAGCCACACAAAACGGTGGTTATGCATCTTTCGACCAAACGTTTAAAAGAGTTTTACAAAAATATTGATTTAGATTCTAACCGAACTGCTGAACAAAAAATCATCCATTACAACAATCATCCATTATTAGAAAGCTGTCTGGCTTCGTTAATTCCTTATTTCGAAATAGAAGGTAATTTTCCTGAAAACCTTGCTTCTTTAAAGATTACTGAAGCCATTAGTATTTTGAGAGAAATAGACAAAGGAATCGATAATATCCTCGCTAATTTTGATGAACCTGGTAAAATAGATCTGATTGATTTTATGCAGCGCAATTTTATGTTTAATATGCCAATGGAAAAACTCGGCTATCTTACCGGTCGCAGTTTATCTACTTTTAATAGAGATTTTAAAAAACACTTTGATACCACGCCGCAAAAATGGCTTACCAAAAAAAGACTCGAACTGGCGCATTACCAATTATCTAAAAATAAGAAAAAGCCAATCGAGATTTATTACGAAGTTGGTTTCGAAAACTTATCTCATTTTTCTTATGCCTTTAAAAAGCAATTTGGTTATGCCCCAACTTCACTAAGGGAATAATTTGGTTTCAACTTTTAGGTTTCAGGTTTACCCTAGCCCCGATAGAAGAGGAAATCCTTTTGTGCCGGGGTTCGGCACAAAAGATTGGAACGTATAGCGGGATTAGCTCCTGAAAAAAAGATTCGGTTTTATTATAGAAATCGGCATGATAAAATTATCTGTAGTCTTATTGAGGGACTTCGACTTCGCTCAGTCTGACATACAAAACAACAAACCCTGCTATAAAAAATCCGCAACAATCCGTGCTTTCGCAAAGCGAATCCGTGTCATCCGCGTCCCATCTCTCATTATCTAATTATCAAATTTCCTAATTATCTAATTCCTCCCTGCTGAACCTCTCAACAAAACAACTTTGGACTTTTCAACAAAGTTACCAGATAATATTCTTAAGATCTTTGTACCATAAAAATGCAATCAATGATACATACCCATCAAAAAGTATTGGTAACAGGCGGAACCGGTTTTGTAGCGATACATAGTATTTTGCAATTATTAAACCGTGGTTATGAGGTTCGAACAACCGTTCGCTCGATTACAGGAAAAGACAAAATTTATGAAATGCTAAAAAATGGCGGCATTACAGATTTTAGTAAGCTGGACTTTATCGAAGCTGATCTTACGTCAGATAAAAACTGGCTCGAAGCCATGATTGGCTGTCAGTATGTGTTGCATATTGCTTCGCCTATATTTTTAAGATTGCCCAAAAACGAAGACGAAATGATTCGTCCCGCGGTAGACGGAACATTGCGTGTCTTGAAAGCCGCTCGCGAAGCAGGTGTAAAACGTGTGGTTATAACATCAAACTTTGGCGCTGTAGGTTATAGCCATAAAGACCGGAATAGCCTTGTTACTGAGGAAAGCTGGACAAACCCGAACGAAAAGGGACTTTCGACTTATAATAAATCTAAAGTTCTGGCCGAACAAGCCGCATGGAATTTTATGAAAACCGAAGGTGGATCGCTAGAACTTAGTGTTATTAACCCAATGGGAATCTTTGGTCCGTCGTTAAGCGCTGATTTATCGAGTGGTTTTGAAATGCTGAAAAAACTATTAGACGGAAGCATGAAAGCAATTCCCGATATCCGATTAGGAATCGTTGATGTAAGAGATGTAGCAGAACTGCACATTCTGGCAATGGAAAATCCTGATGCAAAAGGACAACGCTTTTTAGCCTTAGCCGGAGGCACAATGTCATTATTGGAAATAGTGAAACTCATAAAAATAAAAATGCCTTATGTTGCCGGGAAAGCATCTACAAAATCTTTACCTACCTTTATAATACGTTTAACAGCTTTGTTCAACGATCAGGCAAAAGCCATTCTGCCATTGGTAGGTATTTACCGCGAAGCCAGTAACGAAAAGGCGAAAACCGTTTTAGGCTGGAAACCCAGAAATAACGAAGAAGCAATTATGGCAAGCGTAATTAGTTTAATTAAATGGAAATCTCTTAAAGTATAAATATGAAAGTAATTGTAACAGGCGCCACCGGAATGGTAGGCGAAGGAGTTTTGATAGAATGTTTGAATAATAATGAGGTAAAACAAGTTTTATACGTAGGAAGAAAACCAAGCGGAAAATCGCATCCTAAACTAAAAGAATATCTGGTGCCTGATTTTCTTTCGCTGAAAAGCGATGACAGTCAGCTTTCTGGGTATGATGCATGTTTTTATTGCGCCGGAATTAGCAGTGTAGGATTAGATGAAACGCAATACACGCAAATTACGTACGATACTACCTTGCATTTTGCCAAAGTTTTATTAGCACAAAACTTAAACTTTACCTTCAATTTTATTTCTGGAGCGCATACAGACAGTTCTGAAAACGGAAAAGTAATGTGGGCTCGCGTAAAAGGAAAAACCGAAAATGCTTTGCAAGCCTTGCCTTTTAAGGCACAATACAATTTTAGACCAGGATTAATGAAACCTGATAAAACCCAAACTCAGCTAAAAGGATATAATAAATATATTCCGTTATTCTCGCCTTTTTTAGGTTTGTTTTATACAGGATGCACCACCAGAGAAATAGGACGCGCCATGATTTTAGTGACCAAAATAGGTTTTCCTAAAAAAATACTCGAAGCAAAAGATATTTTAACAGCCGCTAATTTAGAATGAAGAAACGAATCTTAAAAATAATAAAACGCATACTCATTACAATCCTGGCAATAATAGTAGTTCTGGGTATTGCTACTTTTTTGTACATGCAAAAGGCAACTTTCGGGAGTTTACCATCATCCAAAAGCATGGTGAAAATTGAAAAATCACCTCATTATAAAGACGGAGAATTTCAGAATACGATTTATACGCCAACATTGGCTCCGGGATATAGTTTTTGGGGCGAAATACAAAAGCAGATTTTCGATAAAAGCGTTCCGACAGAACCTTCAAAAAGAATTCCGTCTGTAAAAACAGATTTAAAACATTTTCCTGCAGATCAGAATCTTTTAGTATGGTTTGGGCATTCTTCTGCCCTTTTGCAAATTGACGGAAAGAAAATTCTAATCGATCCTATTTTTAGCGATAATGCGTCTCCGCTGCCTAATACCGTAAAAGTTTTCGACGGAACCAATAAGTATCACGTGCAAGATTTACCCAATATAGATTATTTACTCATCTCGCACGATCATTATGATCATCTTGATTACGAAACCGTTCTGGCGCTTAAGGATAAAGTAAAAACCGTGATTTGCGGTTTGGGAGTTGGCGCTCATTTTGAACGCTGGGGATATCCAAAAGACAAAATTATCGAACAGGATTGGAACGATGATGTTGTAGTGGCAAAAAACTTTACCATTCATACTTTGACCGCAAGGCATAAATCAGGACGTGGTTTAAAACAAAATCAATCGTTATGGGCTTCTTTTTTAATTAATTCGCCTACGCTAAAGGTCTATTACAGCGGCGATGGCGGTTACGACACGCATTTTGCCGAAATCGGGAAACAATTTGGTCCTATTGATGTTGCTATTATGGAAAACGGACAATACGATAAAGCCTGGCATTACATTCATATGTTGCCCGAGGAAACCCTGCAAGCCGCAAAAGATCTGCAAGCCAAAAGCATTGTTCCTGTTCATAATTCGAAATTTGCGCTGGTCAAACATACCTGGAACGCCCCGCTAAACGAGCTTAACCGACTCAACGCAAAATATCAGATTCCGCTGATTACGCCTGTTATCGGAGAAATCGTTATTTTTGATGAGCACAAAGTTTTTAAACAATGGTGGAAAGACAATTCCAACTAACAGACGCTTCAAACCATGAGATATACCGAAATTAAAAGCTGTTATATTGGTCCGGAAATATCGCCGGAACAATTCATTGCCGAACATTTCTTTTTGTACCTCGCAAAAGGCACGATCGAAGGTTATGACGGCATTAGCAAATACCATCTAAAACCCGGCGAATATTGCATCGTTCGTAAAAATCATCTGGCGCGGTACAACAAACAAAAGCAAGACGGAGAATTCGAAAAAGTTGTTGTTATTTTTGATACCGACTTTCTCGAAAAATTCGCCATAAAACATAAAGTAATTGGTCAAAATAGTATTAATGAAGCATCGTTTGTACACATCAACAAAAGCGATTTAGTGCCCAATTTTATTCTTTCGCTGATGCCATATTACAATGACGGAGGCGAAATCGACGATACATTTTCGAACATCAAGCGCGAAGAATTGCTTTTGATTCTTTTAAAAGAAAATCCACAATTAGTCGACATTCTTTTTGATTTTGCACCACCAGAAAAAATTGATCTCGAAGCCTATATGAACCGCAATTATAAGTTTAATATCAGCATGGAGCGTTTTGCCTATCTCACAGGCCGAAGCATTTCTGGTTTCAAGCGCGATTTTGCCGCTATTTTTTCAGATACTCCAAGTCGGTGGCTTATTCAGCGAAGACTCCAGGAAGGTTATTTCCTGATCGAGAAAAAAGGAAAAAAGCCTTCTGATATTTATCTCGATCTCGGTTTCGAAGATCCCTCGCATTTTTCATTTGCTTTTAAGAAGAAATACGGTATCACGCCTTCGGCTGTATTGCAGAAGTAGTTTGTTTTTTTGCCACAGATTACAAGATTAAAAAGATTAAAAACCAATCTGCTCAATCTGTGAGATCTGCGAGAAAAAATTTTTAAACACATAGAAACATAGGTTTAATGCTTTACTAATTGAGGTAGTTTAAAAAATCTAGATTTTTAAACATAGCTATGCGAACAGTCTATGCGGTAATATTTAAAGTGAAACGCCTTTTTTAGCAATCCTAAAAATTATGTTCCTATGTGTTTAAATAATAAGTTTTTTTCACGCAGATCTCACAGATTGCAGCAGATAATCACAGATTTAATTTTTAATAATCATCTGCGCAAATCTGCTTAAATACTTTAAAAATCTGCGTGAAACAAAAAATAAAATCTTTTTAATCCTGTAAACTGTGGCAAAAATTTAAACACATACTTTTTCACGCTCATTTCACAGATTGCAGCAGATAATCACAGATTTATTTTAATAATCATCTGCGCAAATCTGCTTAAATCCTTTTAAAATCTGCGTGAAACAAAAAAATAAAATCTTTT
>NZ_CADCSU010000044.1 GCF_902804475.1 Flavobacterium bizetiae
CATCTATACTTTTAACGAAAACTCTTATAGCAACTATTTTTTCCTGTTAAATTTATCTTATATTTGACCGATTTTTAATCTTTTAGGTTAAACCAATTATATGTTCTAATACTAAATTTAACAGTTCCAAATTTGAAAAAAACTACCCCAAATTTTTCTTCTTATTTATCGTTTTTTCTTTTATTTTTTGTTAGCAGCCTTAGTTTTGCTCATAACAATGATACTATTATTGGTTTAAAAAGAAATACTCCCCTACTGAAGGTTCTTCCTGAAAAAGAACCAGAAAATATAACTCATTTTTCAGCCAAAAAAAATGCACAAAGCGAGTTCACAAACTTCTTTCTTACCCAAAATTATCCGGTAAGTCAGGAAACGAGTGATGACTTAAATACTGCGATGGCTACTTTTGAGGAAATCAAAAAAAATAATAATCTTACTGATTTATTAGAGCCAAAAAAACTTTCGATGCTGCCTTTGGGAGTATCAAAAACAATTGGAGGAATTCAATACATCCTTGGTATAAGCAGTGCCAAATTTACACCACAATACACAGAACTAACTGCATTTGTAAAAATCACGCTTCCACAATTTGATTCTACCGGAAAAGCGAAAGAATTGTTTTTTGGCGCCAAAAATATCAAATTATCTCATAAGGGCGGTCTTCTTGGAGATACCAATCTGGTATTATTAGGAGATGTTCCTATAAAGATAAACGGTGAAAATTTATTGCTGGTTTTAAAAGGCGGACTCAATATGCAAACCGGCATAATTACAGACAAGACCTATGTTACCATCGATTGTAGCGGATTTAAAGAACTTGGAATTCAGGCCGATGTTGTATTTTCAAGAAATCTGTTAGAGCCTGTTGATGAGAAATATGAAGTAATTAAATCGCCTAAAAGAGTTGAAGCTTCTTTTAAAACAAAAGTATCGAACTGGAATGATATTTTAGCAGAGATAACATTACCTGCTTTTCAACTGGCAGATTACGAAGGAACCTGCTTTGAATTAAATAAAGCTGTTATCGATTTTAGTGATCTTCATAATTCTCCTGATATTGTCTGGCCCAAGGATTATCAAAAAGATTATTTAGTTCCGGGAAATGAAAATTTATGGAGAGGATTATATGTAAACTCTTTAAAAATTGTTTTACCTGAACAGTTTAAGGAAAAAGGAACGAATAACCGAATAAAATTTCAGGCGACTAATTTGCTGATAGACCGTGTGGGGGTTTCGGGTAATTTCGCAGCTGACAATATTTTGGATTTAGGAAAAGGAAGCGCTTCGGGCTGGCAATTTTCTGTAAATCATATCGAAATGGGATTCAGGGCAAATTCGCTTACCTACGCCAGATTTGACGGAGGTATTGTTTTACCGGTCTCTGATCCATCAAAACAATGTAAGCCTAATACAAGAAGCGAACTGGGTTACAAAGCAATAATTAACCCTCTGGATAATGAATATCTTTTAAAAGCAGAGGTAACCAATGACATTTGTTTTCAGGTATTTAAGGCGAATGCTAAAATCGAAAAAAATTCATACGTAGAGCTCAAAGTAAAAGATGGCATTTTTCTGCCTAAGGCGGTACTTTACGGAAGCCTTGCCATAAGCGGAAGCAATAAGCCAACTCCGGATGCATCTGAACCAAATGCCCCGGAAGGAACAGACAAAAAAGAGGCGGTTGCTTTTAAAGGGATAACGTTTCAAAATCTTCAGTTGCAAACAGTCGTACCGTATTTTAAAGCGGATTATTTTGGTTATAAAAATACTGCCGAAGCTGATCCCGAATCTTCTAAGGTTTCTAACTTCCCCATTACAATTCATGAGATTGCGATCATTGCAGATGATGTTTCGGCTTCTTTAAAAATAGACATATCGGTTAATTTGATGAAGGATCAATTTAACGGAAGGACTAAATTTAATATCGTTGGAAAATTTGCAAAAGATCAGGGAATTCAGAAATGGAAATTTGATCATCTGAAATTTGAAGAAATTAAGATTGCCGCTGATTTAGGCGGAGTAAAATTTAAAGGCAGCATTACTTTAATGGATAATGATCCTGTTTATGGTAATGGATTTAAAGGAATGCTTGGGGCCGATTTTACCGGAGGAATATCTGTAGAGGCCAATGCTATTTTTGGCTCAACGACTTTTAGGTACTGGTATGTTGATGCCATGGTCGACAATCTAAATATACCGGCCGGAGCAATTACTTTTAAAGGTTTTGGCGGTGGTGCTTATTACCGAATGAAAAAAGACGGTTACAGCAACAGGTTTGTGGCTTCGGGTTCTAATTATGTTCCGGATGCCGATACTGCTCTTGGAGTTAAAGCCATGATAAAATTTGCCGGAACTGCCACAGCTGATGCCTTTTGGGGAGGCGCTGGTTTCGAAATAGCATTTAATAATAACTCGGGAATTAACAGAATTAGTATTTATGGTGAAGGCCATGTTATGCAGTCTTTCGAAATTCCCGGAGCAGCAGAACTAACGGGTGCTTTAAAAGCAGTCGCTGAAAATGAATCTCTGCTTTCTAAAGTGGCTCTTGAAGCATTAAAAACTTCTGATTTATCAAAAGCTGCTGAACAGCTCTATCCAAATGATGTAAAAAGTTCTATGGGAATTAATGCATTTGCGGCAATCGAATATGATTTTAGAGCTAAAACTTTACACGGTTCTTTTGACTTGTATATTGATACTCCCGGAGGTTTTATAAAAGGCCGTGCATCGGGTAACAGAGCCGGATGGGCTGTCTTGCATTTTGGTCCTGACAAATGGTACATTCGTATGGGAACACCAACGGATCGTTTAGGTCTAAAAATGGCGATAGGATCTATAGAAGTAGAAGCGGGTGGATATTTTATGTTAGGAGACGACATTCCTGCAAGCCCTCCTCCGCCTTCGATCGTAGCTCAATTATTAGGTGTAGATGCTTCGAAGTTAGATTATATGCGTAATGAAAACGCCATTGCCGGAGGAAAAGGATTTGCCTTTGGCTCTGATTTTAGCATTAAAACCGGAAACTTAAACTTTTTAATGTTCTATGCTAATTTTCAGGCTGGTTTTGGATTTGATATAATGGTGAAGGATTATGGTGAAGCGCAATGTAAAGGTTCCGGCCAGATTGGTATAAATGGATGGTATGCTAACGGCCAATCTTATGCCTACATGCAGGGTGAACTTGGTATTAATATAAAATTACTTTTTGTACGCAAAAAAATATCCATTATAAAAGGAGGAGGCGCTGTTTTACTACAGGCCAAATTACCAAATCCGGTATGGATTCGCGGTTATATGGCGGGTAATTTTAGCATTCTTGGCGGTGCAATAAAAGGGAGCTTTAGATTTAAATTACAGTTTGGAAAAGAGTGTGAATTTATCAATGCTGATCCTTTGGCAGGATTAAGATCTATTGCAGACATAACGCCTTCAAACGGAACGAAAGATGTAGATGTTTTTGCCATTCCGCAGGTTGGATTTAATATGCCTGTAGATAAAAACTTTACTCTTGAAGATGATAACGGCACCAAAACGTACCGGCTTAAACTTGAAGAATATACAATTAAAAAGGGCGATGTTCCTGTAGTGGGCACATCAAGCTGGAATAAAACCGCTGACTTATTGAGCTTTAATTCTACCGAAGTACTGCCTCAAAATTCAGATCTAACTCTGACTGTAAAGGTGAGTTTTCAGGAATTTGTAAATGGTGCATGGAAAACAATTTATGATCAGGGACAAATTGCGATGGAAACTGAAGTAAGAAATTTTAGTACAGGACCTGCTCCTAACAATATTCCTGTAAAAAATATTGCTTATTGCTATCCTGTTTTTGATCAGAAATATGTTTACCAAAATGAAACTAAAGAAGCATACGTTGTCTTAAAACAAGGACAAGCGTACTTATTTGACTTAAAACCTGAACAATCTCAGAAGGCTTTTTATAAAACCGGAAACAAAACGGTTAACAGCTCTATTCGATACAATACCGATTTGAAAAAGGTAATTATTGATTTGCCGGTTTTAGAAACCACAAAGCCTTATAATTTATCCTTAATGACTTTAGAAACCAAAAAAGACGCCAATAGCAACTTAACCGAAAACTACCAGACGCAAAATTTGGAAAATGATAATAATATTGAATTAAAGAGTAATGAACTAAAAGGGATTGCTACTGGCGGAGATGCCGTTGAATTATTACAATACAATTTCAACACGAGTCAATACAAATCATTTCAGGAAAAGATGGTTGCCAAAAGGCCTAAAAACACGTATATCGAAATCCTCTATACCGATGTTCATGCGCTTCATGCTGAAAACAATTCATCAGAACCGTTTGATGAACTTGAAATTGTAGGTGGTGCAATGACACAATACAAGCCTTTAATAAGTGTTGAAGCTGCTTTGGATGATACTTATTATAAAAATAAAATTTATCCATTAGTTTATCAGGGATATCCTCTAGAAGCTGACTTTACATTGAGCAGAGATGTCTCAACAATAGGTCTTCCTCCGGTAAGAGGTATTGAATTACTGACCTGGTATCAGGACTTTTTAATCAACAATCCAAGTAGTCCGTATTTAAAAGACAGATTACCTTATCGATACAATCTGCCTTATTATTATAAAACTGATTTTGTTGACATTCAATATAAAATCGTCAGCAAGTATGTAGATTCTCATAATCCGTCAATGGCTCAGAGATATAATTATATCATCAATTCGCAGTTCCCTATGATTCCGGACGGAACTTATAATATTAAATTAAACTACACTCTTCCTGGCGGACAACCGGGAGCAAGTTCTGGTTCAATTTTTACATTCAACAAATCAAATTAGCATGAAGCTTCAATATATAATAGCATTTCTTTTTTTAGGGTTTAACATTACGCATTCACAAACCAACAACGCAAAAGAGAAAGAGGTAATAAAAAAAGAATCTGCCATACAGGTTATAGTACGTGTACAAAAGGATAAAATTTTACTGCGCTGGGGACCAAGTGATGCTCTGGCCTGGAAAAAACTGAATAAATATGGATATCTGGTAGAACGCTATACTGTAACGCGTAATAATACAACATTAGCAAGTCCGGAAAAAAAAGTATTAGCACAAACTTTAAAACCTGAACCCATTGAAAATTGGGAAAAAGTTATCGAACAAAACGATAATGCCGCTATTATTGCGCAGGCTCTTTATGGTGAAAGTTTTAATGTAACGGGTGTAAACCAATTAGAATCGATTGTTAATTTATCTGAGGAAAATGAACAGCGTTTTACATTTGCATTGTTTGCTGCCGATAAAGATTTTGAAATCGCTAAAAAAGCCGCTTTAGGTTTTGAAGATAAAACAGCTCAAAAAAATGAGAAATATATTTATCGAATTTCTTCGAATGTACCTAAAGAAGAATCTGAAATAAAATATGGAGGTGTGTTTGTGGGATTAAGCGATTATCAGGATTTACCCAAACCGATGGACTTTACAGCTCATTTTACAGATAAAAGTACAATGTTAAGCTGGAATTTTAAAATATTGGCACACGCTTACGGAAGTTATTATATAGAACGTTCTCAGGATAAACTGCATTTCGAAAGAATTAATAAGGAGCCTTATACGAGCATGAATCAGCAAAACGAAAATAACAGTCGTATTTTTTATGTTGATTCTATTGCCAATAATCAGCTTTATAGTTATCGAATTCAGGGAATTTCGGCTTTTGGAGAATTAGGTCCGTACTCTGAAATTATTTCGGGTAAAGGAAAATCAATATTGCAGTTTGTACCTCATCTTACTGTAAAGAATTTTAAAGACGATAAAACAGTAACATTAACCTGGGAATTTGCCGAAGAAGGGAATTCTGAAATTACGGGATTTGAACTTAATCGTTCTGATACGGACGATGGAAAATACCTGCCTGTCATAAAAAATATTGCTCCAAAAAGCAGAACTGTTGTTTACAACAAATTAGCCTCGACCAATTATTTTACAATAACTGCAATAGGCAAACAAGGCAGTAACAGAACATCTTTCCCCATGTTAGTACAGCCTGTAGATTCTATACCTCCGGCAAAACCAATAAATTTAAAAGGGGTAATTGATTCTCTTGGAGTAGTAAAACTAACCTGGGATCTTAATAAAGAAAGCGATTTGTTAGGATACAGAATTTATAAAGGAAACAACCCAGACGAGGAAATGAGCCAGATAACGGTAAATCCTCTTGAAGACAATAAGTATCAGGATACTGTAGTAATTAAAAGCCTGAACAGTAAAGTGTATTATAAAATTATTGCAGTAGATACGCATTATAATATGTCTGTGTCATCTGATGTATTAGTTATTAAAAAACCGGATGTCATTCCTCCTTCTTCGCCAATATTTACAAATTATGAGATAAAAGACGGCGCTGTATATCTTGACTGGATCAATAGCCAGAGTGAAGATGCCGTTTCGCATCAGCTCTATCGCAAAGAAAATGAACAAGGCGACTGGCAGCTGATTGCCGACATTAAAGATAAAAAAGAAACCTATAAAGATGAGAATATAGCCGAAGGAAGTAAATACCGCTATGCTATATATGCCAAAGATAAAAGCAATTTAGTTTCTAACCCAAGTCCGCAAGTTGCTTTTTTTGTTCCAAAAGCTTCTGTAATGCCAGCTGTAAAAGGATTTTATGCGCAAGCGAATGTATCGGCCAATACTATTGATTTATCATGGGAATATAAAGTTCCGGAAGTAGATAGTTTTGAGATTTATAAAGCTACAGCGAGTGAACCTTTACAATTAATGCAGATGGTTTCCGGGCAAACCCGAAAATTATCTGATCCCACTATTACTATCAACACGAATTACAAATACGCTATAAGAGCTTTATTTATCGATGGAAGAATGTCTAAAATGGTATTTTTTACGGTAAAATTCTAATCATAACTTTTTTTATACCCCAAATAATATGAAAAAAATTACCCTATTATTCTTGCTCTTTTACAGCATAGCTTCTTTTGCGCAAGATCCGCTTATGCTGGATATTGATCGTCTTTTTCCTGATAACGGTAATGCATATTTGCGAATTTCTACTAGTTCTGGTGTAGCGTTATACCAAAGCTGGGGCGCAATTAATAAACATGGAGAGATTCTTACTGTAAACCCGTCCAGTTTTCCTATAACTGTAGAGTGGCGACCTGGATTTTCAGGACAAGGCCCTGGATGTCAACCCTCAACGCGTACTTATACTTATAATCAATATCTTAACGGAGAAACTTTTATAGGAGGGTGTGCTCCGGAGTATTTTTACCTCAACTCACCACACATAAACAGAGCAACAACGGAAATAGGTATATGTGAAACTATTAATCTACCAATTGGCAGCCAGCCTAAATACAGTACAGATATTTTAGATTGGCAATCAACTACAGAAAAATTTGTTCTGGCGGAGAAATTACCACAAAATTTTAGGGGAAATTTGAGATTTATATACAATCTCGATTCCAGATATGCAAATCCTAAAGTAACAATGGTATCAAAACCCATCACTTATGTTGTTTTCGGCTGTCCTCCTAAGTTAGATCCCGCTAACCCGCCTGTTTCAAGAGCAGAATCTTGTAATAATATGGGTGACGGAGAGGTTATCTATTCTTTTGACCGGCCATTAGAAACAGCATTGGGCGAACGATTTCTTTTTACTTACACACCTGTAGGAGTCAATGCTCCGGTGTCACTATATTCTGATAATGCCAGAGTAGAAATGGTATCTCCTTTAAAATATAAAATAAAAGGTATTGCTGTAGGAACCTATAATTTTAAATATCAAACCATAATTGGGGCAAATGCTTCTAACCCTACAAAAGATGCAGTGGGTCCTGATTTTACAATAAATCCAACAACAAAACTAACATCAAACGCTACGGCTATATCTCCAAAATGTTATGCAGGAAATGGGGGAATTCAAATTACTTCTAGTGGAGGTACTGGTTCGCATTTTTACAACCTGAATGGTGAAACAGAAGTTGTAAACGGAAAAACTGTTCTCAAAAAATATCCAGTCTCAGATTTAACAAATAAAGGATTTAGTAGTGGTAACTATAGGGTAATAGTTCTGGACGACAATAATTGCCAGTCTGCTCCGCAGGATATAGGGATACCTCAAGCTCCAGCTCCTATTACCATAAGCGGGCAAGTAAACAATGTCACTTTTCCTGGTGCAAAAAACGGAAAAATAATACTTGATCTACCCTTAACAGGAAGTCCAGCTTATACTCTTACTTGTACAATGGGCAGCGAAAACATACCCCTAGATCAATTGGGTAATCTTGCTCCGGGAACATACGTAGTGAGTAGTAATAATAGTTTAAGCTGTACCAATGCTTCTAAAACTTTTTTGGTTAGACAAGAAATAACCTATGATGTAACTTCAACTAATTTAAGCTGTTTTGGCGCAAATGACGGGAGTATCACATTGAATGTAAAAGGAGGTTCAGGGAATTATACCATAACCTGGCAAGATCCTTCAAATAATGCGTATGTTCCAAATGTCTCAACTTCGACTAGTAATGGTATTTTTAAGTATACCGCAGTTGGTCTTTCGCCGGGCAATTTTAAATTTACTATAAAAGATAGCGAGATACCTTCTTCCGATATTATTAGTGCTCCATTAACTGTACAAAATAGTAATAAAACAATTTCAGGTCCTTCAGCAGCTTTATCAGTAACAGCAGAGCCTACGATATATCAACCGGCACCAGGAATTAATAATGGTAGTATATTAATAAATCCGAGTAAAGGATACGGAAATTACAGTTATGTCTGGACTAAAAATGGATCCGTTTTTAGCCCTACTCCTCCACAAAGTCCTAATAATCCAAGAGGTTTAGGAGACGGAACTTATTATGTAACCGTTACGGATAAGAGTATAGTCGACCCAAATGAAGTTGATTGCTCCATCACAAAAGGACCTTATGTACTAAAAGCATTAAATGTAAATATACTAACCCCAACTGCAATAAGCTGTCAGGGAGGCACAACAAATCTTACAGCTCAGGCTTCGGGAGGTAATGGTGTAATACAATTTCAATGGTTTGAACTTACTGGAAATTCTCCTGTTGTAGAAAATAAATTAGAAAATGAGACAAACTCAACTTTAAATGCTGTAAAAGCGGGCAATTATAAAGTTACGGTAACTGATGCAGATAACAATACAACTTCGGTTACTATAAATGTGCCAGATTCTGCCAATCCTATTATTACGGCAACAACATCTCAAACACCTGTAAAATGCTTTAATGGAAATGACGGAAAGGCCAACGTACAAGTTACAAATGCGGTTGCAAATATTACCTACGTATTTAAATGGTATAAAGGAACGTATCCGCAAGCACTTGTTGAATTAACAGATAATATTTCTTCGACACAGACTCAATCAACAAAATCAGGTTTAGTAGAAGGAGATTATACTGTAAGTGCTTCAAATGGTTTTTGCTTGCAATACTTTACTCTTAGCGTTGCACCAGCTACGCCTATTGTAGTAAAAGAAGTTGCTGGTGGCTTTAAAAATTTAAAATGTTTTGGTGATCAAAACGGATCGCTGGCCATAACTGTATCGGGAGGAATAACTCCTTATACTTTTGTCTGGAGAAAAGGCGGTGCTGTTATAGCCGTAAACGACAATCTTAATCCTACTTTACTTGGAGCCGGAATATACTCTGTAGAAGTTCGTGATAATAATTACGTTTCTAACAATCCCAATCAATGTATTGCTTTGTTAGAAAATATTGTAATTAGTTCTCCAGATAAATTACAATTCAGCTATGCCACTACAGATGTAACCTGTAAAAGCGCTACCAATGGAACTATACAATTAAATATTACAGGCGGAACTGTTAACAATGATGGAAATAACAAACCTGTTTATAAAATTTCATGTGACTCTGGTACTCCAGGTACTGTGATTGATATTCCAAATCAAAAAATTACAGGTTTAAGTGCCGGTAAATGGAATGTAACTGTTTCAGACAATAATAATTGTGTTATTGCTACACAACAAATTGAGATAAAAGAACCTGCCGCAGCTTTTGCATTTGGCCCTTCCGTAATTACAAATGTTACGGGAAATGGGCTTCTTAACGGAAGTATACAACTAAATAATACCGGAGGATGGGGTAATTACTCGTACAAATGGTATACAGGAGAAACAGTTGACGAGAGTAAATTAATACCAAACGAAAATGCTAATTTACTTAAAGACAGACCAGCGGGAAAATATATTGCCGTAGCTATCGATAACAATAAAGATAATCTTGGCTGTTCGATAACATCAGTTGTATTTGAAATAAAAGAACCTACGCTACTAACGCTTGATGTTACTGCTACCAATACAAAATGTAATGGAGGGCAAGGCTCTATCATTGCCATTGCAACAGGAGGTGCCGAAATAGGACAGCAACAATCAGACAGACAATACACGTATGAATTATTCCTAAACAATATTTCTCAGGAAAAAAAGGTTGGGAATACTGCAAATTTTACCGGATTGGCCATTGGCCAATATAAAATTACTGCAACAGATTCAAAAGCAAATGTATCAACCGTGGCGAATACCAGCTATAAAAATGGTACCATCGTTACCACTGGTTATGTCGAACTTAAACAACCAGATCCAATTTTAGTGACAGAAACAGCTGCTGTAAAAAAAATATTAGCCTGCTATGGTGATCAGGACGGAAAATTATCAGTATCCGTTTCAGGAGGAACTCCATTTACTGTGGGCGCTCCTTATCATTATGTATGGAAAAAATTAAATCCGTTAAATCTTATTTACGAACCAATAGGAAATGATAGTCCAACACAATCCGGTCTCTTTTCAGGAAAATATTCAGTAGAAGTTCGTGATGCTAATTATGATCCGGCTAATCCTTCAAGCTGCATCGGAATTTTAGAAAACATAGTAATTGCCCAACCAGACAAATTAGCTTTTACTTTTACAAAAGGAGATGTATCGTGTAATGGAGGAAATGACGGTACCGTAAAACTAAATATTTCGGGCGGAACTAAAGCATATACTATTATTTGTAATGGAGGAACTATCGATAATACAAATAGTATGGTTTCAGGATTGAGTGAAGGAACTTATACTATAAGAGTAATTGATGGCAATAGCTGCCAGACTGCTGAACAAACAGTTACAATTAACCAGCCTCAAATTGCTTTAAAAATTATAAATCAAAACATTACACCAACCACAGGCTTTGGATTGGCGACAGGAAAAATAACAATTACTGCCACCGGCGGAACAGGCACCTACACCTATGAATGGAAAAATAACTCAGGAGCAGTTACAGGCACTAACAGCCCTACTCTTTCTAATGTTATTGCTGGTATTTACAGCGTTTTAGTAACCGACGTAAATGGTTGTTATGATTTAAAAAGTTACGAGATTTATCAGCCTACAAAACCTGTACTTTCACAAACGCATCTGCAATCAAAATGTAATGGTTTATTGGGTTCATTAAATGCAAGTGCAACTGGCGGGGCTACTTATAATCAAAATCAGCCGGATAGAATTTATACGTACAAATTAAAAAACAAGGCAAACGGAGCTACTACTACAAAAACTGGTAATGTGGCCGATTTTAGTAATATCGCAGATGGAAATTATAGCCTTACTGCTACTGATATAGGTGGAATCGACTCGAATATTATTGATGTAACATTTACCCAGCCTACTCCAATTGTAGTAAAACTAGTTTCAAAATCGAACGTAAATTGTTTTGGCGATCAGGACGGAACTATTGCCATATCAGTTTCAGGAGGAACGCCACTTTTAGTAAACGGAAATCCGGAATATACTTATCAGTGGAAAAAGAAAAATCCTGCTACTAATACCTATGAAAACTTTATTCCAACATCACTAAATGCTTTATTTGAAGGCACCTATGCTGTTGAGGTGCGCGACGCCAATTATAATTCCGGAAATGCGGCTTATTGTATTGGTATTTTAGAAGATATCATAATTACACAACCTGCAGATTTTGGTTTTGATATCGATAAGATTACCTACACTAATCCTTCTGCAAATAATGGAAATGATGGTAAACTGCATTTTGAAATCACCGGAGGTAAATCGAACTACGAATATAAATTTTACACGAAAGATGCATCAGGCAATGAAACTATTATAAATACTATTGCAAACAGTTCTGTAAAAGCTGTAGACTTTAGTGGATTGGTAAAAGATCATTATTATATTTCTGCTAAGGATGATACCGGATGTATCAAATATGCCGATTTTGATTTTAGAGATAATCCGTTAACGATCAGCATTAGCCAGACACAGCAAATTACTTGTTACGAAGCTAATAATGGTACTGTACATGTAAATGCAAATGGCGGCTTTGGTATCAAAACAATTTCATGGTATTTTAATAACACCTTACTTTCTACTGCCATATTAACTACAGAAAATTTAAATCTGTATAATGCTAAACCCGGCAGTTATTATGCTGTTATAAAAGATTCTAAAAAAGTTGAGGTAACCAGTAATACCATCAATATTACCCAACCGGATCTGGTAACTTTCTCTATGGTGCAAGAACCTGTAAAATGTATTGGCGAGAGTAACGGAAAAATTACTTTAAGTGCTTCAGGAGGAAATAGCAATTTTAGTTATCGCTATTTTTATAAAGGAGCATTAGTTAAAGACTGGCAAAATTTTTCGAATGGAAAAAATACTACAATTACAGATTTGGCTGCCGGAGAGTACACCATTTTTGTACAAGATTCTCAACAGTGTTTAAGTACGGGTGGCACTATTCAGGTTACCTCGCCAACTGCTTTAAGTATTAGTAATACAATATCTCTTCCTGCCAGCGGAAAAGGATTGAGTAATGGTTCGATTGCCATTACTGCACAAGGAGCAAATGGTAATTATACTTATCAATGGTTTAAGAGTGATAATAGTAATATTAACCAAAGTACCAATACTGCAGTAAACTTAGCTGCCGGAAAATATTATGTAATTCTTACCGATGCTAAAGGATGTAATCTAACATCTGAGCTGTTAGAAGTAACAGAGCCACCACTTTTAGAAACCAGCATTGCCGTTCAAAATGTAATTTTATGTCATGATGATAAAAACGGAAGCTTAAAACCAACCACTATTGGTGGATTTTTAAAACCGGGAGAAAACTATACTTATAAATGGTATGCAGAGGGTTCTAATAATATACTGGCAACAACCAATATCTTAAATAATATTGGCAAAGGTTCTTATTATGTAATTGCTACCGATTCGAACGGTAATGAGGCAAAAAGTACCACTTTGCTGGTGACAGAACCTGCAATTCTCGACAACATATTAACTTCTGATTATACGTTATGTGGTGATGCAAACCACTGGACAATTGATGCAACACCATCAGGAGGAACAGCGCCTTATTATTATATGTGGAATACGGGAGTCAAAACAGCCAGTTTACCAAACGTTCCACCAGCAAATTATTCGGTTTTGGTAACAGACAGCCATGGTTGTACTATTACAA
Organism: Flavobacterium bizetiae; assembly: GCF_902804475.1. Taxonomy (GTDB): domain Bacteria; phylum Bacteroidota; class Bacteroidia; order Flavobacteriales; family Flavobacteriaceae; genus Flavobacterium; species Flavobacterium bizetiae. The sequence continues at coordinate 13,525 of NZ_CADCSU010000044.1, forward strand.
AAAACATTACTATAACAGCACCAATACATTTAGCTGCGACAGAAAAAATTGTAATTCCAACTTGTTACGCTGGTTCTGATGCTACAATTGAAGTTACTTCTTTTGGCGGAAAAGGACCTTATACCTATTTATGGAATACGGGTGAAAAATCAAATATCTTAAGCGGAGCTGCTGCCGGAGATTATTCTGTAGCAATAAAAGACAGCAAGGGATGTGTTGTAAATTATGATTACAAAATCGAAAACCCGCCAAAAGACATTATAAATCTTGGAGAGGATGTAACATTATGTTTTGATCAAACCTTGACTATTAATGCTACAATAAACGACGATAAAGCTACTTACTTCTGGAAATCTGATAAAGGTTTTACTAGCAATAAAGCGATGATTACCGTTTCTGAACCTGCAAATTATACGGTTATTGTAACCAATAAATTAGGATGTCAAGCGACGGATACTATTAAAATATCAAGCCAGAATACGGCAATAAGTGCTGAATTTGCGGTGTCTAGTCAGGTATTTAAAAATGAAAAAATAGTTATTGTAGACATTAGTAATCCTATTGCTGATGAGATCGAATGGATTTTGCCAGCTAATGCAACTGTTGTTTCTAAAAATAAAGATTTTGCTGAAATAAGCTTTAGCGAAACGGGGCAGTACGAAATTACCCTGAATACGAAAAAAGGCAATTGTACCGCTTTTCAAACCAAACAAATACTAGTAACTGAGGGAGAATATGAAGAAAACAATCCTGATGAAACTAACACCCAGAAAAAGTTTGATGTTAAGATTTATCCTAATCCTTCAAACGGATTTTTTACGGTTGATGTATTGTTAGATAATGTTATGCCTGCTCATGTTAAAGTATATAATTTAAATAACAACCTGCTGATAGATTCTAAAACACAAGATGGAAAAGATAATTATCTCTTCAATTTTAGCTTAAGCGGACTTCCCTCAGGGATCTATTTTGTATTGTTTGAGTCACAGCAAGGAAACAAATTAAGAAAAATAATCATTCAATAAAGAAGATAATCAGTTCAGTAAAATTTCAATTAATAATGAAAAACAGTAAAGAATAAATTTCGCAAACTGATTTCCATAGCATATAAAGAATGATTGCAAAAAAAATACTTTTTAATACTACACTCCTACTCATAAGTGCTTTTGGTTTTTCCCAAAACTTTAATGTACAGGAGTTAGGCAAAGCCAAATTGATAAACGTAAGTGGTGGTGCATCGGCCAATAGTATTTTCTATTCCGGTAATGCACAAAGAGATCCGTTTAGTTATTTTTTAAACGGAAACATCAACATCAACATTGCAGGGTTGTACAATTTGCCGTTTTCTTTTTCGTATACCAATCAAAAATTTGGTTACGGAAAGCCTGTACTTATGAATCGCCTCAGCATTCATCCATCATATAAATGGATTACAGCCCATATTGGAGATGTAAGCATGACTTTCTCACCTTATACACTAAGCGGGCATCAATTTACGGGATTAGGAGTTGATTTGACTCCACAGGGAAATTTTAAAGTCAGTGCCATGTTTGGACGATTATTAAAGAGCAGCGAATTCGACTCTAATTATCCTGAAATTGTACCAACGTACAAAAGATATGGTTATGGTTTTAAAACTACTTATGATTTTGAAAAAGTAAAAGTGGGCGTTACATTATTTAAGGCAAAAGACGAAATTAGTTCAATACACAATCCTGTTCCTTTTGAGTTGAGCGTAAGTCCAAAAGAGAATGTTGCAGTAAGTTTTGAAACGAGTTTTACCCTGGCTAAAAAACTACAGTTTTTCACTGAATATGCCAACAGCAGCATTACAGAAGATACCCGAAATACAGACAAAGGCAAAGCAAACGGAATTGCTTCTCTTCTTTTAAATCAAAATAGTACCTCAACAAGTTATAATGCTTTTAAAGGACAGCTTGTTTATCCTGCCGGAAAAGGAACTTTAGGACTAGGCTACGAACGAATCGATCCTAATTACAGGACTCTAGGAGGTTATTACTTTAATAATGATTTAGAAAACTTTACCGTCAACGCCACACAAAACATATTCAAAGACAAAGTTTCATTAGCCTTAAACTTAGGGCTTCAGAAAGATAATCTTGACAAGCAAAAACAAAGTCAGATGAAACGTTTGGTATCATCGCTAAATGTCGATTTCAGACCTAATGACAAATTAAACCTGAGTGTAAATTATTCTAATTTTCAATCCTATACCAATAGCCGTAACCAGTTTGATTATATCAATCAGGTTTCTAATTACGATTATCTAGATACCTTAAACTTTAGACAGGTCAATCAAAATGCAACAATAAACGTCAATTTTTTATTAAGAAATGATAAGCGCTTAAAAAAATCCATAAGCGCGAACTTTTCTGTGCAGGATGCCGTAAACCAACAACAGGGTAAAACTATTGCAGGTGGTGCTTCTACTTATTACAATTCTGCGATTGCCTATAGTATTGGTTATCCTGAAAGAGATTTAAGCTTTAACGGATCCTTAAATAATACTTTCGGAAAAACAGATTCCGGAAAAAACTTAATCATTGGACCAACCATCGGGGTATCTAAATTATTTTTTGATAAAAAACTGACTACTAATGCTTCAACAAGCTACAATACCAGTTATAATGATGGCCAAAAACAAAATGATATTTTCAATATCAGACTTAATGGCTCTTATATTTACCTGCAAAAACATAATTTTAATGTAGGCGTAATTTCCTTGTTTAGTAATTCAACTGGCCGAAAAAACAATGATCTTACGGCTACCCTAACCTATGCCTATTCGTTTGATAAAATTAAAATGCGCCCGAAAAGAGAGCCTTTAACAGAAGAAAAAACAATCGCTAATCCGGTTTTAAAAATAAATTTCAACGATAAGATTTTTGAAGGAACAAGAGACGAAATTTTGGCACAACTACAAGAATTACAACTTTCGATACATCCTTTGCCTGTCGAAGAAAAGAATAATTTAGAACATCTGCTTACACTGGCTTCTCTTACACCTGATGATAAAGAATTAAAAGAAAAAATTCTTGATTATCTCGACGCATATACCGTAGCAACGGCCACTATAGAAAAATACAATGATTATTTTGTTAAGGCTTTACAAAAACTCGAAAAGGAAATGAATCATAAAGATGAAAACCTTGAAAATGCGTATTCAGTTGCTATTGGCAGGGTAAATAGTCATAAACTACATGGAGTTGATCAGGCTGAAATTACCAATAAAGCTAGTTATAATTCGTATTTAAAATTGGTTGAAAGAAGCGATAACAGCCGTAATCAATTAAGAAATCACAGGTGGATGCTTAAGGAAATAAGTGCTGCTGCAAAAACTTCTACAAAAGAAATTCAACAAAATGAAAATGCTGCCCAGTTTAGCACACAAGAAATTGAAGAAGCTTTTAAACTGATAAAAAATAAAAGAAGAGAAACAGAAATAGTCGATGCTATCGAAGTAAAAATAATTCCTTTTTATCATGACCTGGCTGTTAAAAACAGTATCAATGATGAAATTGATTTAAAATATATTCAAAAATAAAGTATACCCTAAAGATACCAAACGAACAAAATAATGGATAAATCTCAATTACCCAAAATGCTGAAAAAATTACACTTATACTTGTTGCTATTGTGCTCTCTTATTGGTTTTGGAGGCTACGCGCAAACATATCCTATTTCGATAACGACGCAGGTTACACAGCCCTCGCCTATTTATTTAAGTAATTATGCCGATGCTACTACGGTAAACAGTCCTATAAAAATACAGATTGTGCTAAACGATTTAACGATCTCAAATCGTCAGGTAAAGCTTAAAATTTATTTTCAGGGCAATGGGATTTCTTTTACTACAAATGATTTTGTTGTAGGCGCACGTCCGTTATATCTTGAAGGTGGTTTTCCATTGCAATTAACCAATGTAGATCTTGCCCCTTATTTTGAATTTCAAAATTTGTTAGGACTTAATCCCAATCAGTATGCGCAAGCATTACCGGAAGGAATTTATAATATTTATGTAGAAGTATACGATTTTGCAACAGGAAAAAAACTGTCGAGTAAAACGAGAACTAACACCATTATTTTTCAGAACGAACCTCCTTTTTTAAATCTTCCGTTGAATAATGCTTCTATCATGCAGCAGAATATTCAAAATATTATTTTCAGCTGGACTCCGCGAAGCATTAATGTAAGCAATGTAGAATATGAATTTTCACTGGTAGAAATCTGGGATAAATACACCCCTATTCAAAACGCATTTGCTTACTCACCTCCTTTATACACAACCACAACCAGAGCAACCACACTGCAGTACAGCATGAGCGAACCTCAGCTTATTCCCGGTAAAAAATATGCATGGCGTATTAAGGCAAAAGCTATTTTGGGTGCCGAGGAAATAGGTGTTTTTAAAAATAACGGTTACAGCGAAATTTTTTCTTTTGATTATGAAGTATCCTGTACTCCTCCACTGGCTATAACTACTTCTGGCGTTAGCGAGAATCAGGCAAAAATAGCATGGAGCGGTAATATCGATAATTATGACTATCAGGTAAATTATCGCGAAAAAAATGCCAACTCAGAGTGGTACAAACAAGTTACACCAAGAGAGAATATTACACTAAGCAATTTAAAACCAAATACAGTTTACGAATATACCGTAGGTTCTTCCTGCGATCCGGGTAAGTATACCCACAGTACAATTAAAGAATTCACTACCGTAGCAAGAGACGAAATTGTCTTTGCCAGTTGTGGTATCAAACCAGATCCGAACGATTTAAGCAACACAACGCCTCTTCCTAATCTTTACCAAAATGATGTAGTAACGGCGGGAGATTTTCCTATTGTCGTAATTAAAGCAACCGGAAGCAATGGTACTTTTACCGGAGAAGGTTATGTAACGTTTCCTTTTATAGAAAAATTCAGAAAGCTAATTGATGCCGCCGATAACTTAAAAGAGATTGCCAACAAAGGAGCCGAGATTACAGGCAAAGTTGGTGCCGCAGCAAATGCCACTGCAAATTTAGCATCTAATACCGCGACCAAAGTCTCAAATGGTCTTGACAATTCGACAGGAGATTCAATAGCCGATTCTACCGGAAAAGTAAAAGATAAAGTGGCTGGTATTGGTGAAAAAGTAAATAATAAAGCGGGGGAAATTGCCGAAGATATAGGAAAATATTCTACCAATATTGGCGAATATACCCGCATTCGAATAACATTTAATAATATTGGCGTTAATACTGATTTCAAATTGATTTCAGGAGAAATTATAGCCAGTTATGATCCTACCTGGAAAAACATTGTCAATTTAGATAATGCATTTGATGAAGTATTTGGCAGTAACGGAAAACCTATAGAAGGTAAGTTCGATTATGAAGTAGTTTCGGTAGTATTAAATGCAGACGGAAGTACGACCGTAACAGGTAAAGACGGACAAATATCAACCATTGCGAAATCGCCATACGAAAGAGTTTACACAGACAGTACAGGAAAAGTAGTAACAATTCCGGCAAATGGTGCGGGTGCGCCGGTTATTGCCAATGCTGCTGCAGGAGGTAAAGCAACTGCGGCAAATACAAACGGTATGTCTGCCAGCGGCGATGTGGTGAAAATTACTTCTCCAGATGTGAACATAACGTTTAAAAATGGAGAAAAAAGTCAATATGCTTTTGATGTCCTCCCAGATTCAGGTTCACAAAAACTCAAAGACACTTATGAAACCATTCCGATGGAAGGTGGAGGTATTTATAATGTAAATTATAAGGCCGTATCTGACTTAAATGGCCCGGAAACCTTTATTGCTGAAGCCGAATTTAAAAACGGAAAAACAATAAAAGATGTCGTTTTCAAAACAAATGCCGGTGCAGATGTGAACTTTAAATGGAATGACAGCAATACTGAAGCAGTAATAACTGTCACGAAAACATTAAACTTCTCAAAAGAAAGCATTATTGCTATTGTAAAAGGTGCGACGCAAAAAGATCCTCAGGATCCTGCCAAAACTATTGAAGCCAAATCAGATATTGCCGGTAAAGTAAATCTATGGCAACTTGCTCAAAAACCCGTTATTAACGTAACAATTTTAAGTATCAACGGAGCAAATGCACCAAGTGCCGATAGCGCAAAAGATTTTCTTAATGAAGTATATAACAAAGTCGGGATAAAATTTGATGTAACCTCTCAGGATTTAACCATAGGTGCATTACCTGCTGCAATACAATGCGGAGACAGCGGTCTTATCAATTTTTACAGCAATGGCCAAATCGATATTAAAAATCAAATCGAAGCCAATCCTAATTTTACTTACAATAGCGAAACCTACTACGTCATCTACACCGGAAAACCAGGACAAGATGGATACAAAGGGTTTATGCCTTTAGGAGGTCAATATGCCTTTGTATTTAGCGACGGTGACTTAAAAACAGCGGCCCACGAATTAGGCCATGGTATTTTTGGACTTAAACATCCATTCGCCACTAAGTCAGAGTCCGGCAAAACAGATCTTTTAATGGATTACGGAACCGGAACTGTACTATCTCATAACGACTGGGATATTATTCATAGCGGAGGCTGGAAGTTTTATGGATTTCAAAGTAGTTCTTCCGGGGCATTGGCAGGTGGTTTTGGGCTTTCACCTCTTTGGGAACTTGTACAAACTCAGTTATCAAATACTTATTCTGAAAGTTATATTGCAGAAGATGGTTTTACATCTGGTTTTACCGATTTATTTAATAAAGAGACTGTAAAATATGTTTGGGATCCTGCTTTAGAAAAATACGTTTATACCCATATAGTAAATGGTAAAGAAAAAAAAGAAATACATTCAGTTACTAAAGATGTAAGTGATAATTCTTGGATTTGGTTGTTTGCTAACAATAAAGGCGAATGTAATGTCGATAAAAAATATATTAGAACTAAATATAAATATGTAAAATCATATATAAATTCTAGAGATAAAGCTGGTTTACAAAAATATATAAAAGCGATTCTCGATGATAAAGCCAAAAAAGAAGGAGATAAAGATTCCAGAGATCAGGTTTGGGGAATTTTAAAATGTACTTCTGATACAGAACAAAGCAATACTAATGGAACAAGTGAAAACTATAATAATTATTTAGTAACCTTAGGAAGTTCTGCAAACAAAGGTTATAAAGAAGATCCAACAAATGTAGACGCGCAGGAAAGTCACACTTATGATTATTGTGGTGTTATTTTATCAGAGAAAGAAAAATTAAAAATTCTTTCTCAATTAAAAAATATCAGTAGTGAAACAGGTTTAATAGCGAAAATATTCTTTACTGATACACAAACACTTCCGGCTAAAAGAAAAGAAGTGACAGATTATCTGGCAAATTTATCTGGTTCACAAATAGCACTATGGATTGATTTTGATATAAATGGAAAAGCAAAAATTAAAACTATTTTAGGAAATGGAGTTACTGGTAGTGGAAATAGCAGTGTAAACAAATTTTTATCTCTCATAAGTGAAATTATACCAAAATTTGACGGTAAATATACCTACTTTAATCCATTAACAGCAATTTTAGATGGTGTAGCAACAGTTGTAAAAAAGGCAAAAATCCCTGAGCGTTTTTACAATCCTGAAATTACCACTAACGATTATAATCCCGTTTTGTATTATGTAAGTTTAGCTGATCCTTTTTCTTGGACTTTACTATTTGGTGACCAGACAATGGCGCAATTCGATATAAATATTACTAACCCGAAACTGGTAGGTACAGGACATATTTATTTCGCCATAAAATGTGGATTTTGGAATGGTATTATAGATCAGATAGCAGGGCTAGCAGAAATGGCAGCTATAGTTACCGATATTATTGATGGCGGTGACCGAGTATCCGAAATGTGGCAAGGAATTAAAAAAATGAGTATTTTCTGTACTGAAAGTACTGAGGATAGTATGTGCATCTGGACATTAGTCAAAAAATCACATACTGGTCAAACTTGTCAAGTTGCAGAAACTGTTGGTTATGACATTGCAAATGTTGTAACAATTGCTATATCTTTTGCAAAAGCGGGTAAACTTGCTCAAATTTCGCAAGTTATAGAATCTCTGGATGTAATGAGTCAAACCATGAAGCTTGCAGGAAACCTAATTAAAATAACTGTAAAAGGTACTGGTAAAGCAGCGAGAATTAGTTTTGCGATTGCGAAAGCATTTATGAAACCAGGATTGAAGTTATCAAAGGCAGGTAAAATGTACTGCATGATAGTTCCGCTAGCTGTAGATTTATCACAAAACGTAGACAATGCTGTAAGTAAAGCAAAAGAACTTTTAGAAAAAACACCAAAACAACTTGAAGATAATTTAACAATACTAAGCAAAGAAGATGTCAATGGAAACATAATTGCTGAAATCTCAGATAATGGAGAAAAAATAAAAGTTATTTTAAATGAAAGTGAAGAACAATTAAAGAAAAGTACAAGCGAAGTTGTTGAAAATGCTAGTGAGGCTATCCTTGTACGTTTAAAGAAATTAGGTTTAGCGGAGGCCGATTTAAAAGATGTATTAGATAAAATAGGTTACTCAACGGCAAACGGAAATAAACTAATTGATCTATTAGAAAGAGCTCCTTTCAAAAATGACATTTCTAAATTAAAAACTTTTTTAAGTGATATCAATGCAAGTACAGATCTACAAGATTTTGTAAGACAGGGTAAAGATTTCAGCAAAGAATGGTTAATTTTGGAAGCATATCCTAGTTTTAGAAAACTATCTGTACATATTGAAAAAATTAGTTCTATTTTAGCTAAAGGACATGTTAGTATAGACGATTTAACAACAATTCTTACTGTAAATAAGGGCTTAGGTAAGAGAGCTACTGATTTAACAAATTTCCTAAATGATTTAGATCATTTTGCTTTATACGCAAATCAAGGTGGTGTTGGATCGATTATATCTGGCTTAAAAGCGCATTGGTTCAATGGCGCGGGAGCAGATGGAGCTAATTGGGTAATTGCGGTTTTACGTAAAGAAGGAACTGAAGTTTTTGTACCAAGGAAAACTAATTTTGAAGTAGCTGCATTGTCAAACACTCGTAGATATGATGCAATAGTTGGAGAAACTGGTAATAAATTAGCAAAGTATTTTGAATTTAAGTCATATAGCAAAGTACCACCAACTGATTTTGCCAAGCAATTTTTAGGTGATCTAAGCAATCCGGATATTGTTGATTTAAAACAATTACAATGGTTATTTGATGCAGGTAAAAATCCACCAGATTTTGCATCCAACTTGAAAAAAGCAATAGACAATTTAGATGTAACTGATGAAATGGCAAAAAAATTATTAAAAGATGTTGAAAATCCAACACCTGCTAAACTTAAAAAATATTTAAAAGAAGATTTTGATGAAATTTTTAAATTAAAATAAATGAAAACGTTAGATAAAATAGATAATGTAAAAAATAATATTTGGAATATAGGTAACAACATCATTATCCTTAAAGACAAAACATTAATTAATCTAGATAACAAAAATGTATTGAACTATGAAAATGATGTGAATAGATGTTTTTATAGTAATAATTACATTTATCTTATAAAAAAAT
>NZ_CADCSU010000045.1 GCF_902804475.1 Flavobacterium bizetiae
CATTTTTACAGTGTTCTTAAAACATATGTCACTTCTTAAATGTGATCATTAAAAGGGGCTTTCAATTTATTTAAAAGTTTTTCTTAACCATAAATAAATCGCAAAACACAAAAAATCTTATTGAATATTAAAAATCCTGATTGTCTTCAAACAACCAGAAAGGCTTTTTATTCTCAAAATTTGAAATCTAAATAAATACAAATATGGATCAAACAACAAAAAAACACATTGATTTGCTGCATCCTTCGGTCAGGGAAGAAGTTACAAAAATCATCGAAGAATGTGATATTGCTTTAACCGGAAGGGCAAAAGTGCGCATTACGCAAGGACTTCGATCTTTTCAGGAACAAGAAGATCTTTATGCTTTTGGAAGAACGAAACCCGGAAAAAAAGTAACGAATGCAAAAGGCGGACAATCTATTCACAATTATGGCTTTGCGGTAGATATCTGTTTAATTATTGATGGAAAAACGGCTTCCTGGGACACAGCTAAAGACTGGGATGGCGACCAAATTTCGGACTGGCAGGAATGTGTCGAAATCTTCAAGAAATACAACTGGAACTGGGGCGGCGACTGGAAAACCTTTAAAGATCTTCCGCATTTTGATAAAAAGGGATACAGCGACTGGAAAGTTCTAAGTAAACTAAAACGTGACAGAAAAAACTATGTAATCTTATACAAATAATCAGATGAAACATTTAAAACACCTTCTATTTCTTATTGCGGTTTCTTTTGCAATTACTTCTTGTAATTCTACAAGAACCGCCCTATTCGATCAATATTCATACGAAAAAACCATAGAACTCAAAGTAGAAACGGATCAATTAATTAGTAAGGCTACTACCCCCTATTCTGATAATCAGGAAGAAATTGAAAAATTATTTCTCAACCTTGAAAAATTAGTCGAATATGAAAAAAACAAACCCAACAACGAAATCACTTTCGAAATGCTGAAAATGCTAAATGATAAAGACAAAAATCTTTTAGCAGGTTTCTTTAAACATTGGGAAACAAAAGGGATTATATCAAAATCTTTTTTAGAGGAATCAAAAAAACAAATTTTAGAAGCTTTTGATTTACTTATTGAATATGAAATCAAAAAAGACAAACAATCAAAAGAAGCTCTTTTGGATTTAATAAACCTTAATACACCAACTTATGAACAAAGATAAAGTGATAGAAAACTTAAAGAAGGAATTAAAAGCAATTATAGCCAACAGTTATAAGGATATCAAACCACAGTTAGAAAAAGATCTTGCTACTTTTTTTCAAACATCAAAAGAAAAACTGGAGCGCTGGATTGTACTTTTTTCCGCCGGTGATTTAACCGAAGAAGAATTTGAATGGCTTTTAAAAAGTCAATTAGATTTGACTGCACTACAAGCATTACAAACAGCAGGAATATCAAAAATAAAACTGAATACCATTAAAAACAACATTATAAAAATGATTATTCAAATTATTACCAGCCTTATAATTCCTAAAGTTTAAAAAATATTTTTTTTAACAAAAAGAACATTAAAAAAGTCAACTTCTAAAGGCTTTGAAACTTACTGAAACTACTGATTACTAAGCCTTAAAATCTTGATAAAAGAGTTAGCAAAGCTTATTTTTACAGTATCAAATAAACATTTTCTTTTGGGTATGGCGCGCAGATTCAAAGAAGATAATCAATTAATAACATAATAAATAATAACGACATATGAAAGATTTTATCATAGATGAAGACTTGTTGATTATAAATGGAGATTTCGCCATAAAAGAAGCAGATCAGCAAAACATAGAGCATCTATTGTTAAGCCAGAAAGGAAGTTATAAAGAGTTTCCTATTCTTGGAGTAGGAATAAAAAAATACATCAACAGTCCGGACGCAACCTCCAGGCTAAGACTAGAAAACGAAATAGACAAACAATTATCGTATGACAACTTTTATGTAAAAAAATTAGATGTCAACGATTTACAAAACATTAAAATCGATGGAAACTATTAAACCACAGGAAAACCAAAACATTTTTGACATCTCTTTGCAAGAGTACGGAAGTATCGAAAAAGTATTCGATATTTTAGAAGACAATGATCAATTTAATCTTACAGACGATATTTCTGTTTACGAAGATCTAAAAATTGGCCGTGAAGCCTTTAAAAAGGATATTGTTGAATACTACAATTCAAGAAACTTAAAACCCGCAACCTCTATTACAGACGAAGAAAAATATTTGCTGAACAATTTCTCAGGAATTGATTATATGATTATTGAAGATGATTTTATCATTTATTAATCAATTGCTTAAATTATGATGATCTAAAATATCTGAATCTCTGGATATTGATAGATTTTAATCTCTGCTTTTAGAAATCTCTAAAAGCAAACTACATCTCTGTAGTATTTACAAAAAAAACATAAACAATTATCTATAAGCACATTACACATGTCTTACAGGCTAAACTATATTAAAAAATTAAAATATGGCACGTACAATTGCTGAAATACAAGATGAAATCCTGGTTGAGAAAGGGAAACAAACCTCCCTAAACGGCTTAACAGATTCAAAAGCTGCGATTTGGAAACTCTGGATCAACATCGTCGCAACTGCGATTTGGGTACACGAAAAAATAGTAGAAAAAAATGCCCTGATATCTAGACCCCATACTCTAAATTGGTATAGAGAACAGGCTCTAAATTTTCATTACGGAATGTCACTGATCTGGAAAGAAGGCTCCTATCAATTCGACACCACAAATCTGAATCCGACCCAAATTGAAGATGCTAAAATTATAAAACATTGCGCCGTAAGTGAAATTGATTTAGAAACGGTGCTAAAACCAAAAAAAGATCCTGAAGAAATATTCTCAGATTATTTTCATAATAAAGTTGGGGTTGTTTTTATAAAAGTAGCTACTGTAAAAGGTGATAAAATTTCTAGAATAGATGTCCCTAATGAACTCTTTGCTTTTAAGGAGTATATCGCCAAAATAAAGGATGCTGGAAATCAAGTACACATCACATCTGATCAAGGGGATGTTCTAAAGTTAAATCTGAATGTTTACATCGACCCTTTGACTATTTACATTGATCCAAAAGACATTGAATATTATCAATTAAAAAGTTTAAGCAGAGATTTAAAAGATAATGAAAAAATAAAATTAGCGGAATATGAATTAGCATTATTAACAGATCCTTTAAATACAAAAAATGGTTCATTAATAACAGATGATAAAGAATTTCCGGTAATAAACTCTGTTAGAGAACATCTTAAAAATATCGAGTTCAATGGCGCTTTTGTCAAAACATATCTTGTCGACGCCATTCAAAAAGCAGAAGGAGTTAAAATTCCTATTCTAACCAAAGTTCAGACTTCTGTTGCAAAAAATCCAAATGATGCTGAGAATCCTGCACCTACCGATGCAACTAACATAGAATATTTTATTCCAAAAGCCGGTTATTTTGATATGGATACCCTTGAGTTTCAGGTAAACTATATTCCTTATGCATTTTACCGAGATAAACAATAGCCTAATAGATATACAATGAATAAATACACCGTTTTAAAATGGGAAAAGCTATTGTTATGGCTCGTCCCTCCTATTCTTAGAAAAAAAACTCATATAGACTGGCTCGATGTTTTACTGACACCGCTTCACACCATATACGAAGAGATTCTTTATAAAATGCAGCATACGGGTCAGGTCATTTATCTGGAAAAAGTATTAAACGAAACTTTTAATCCGGACAAAAGTTACAATCCTAATGCAAGCACAAGGCAAAAACGATTAGACGGATTAATTTATATAGACGAATCGGTTAAACCTACTTTACAATATGTCTATCTACATAAAGAATATTACGAACCGAAGATTGCTTCACCAGATAACACTTTCGTGGATGGTCCGTTAATGATCCCGCAATTAGAAGTATATACGCATGAGGAATATAACAATAAAGACTACAAACCGGTTTATCTTGCACATCGTACAGATTATACCCAAGTAAATTATGCTAATTTCAGAGTATTTGTCCCTGAAAATCTAATCGCGAATAGAACAATAATTAGTCAACCAAAGAAAATAGGAACTGTATCAAACACAGAAGCCATTACTGTGACAGACAAAAAGTACAACGATCTCCTTAACTTTTATAAACTCGCAGGAAAGAGTTTTGAAACCTATTCTTATTTGGAAAAAGATTAAACCAAAATCTGAAATAAAAATAGAAGCATTCTAAATCCCAGAAAAAAAATAAAAATAACAGACATTTAAATATATAAAAATGAAACAAGTAAATTTTAGTCATCCAGGAGGTTTTCCTCTCGAGCAAGAAACTTTAGATAGACTTCAAACTGCATACAGACATGAATTATTCGAAGCATTAAAAAGTCATTTAGGTATCAATCCTGATAATGATTATATTATTGCACCACCAAAAAACGGAAAAGAAGGCTGGGCTATTATCCATCCTAAAAATGAACAAGGAATAAGAACAAAGGAAGGAATTTTATATCCTATTCAAACAGGAGCTCAAACCAATTTTTTAAAAACGATCAGAACTGGCACAAATTTAACATACGGAACAGGAGTAATACAAACCGCCTATTTTGATTACGAAGCGCAATACATTAGTGACACAGATTACGCAAATCGTCCTGTATCTCCTCCCCTCACTGATGCATTAACTGTAAATTATTATAATTTGAATGATCCCGCTTTTATCGTCATTAAAGACATTCAGACAATTGAAGGGATTATTCAGACAATTGAAGCAAACATTAATTCAATTAAAACAGATATTAATGTAGTCAAGCAATCCTATCTTCCTCTTAACGGATCAAAAGCAATGGAAGGAGATCTGGATTTGGGATCTTATAAATTATCAAAATTAGATATAAAAGACAGCGCTGTTGCAAATGTAAGGGTTACAGATTTTAGACTGGGATCAAACTTAGGCAGAGCAATAGTAAACGACAATACAAATCTTTCCTTAAATTATGGTTCAGATTGGCAGAATACTTCTATCGGAGGAAAAGTGTATTTAGAAAATTTAAATACAAATCCTGAAGATTTTAAGAGTTTAGAGAGTTCTGCAAATTCTTTATTACTGATAGATAGCGCCAACCAAGTTACCAAAACTAATAATCTGCTTAATTCATTATTAAGTCGAATTACGAAGTTAGAAAAACAACCAGCCACAGCAGTACCAAAAGGAATGATTGCTATTTGGGGTAAACCAGCTCCATTTCCTGAAGGTTGGGAAGAATATGAACCATTGAGAGGAAGAATGCCTGTTGGATTTGATAGCTTACAGTCAGAATTTAATAACTGGAATGTAAGAGATGGAGGTTCTAAAATCAAAAAATTAACAATCGCCGAAATGCCAGAGCATGACCACGAATCTATTGAATGGACTGTAGGTAAAGCAGTTAATGATGCAGGTAAAGGCACAACGGCGGTAAGTGGTCATTTATCTACATATGGGGGACCTCAGACAGGGAAAATTAATATGACAAGCAGGATTGGCGGGGGACAATCTTTTTCATTACTAAATCCATACAGAGTAGTTCATTTCATTGAATATACTGGAAAAACCAGCGATCCCGCTGATATAATAGCACCAACAACTCCAACAAATTTAATAGCATCAAAGATTGGTACCAAAAGTTTAATTTTAAGCTGGAACGCATCTACTGATAATGTTGGTGTTACAAATTATCTTGTTTATAAGGACAGTGGCAATACCCTATTAGCCGAATTAGGAAAAGATCTTCTAACTTATGATGTAAAAGGATTATCTGTCAATACTACTTACACCTTCCAAGTCATAGCAAAAGACGCTGCCGGAAATTTATCTGATCCTGCTGTTTTAGCTACAGCTACACTTGCCGCAGACTCAACAGCACCAACAGTACCTTCTTTTTTACATTGCGTTCATAATGGTCAAGGTTACATACAAGTTGAATGGGGGCAATCACAAGATGATGATAGTCCAATAGATTACGAACTTTCGCGTAGTGCTTTTGGTTCTCTTTTTACGATTGTGAAAAAAAATCCTAACACGTATTATAGTGAGCAAGTTTCATCGAATGGAACATATACTTACAGAGTTCGAGCAATAGATCCTAGCGGAAACGCTTCTGCTTATAAGGAAGCTTCAATAACCATAAGTTCTCTATAAATACAATTAATAAATTACTAACAATCTTTTGGGGCATAAAAACCCCAAAAGATTATTCATAAAAACCTCAAACCTACAAAACAACCCATCATGTACAAATTTTCAGAATATTCGAATGAATTAAAACTATTGCTGTATGCTATTTTTATTTATTTAGAAATGGACACAGGAATTGTCAAAGTACTCTTTTACTTAATGGTAATGGATACCTTTCTTGGCATTATAAAAACCATTGTACTAAACAACAAATTCAGTTTTAAAAAATTAGCTTTAGGATTTGTTTCCAAGTTAGCCGTTTTACTAATACCAACCGCTTTGGCTTTAATGAGCAAAGGACTTAATTACGACTTTAACTGGTTTGTAACTATAGTAATGGATTTACTTATTGTTAGTGATGGAATTTCGATCATCAGTAATATCATTGCTATAAAAACAAAAAAAGAAGTCGAAAATTTTGATGCCATGACTTTGATTCTTAAATCTATAAGAAATCGTTTAATACAGCTATTCAAAAGACTTCTTATTACAATTGATCCCAAATATCATGTAGAAAAATAACTACTGAATTCAATTACTTCCTTTCATAAAAAAAAAGAACAGCGTGATACTATTCCCTTTTAGTTTATTTTCTAAACCCTACTTCTCTCTATAAATCAAATACTTCTTTCTCATTTTTTTAAAATCCTGCAACCCCTCTTTCCAGCTGTTTCTTATTTCCTGTTCTGAAATTCCTGCTTCGATTTGCTGTTGTAGTTTTTCATTTCCGGCGCGGATAGAGAATTTTCTTTTATCAAAAAATTTCGATTTGTCTGCTGTTGTCTGATAGGCCTTTATTAGCCATTTAATTTCTAACTTATTAATTCTTGGGATTGCCGATAAATCTTCGCCATTACATTCTACTCCATTGTACAACGGATCTTTGTCTCCAAAATTCGGTTTCGGAGTAAAAGCAAAATCACTTTTTGGTAAATAAGGCGATCCGTAAATCTGAAATTGCTTTTCCGTTCCGCGTCCCATACTTACATTCGTTCCTTCAAAAAGACACAAACTCACATATAAATTAATCGATTGATCGTTAGGCAAATTTGGCGAAGGACGAACGGGCAAACTATACGCCATACTTCTGGTATAATTCAAACACGGAATAACGGTTAGTTTACATTGAATTCCATCTTTCAGCCATTTTTGTCCGTTGATCATTTTGGCCTCTTCCCCCAAAGTCATTCCGTGAAGCAAAGGCGTCGGATGCATTCCTATCCCGCTTTTAAAAGCAATATCCAAAACCGGTCCGTCTACAATCCCAATATTCGGATTTGGACGATCCAGCACAATCAGCGGAACATTATTCTCGGCGCAAGCCTCCATAATTCTGTGCATTGTAGAAACATACGTATACAAACGCGTTCCTACATCCTGCAAATCAAAAACCATGATATCAATTCCTTTTAATTGTTCAGGCGTTGGTTTATTGTTTTTTCCATAAAGAGAAGTAATCGATAAACCTGTTTTTGAATCTATTTCGTCAGATACATGTTCACCGGCATCGGCAGTACCTCTAAAGCCGTGTTCCGGTGCAAAAATCGTTTTGATCTTGATATTTTTCTGAACCAAAAAATCAACCAAATGAGTTTTCGTATCGATAATTCCGGTTTGATTGGTTACCATGCCAATTGTTTTTCCTTTTAGCAAAGGCAAATACGCGGTATAATTTTCAGCTCCAGTTTTTATTTTTTGTGCAAAAGATACTGTCGTGATCAATATGCATATTATTATTTTTTTCATAATAGTTTAGTTTTTTTGACACAGATTATTAGGATTAAAAAGATTTTTGTTTCACGCAGATTTGGCAGATTCTTGCAGATTTAATTTAGATTTTATAATCTGTCATGATCTGCTTAAATCTGTAAAATCTGCGTGAAAAACTTAAAGTCATCAAAACAAAAAATCATTTTAATCCTTTAATCTGTGGCTAAATTTTTCTCTCGCAGATTTGGCAGATTAAGCAGATTTAATTCGTGTAATTTGTGGTTAAAATTAATTATTAATTTGCCTCCAAATTTTAGCACTAAAATCATCTTTATACATTAATCTATTCGTTCGAGTTGGGTTTACGCGATTCGTTAAAATAATTAAAAACCTGTTATCATCAGGATTCATAAAGAAAAAAGTTCCTGTAAAACCCGTATGCCCGAAATCATTTTTCTTATAAAATTCATCCGGTTTTCGTTTATCAAAACCAAGTCCGCGGTAGATACCTTCTTTTGTAAGCGGAGAATCTGTAAACTCTTTTACCACTCTTGATTTTAAAATTTGTTTTCCGTGATACTTCCCATTATTAAGCAACATCTGACAGATAACCGAGATCGATTCTGCATTAGCAAACAAACCAGCATTGCCCGAAACACCACCAAAAATAGCCGCCGCTTCATCATGCACATAACCTTTGATCGTATCTTTTCTAAAGAAATTATCCAATTCTGTTGGCATGACATTTTGTTCCGAAGTCCATTTTAGCGGATTATATCCAATTTTTGAAATTCCTAATTCGCTATAAATTTCATTTGTCAGCTGATCTAATTTTTTTCCTGTTTTGGTTTCTATCATTTGTTTCACTAAAAGCAAATTGAGATCACTATACAAATATTTACCACGCGGATGCGTATTGGCCACAGCAATTCTATCATAAACCGTTTTATAAAAATCCGGATTCAGCCACATGTTTTTATAAACCTGAATCCAATTTTCTTTTGATGTAAACGAAAGAAAATTAGCATCGTAAACAATATTCTTATTTACGTACATGGTATCAAATAAATCAGGATAATTCTCAGATTGCTGATTGCTCAACAAAGGCGATAAGTCTGGCGTAGAAAGTAAACTTTGGTAAAAAGTAATACTTGGCGTTAATCCTGATGTATGCGTTAATAATTCGAAAAGAGTTACATTGGCAATAGCCGTATTTTTGTAAAAAGGAACAATTTGGCCAACTTGATCTGTGAGTTTTATTTTATCTTCACCCACCAAACGCATGGTTACAAGCGTAGCTCCTAAAACTTTAGACATAGAAGCCAGATCGTACACGTCCTCTGTTTTCACTAATTCTTTTTTCGAATAATCATGATAGCCATAATTCTTCAAAATAAAAACAGAATCCTTACTACCAACAATAATTTGCGCTCCTGGAAAAAAACCTTTCCTCAGGGCATTATTCATCATCGAATCGATGAAAACTTCATTTTGCTTTGTATCAAAAGACTTTTTTGAATTTTTAAGGGAATGGCAACTAATCCCCAAAAAAATCAAAAAGACAAGTACGATTCTAACTCCTGTTTTTTTCATTTTTATTATGGATTAATTCTTAAATCCTGAGCAGCCATCAAAGGTTCGTTGTTGGTGGCAGTAATCATTATTTTTATTGCTTTTACAGGTTGTTTCGGATAAATAGAAGCATTTCCGTAATCAAAACTATCTCCTTTTTCAAAATCAACACCATTATACGAATATTCAACATGACCATCATTCACAATAAATCTCGGATGATGCGGAATCCCTGTTAATACATCAATTTTTGAAGAAACAACAGGATTGGTAAAAGTGTACAAAATCCAGTCTCCATTTGCACACGCAACATCGGTACGTAAATACGTTTCTATATTATAATCTTCTAATTTTGAAATAGGAAATTTAGGATTTTCGGCCATCGATGAGGTTACTTTTACCTCTGGTTCGAGATAAGGCGAACAATTGAAATTTACTTTAGCCGAAGACGCTTTAGCTTCTTTATTATCAACAGTAAAATCCAAACGATACTTGTTTTTTTCGTTGTAATTTTCAATAACAAATCGCAAACGAGGTTTTGATTTTAAAGCTTTTTCATCTGCATAAGTCTGGATTAATTTATCATTTTCAAAAATTGAAACTGATTTAATATTTCCACTTGTGCTTCCGTCAGTTGTTGGGTCAAAAGTAAGATACCAAATCCCGCTTTTATCAACATGTTCTGAAATGTCTTCTGAAATATTTAAAACCTCAATTTTAGAAGTATTCCAGTTTGCTACCGGTAATTTCTCGACTTTTACAGCAGGACTTGCGATTTCTTCATTAAAAAAAGTACGGAACATATATTGCTCGTAATCCTTTGTCTGAATTGGACTTGTATATAATGCCGATTGTCTTGTAGGTTCATTTCCCTGCGTATCATAGCGTACAATAGCTCCTTCATAAGACGGAGTTACTGTAATAGTTCCGCTTTTGTAAATGGCCGTTGGCGGAAAATCCCTAAAAGCAATTCCCATATTGGCCAGACGTTGTAAATGACTGTGCGTTAATCTTCCATAAAAATCGTCCCAGTTTTTATCTTCTTTTTTCGACCATCCAATTTCAGATAAAGCACTGATTCTTGGGTAACTTTGATATTCCATAAATCGGGTCGGACGATCGAGATATTCGCTCCATAAAGCGCCCTGAACACCTTTTATCAGTTTTTGTTGTTCTGGCGTTAAATCATCATTAGGAATTGGCTCAAACGAATACGCTCTTTTAGTATCTGTAATGGCTGCCCAACGATGACCACGCTCATTTTCAGATTGTGCCATATCAAAATACGTATATTGCCCCGGCATCATAATGGTTTCATGACCTCTTTTAGCCGACTCAATTCCGTAACTTATTCCCTGCCACGCACTAATTAAAGTATTTGGATTTACTTCTCCACCCTTTAAAATTTCATTCCAGCCATTTGTTTTTTTATGATATTTATCGACAATGGTTTGAACTCTTCTAAAGAAATAATTCTGAAGCTGAAAACTATCTGTAAATCCTTCTTTCGCCATCAAAGCCTGGCATTTTGGACAATGCTCCCAGTTGGCACGATTTACTTCGTCTCCTGCAATATGAATGTATTCAAAAGGAAAAAGTCCCGAAACTTCTCTAATGATCGAATCTAAAATTTGGTAGTTTTCTTCACGTCCTACACACCAAACATTTTTTACCTCACCCTGAACACTTTTAAGTTCCTGCGTTATAGCACAACCAATCTCTGGATACGCTGCTGTTACCGCACGCGAGTGTCCCGGAATCTCAATTTCGGGCATTACAGCAATACCTCTGGCAGATGCATACGCCACCACTTCTTTCATATCTTCCTGAGTATAAAAACCTCCATAACGTTTGTTTCCTGATCCGTAAGAAGGCAATAATACTTCTCCTAGTCCTCTCCAGGCACCTTTTGCAGTTAAATCCGGCATCGATTTTATCTCGGCTCTCCAGCCATTATCATCCGTAAGATGCCAATGAAAAACATTCATTTTATGTGCCGCCAACCAATCGATATAATTTTCAACCGTTTGTTTATCAAAAAATTGTCTTGAACAATCGAGCATCATTCCGCGCCATTCAAAACGAGGATAATCTTCAATTTTCACAAACGGAATTGTTCCTTTTTTAACGTCTTTTGCAGTGCAAATTTGCATCAAAGTCTGAAAACCGTTTAAAACTCCGTTTGGCGTTTTTCCTTTTACAATAACTCCTTTTTTATTTACAGTAAGCAAATAACCATCGTTTGGAAGACTTATTTTCTCGTCTACCAAAAATGCTATTGCGTTTTTATCCTGTTTGTTTCCCGTAACAACGGCGGCATTAATTCCGGTATTTTTAAAAAAATTACTTGCAATATAAATCGTGCTTTGTTCTATTTTTTTGTCAACAACAATTTTTATTGATGAAGGAATTATAAAGGCTTTATCTTTCTGTTCTATTTTTACAGGCCTCGGGATTATATCCAGTTTCTGAGCCTGTATCGTATTCAGTGAACTCAGGAAAATGGCGATTAGTAAAATACTTTTTTTCATCTTTTCAAGCTTTTTTATTGTATTAAAATTGTATCGGACTACTTTCCGTTTGGGTATTACTCAAAGCGGTAATGGCATAAGTATATTGCTGTAAATTAGCGTTCGGAACCTCTAATTTTGTTGCTGTAGTAACATAATAAATATTCTCCGGATTAGAGAAATCAGTTATTTTTGATTTAGGAAATCTGTAAATCACATATTTCTGATTGTTTACACCCGCTTTCCATGTCAGGACTGCAGTACCTCCTTTTTGAGCAATCGAAGCATTTATCGGTGGTTGAGGTTTTATTCTCGTAACTCTGTTCGCTTCCGGCGTTAATGCGATGTATTTATATTGTTTTTCCATAAGAGGCTTTCGCAGCGTATCTCCTTTTTTCAGGAAATTAGTTGCTGTAAAATGCATCGAACCATCAAGCAAAGGCATTGATCTCACCATTTCTATTTGCTTCACAATCTGATCCGGACTTCTCCATTCTACCTCCTTGGCCGTTTTCGAAAGTTTATACACCCCATGACCTATATAAACATTTGCTCCGTATTTGTGCGCTGCCCACCATTTTGCCAAAACCTCAAAATTAGCCCTGTCAAAACCTATGTGCCAGTACAATTGCGGCGTAACATAATCGATCCAGTTTTCTTTTTGCCATTTCAAAATATTAGCATACAAATCATCATAATTTGTAGCTCCGGCCACCGTGTTAGAACCTTGCGAATCTTTAGCAATATTTCTCCATACTCCAAAAGGCGAAATTCCAAATTCAACATCTGGCTTATTGGCAATTATCGTGTCTCGTATTTGCTTAATGATCAAATCGACATTATCTCTTCTCCAATCATCTTTATCTTTAAACTGGCGAGGCTCTTTGGCGAAAGCCGCCTGATCAGGAAACTCTTGTCCTGCAATTTTATAAGGATAAAAATAATCATCCATATGAATGGCCTGAATATCATAATTACGAACTATTTCGCCCACTACAGAAGCTACAAAATCTCTCGTTTCCTTATAACCCGGATTAAAATATCTCGTTTTCCCGTAGGTAAGAAACAGTTCAGGTTTCTTAAAAAACAAATGATTTTTTGAAAGTACCTCATTCGTCGTATCTTTTTGTACTCGATACGGATTAAGCCACACATGCACGCTCATTCCGCGTTTTCCGGCTTCATCAATCATTAATTGCAACGGATCAAAACCCGGAGCCACTCCCTGAGTTCCGGTTATCCAATGCGATGCCGGTTCTTTTGTCGATTTATAATACGCATCGGCAGTTGGACGAATTTGAAAAACAACCGTATTCAGATTATAAGATCGTAAATTTTCCAAAATCGTGATCATTTCAGATTTCATTTCCTTATCAGACAAGCCCGGTTTTGATGGCCAGTCGATATTGTCTACTGTCGATATCCACGCAGCACGCATTTCTCTTTTTGCAGGTTGCTGGCTAAAAATATTGGTTTGAAACAGCAGTATCAGAATTAAAAATTTTAAACTTTTCATAAGTACTATTTTTGGTTAGTTAATATCGTTTTGTGTTTTTTGGTAGAGAATTAAATCGTAATCCCGATACCTATTCGAGCAAAGTTTTACTCAATATTGTCATTTCGACGAAGGAGAAATCCTCGCAAGCAGCTCCATTCCTAAAAGCCGATCGTTGTCGAGTTTCTTGCGAGGATTTCTCCTTCGTCGAAATGACAAACTGGCCGGAATAATTGTAAATAATCATCATTTCTAAATAATTCATTTTATTCTTTAACTCAGTAATTTTTGGATCTTTTTCTCTTGCAAATTCAGCAAATTCAGCAGATTCAATTCGTGCAATTCGTGCAATTCGTGGCGAAAAAAAATCATTTTAATCCTCTTAATCTGTGGCCTAGAAAAATACCTAACAGGTTTTAAAAACCTGTTAGGATAACTAACTACATAACTACTCTAATAAATAAATACCGCCCTCTATAAGCGATGTCCAAACTTTTCCCTGATCGTCAATCTTGAAGCCATTTACGCTGGAACTTCCTAAATTAACTTGTTTTATAATTTCAAATCCAGAAGCATCAACAATCACCACTTCTCCTTTTCGGCTTCCTATGTATATTTTATTATTGTTTTCTACTATTGGCGCAGGATTATGCTCGTAATCTAATTTTAGATCTAAAACCTTACTTTGAGCCATTAGATTTTCCTCCGTTAATTCAAGATCATCATTAAGCGGTAATCTTAAAAGTTCGCCATTCATTGTTTTAGCATAAAACCATTTTCCGTCCTGACTTTTCCCCATCGATTCCCTAACCTTCCATTTTGAAGTCCGTAGAAGTGTTTTACCCGTTTCGATATCCAAAATCGTTAAAAAACGCTCCGGACTAACAAAATAAAGTCGCTTTTTTGAGGCAACGATGTTTACATTTCCCGCAGAATACAAAACCTGTTTATTGTTGCCATTATTCCATTTCCAGATAAGCGTTCCCGTATTTTTATTCAGGCAATAAACATTCGTATCCCATGTACCAAAAATGATTCTATCACCTTGCACTAACGGAGTTCCCTGCGAATAAGATTGCGGTATTTTATTCTGCCAAATTATTTTACCACTAACTGCATCAATACAAATAAATGCAGTAGAACTAGCCGTATAAAGTTTATTATTTTCGACAATTGGCGAACCTACCAAAACTCCGCCAACCGGAATTGCCCATTTTTGTTTGGCGGATTGTGTATCAAATCCTAAAAGGTTTCCTTCGATTGTACCAATAACTAGATTATTTTTTACAATTGCTGGCGAGAAATAAATCGCGTTTCCAGTTCCTGTTTTCCAGTTTAAAGTTTTATTCTTTAAGCTTACAGATTGTATTTCTCCAATAGAATTCGTGAAATAAAGATTTTTTTTATCGAATGCAGGAAGACTATAAACAGAAGCAACATCTTTTACAAGTGGAGCAAAACCAGTATCGAAAGTATCTTTTGGAATTTCGATTTTTGAAGGTTTCGTTGACACAGAAAATTTAAAAACTCCCGCTTTATCAATTTCCTTCTGATAAATACTAATACTATCCTCGCTGATAATTACCTGATTATAACTTTTAGTTTTTCCGTCTCTTGAAGTTATCGAAGCTCCCATAACTCCGCTCAAACCAGAGAAATCATATTTTTTTAAAGTATGTCCGTGGCCGCAGAAACTTGCAACAGTTGGATATTTTTCTAAAACCGAAAGTACTTCTTTATAATTACTCACGCTGTTATCTAACGGATAATGAGCAAAATTCAATACTTTTTCATTGTTGTTTTTAAGGCTCTCTTTTAAGGTTTTATCCAGCCAAAGTACATCTTCGTGTTTTACGAAACCATCTCCCATTTTCATGTAAGGCCCGCACGGAAACCCTATAAAAAGATATTCTCCTTTTGAAAACACAAACCGATCCTCTCCAAATATTTTTTTATAAGTCAGACCAGCGCTTTCGCTCCAGTTGGTTTCATGATTCCCTGAAATTACGTAATACGGAATTTTCAGTTTAGAAAGAATCGAATGTACTTGTTTGAGTTCATCATCGGCACCACGATTAGTTAAATCTCCGGTTACAACCACAAATTCAAAATCAGAATTATTGATTTCTTTTATAATATTCTGCAATAAAAAATCATTTTCATTCCCCACAGAAACATGCAGATCTGTAAGTTGTACAAATTTTATAATCTCTGATTTTTCTGTTTGAGAAAAACCGGATGTTATTATAAAAATGAATAGTATTCTTGAAAATAAATATTTCATTGAGTTGTATTTAATTTATTCTTAAATAAATTTTATTATGGTGGCGTTGTGTTAGATTAACCGCAAAGAACGCAAGGGTTTACGCAATGTCCACAAAGCTTTCTTTCAATCTATATATTCTTTTTTCAACCAGATTTGGCAGATTTAATTCGTGCAATTCGCGGCGAAAAAAATCATTATAACCCTTTATCCCGATAGCTATCGGGAGTGGCCAACTTTTTCTCTCGCAGATTTAGCAGATCCAGCAGATTTAATTTGTGCAATTCGAGGCAAAAAAACGTTTTAATCTGTGGCTAATAATACCTAACAGGTTTAAAAAACCTGTTAGGATAGGTAACCAAACCAATATTTATGTATTGCTAAGTGCGAAACGCAATACATAATTCTTTATTTCAATTTATTCTCCCTGAAGAAATTATCAAAAAATAATAACTGAAATTTTAATGAATTCTCCCAGTATTCAATGTTATGTTGTCCCGGGCGTTCTATATAATCGTGATTTATTTTTAATGCCAGCATTTTCTTGTGAAGCTCGCGGTTTACATCCATAAAAAAATCATCCACTCCACAATCGATAATCAATTTCAGCTTATTGTCTTTTACCAAATCGAGCATATTCGTAATGGTATTTTTCTCCCAGTTTTCAGGAAATTCTGTTATCGGACCCAAACGTTTTTTTATGTCCCAATTTTCAGGAAACGGACGAATATCGACTCCTCCGCTCATGCTTCCTGCTGCTCCAAATACCTCCTGATGTTTAAACGATAAATACAAAGCGCCGTGTCCGCCCATACTTAGACCTGATATCGCACGACCTTCGCGACTTGCAATCGTTTTATATTTTTTATCAGTAAAAGGGACTAATTCTTTAACCACATAAGTTTCGTATTGAAACGCCGGATCTATCGGACTGTCAAAATACCAGCTTGAAAAATTTCCGTCAACACCTATTGCTATAAAACCATATTTATCAACCTGTTCGCCAACGTGTTTAAAGCTTTTTACCCAGGTGGCATAATTGCCGCTAAAGCCATGAAGCAAATACACAACCGGAAATTTTTTATTGCTTTTTTTATAACTGTCCGGAGTTATAACACACGTTTTTATATTCTTATTCATTGCAGGGCTAAAAACTTGCAAAGTGTCTATTTTAGCTGCTTTTGCAGAAAAAAAGATAAAAAATAACAGTACTAAACAGATTGGTTTTTTCATAATATTTAATTTTAATAATTATGTAAAAATAAGTTCTTTATGTTTTACCATTAAGAAATTTAAGCTTCATTTAAAATTCCTAAAATCATCTCAAACAATCTCTTAAGATGGTTACCGGATGCATTGCTTTTCTATTGGTTCCGTCAAAAATCTGGTGTCTGCAACTTGTTCCTGCAGCCGCAATTGCTGTTTTTTCATCGGTAGTACGAATTTTTGGAAACAAGGTATCTTCGCCCATTTGCATACTAATTTCATAATGTTCTTTTTCGTAACCAAATGATCCCGCCATACCACAACAACCTGAATTATAAATTGTAACGGTACTGTTTTTAGGTAAATTCAACATCGCAAACGAAGCTTCGACAGTACTTAAGGACTTTTGATGACAATGCCCGTGAATTTTTATTGTTTTCTCTACATCCGAAAATTGTCCTGAATGTATTTTTCCTTTTGTAATTTCTCTTTTAAAGAATTCTTCAATTGTAAAGGTATTTTTAGATAATTTTTCGGCATTATCTTTATCATACGCCAATCGAATATATTCATCCCTAAAAGTCAATATAGCCGAAGGTTCTATTCCGATTAATGGAGTATTCTCATTAATTAAATCCTTAAAAATTG
Organism: Flavobacterium bizetiae; assembly: GCF_902804475.1. Taxonomy (GTDB): domain Bacteria; phylum Bacteroidota; class Bacteroidia; order Flavobacteriales; family Flavobacteriaceae; genus Flavobacterium; species Flavobacterium bizetiae. Next base: position 17,608 of record NZ_CADCSU010000045.1, read on the forward strand.
CGACATTTTTATTGGCAATGTCCTGCGCTTCTTCCAGAAAACCTTTAGATATAAAAGCTCTTCCGCTTTCTTCATGATCTATTACAATTACCTCGTAACCTATTTTGGTCAGTAATTCATAAGCATCAATCCCTACCGAAACATCATAATAATTGGTAAACTCATCACAAAAAAGATAGACTTTTCCGTTTTCGAAAGAATTATTTAGAGCCAGTTTTTTATTTTTTTCGTACCATTTTCTAAAAGTTGTTGGTGCCAATAAAGGAACTTGTCTTTTAGGAGCAATACCCATACTTTTTTTAACCAAAGGCAAATTGGCAACAAAATTGGTCATAGAAGGCGCAATGCTTCCTAACTTATTGAGTTTTGAATTGAAAGCAAAGATTTTATTTCGAACAGAAAATCCGTTTGCTTTTTGATATTGATACAAAAACTCTGATTTTAAAGTCGCCACATCAACATTACTTGGGCATTCGCTGGCGCAGGCTTTACAACTTACGCACAACTCAAATACTTTATACAATTCTTCGTGATCGAATTTGTTCTCTTTTTCTGAATGTGTCAGGTATTCTCTGAGCGCATTGGCTCTGGCGCGAGTGGTATCTTTTTCGTTTCGGGTGGCGCGATAACTAGGACACAGAGTTCCTCCTGCCGATGGTAATTTTCTGCAATCACCAGAACCATTACATTTTTCGGCAGCACGCAAAATCCCCATGCTGTCTGAAAAATCCTGAATGGTTTTTATTTCTGGTTCAATTCTTCCTGCTTCAAAACGAAGATTTTCATCCATTTTAGAAGCATTTACAATTTTCCCAACATTCAAAATAGTATCAGGATCAAATGCTTTTTTTATTCGTTTCAGCAGTTCATAGTTTTTATCGCCAATCATAAAAGGCAAAAACTCTCCACGCAAAATTCCGTCGCCATGTTCACCACTTAATGAACCTTTGTATTTTTTCACCAAATGAGCCACTTCCGTAGAAATATTTCTAAACTGGTGTAATCCTTCTTTTGTTTTTAAATTGATCTTCGGACGTAAATGCAGCTCTCCGGCACCGGCATGCGCATAATAAATCGCACTTTGTCCGTGTCTTTCCATCATGGCAGCAAAATCGGCAATATAATTGGGTAGATCGCTCAGTTCAACTGCAGTATCTTCAATAGAATCGGCCGCTTTATCATCGCCAACAATACTTCCTAAAAGTCCTAAACCTGCTTTTCGAACATCATTTACTTTATCAATATCAGCTCCGTAAATTTTAGGTAAAGCATATCCAAAATTGTTATCCTCAAGATTTTTAATCAAAGCATCGGCTTGCAACTCGGCATCTTCCATACTAATATGAGATCCTACTTCGAGCATGATAACCGCTTTTGGCTCTCCCACGATAAAAAATCGGTTTTTAGCCTGTTCCCTATTGGTTTTGGTACAATCTAAAATCGTATCATCCATCATTTCGCATGTATACAAATGATGTTTCATTGCCGTAACCACCGCTTCTAAACTTTCCTGAATGGTATGAAAATGCGCCACAACCATAATATTGTTTGTTGGCGGTAAATCATCTACTTTTAAGGTGATTTCTGTAGTAAAGGCAAGTGTTCCTTCGCTTCCGCAAAGTAGTTTTCCTAAATTGATGGTGTTTTCTGTTCCCGAAAATAATTCTGAACTTAATAATGCATCAATCGCATAACCAGTATTTCGTCTGTGAATTTCAGGTTTCGGAAATTCATTTTTGATTTCTTCCTGATTTTCTTTGTTCGAAAGTTCCTCGTAAATCGTTTTATAAATTTTACTTTCTAAAGAATCTCCTTTGGTTTTCTCCATGAATTCCTCCGAAGACAAATCCTTAAAAACGGCAGTACTTCCGTCACTTAAAACCGCTTTTATCTCTACAATTTTATCTCGGGTAACGCCATAACGTATCGAAGTTGTTCCGGATGAATTATTTCCTACCATTCCGCCAATCATACATCGATTTGTTGTTGAGGTAGTTGGACTAAAAAATAATCCGTGTGGTTTGAGATATAAATTCAGTTCATCGCGAATTACTCCGGGCTGAACCGTTATAGTTTTCTTTTCAGCATCAAAAGATACAATCTTGGTAAAATGCTTAGAAACATCTACAATTATTCCGTTTCCTACCGTTTGTCCTGCCAAAGATGTTCCGGCAGTTCTGGGCGTGATAGAAATTTTGTTTTTTGCCGCAAAGCGAATGATCTTCACAATATCTTCTTCTGATTTTGGAATTGCGACTGCCTGAGGCATAATTCTATAAGCAGAAGCATCAGTGGCGTATAACTTTTTATGAAGCTCGTCATAAAAAAGAGTTCCTTCTAATGAATCAGATAATTGCTGTAATTGGAGAAGACTGGACATTTTATTGGTTGGTTTGCTTTTGGTTGGTTAATCTGAAATAATCTATTTTATTAGATACCTAACAGGTTTTAAAAACCTGTTAGGATATTAGATTTTATTAATAATCAAAACGTTTAAAAGCTTCGATTGCTTCGTATTCTGCCAATCCTAAATCATCATATAAAATGGCAGTATTTTTATTACGGTCTTCGGCTCTCACCCAGAATTCTCTTGAGTCATTTCCTTGAAACATTACGCGGTCTTTCTGAGATTGATGGTATAAAATTGCACTACGTTTTAGCAATACTTCTGATGGAGAAAGCGGAACGGCCATATCAATTTCGTGAATGTCCCATTCGTGCCAGGCTCCTCTGTACAACCACAACCAGCAATCATCCATATATTTCTCTGGTTTTAATTCTTTCATCGCTGCAAAAATCGCATTCAGACACACTTCGTGCGTTCCGTGCGGATCTGCTAAATCTCCGGCTGCAAATACCTGATGAGGTTTTATTTTAGCAATAATATCTTTTACGATCGCAATATCTTCAGGTCCCAAAGGATTCTTTTTTACCTGTCCTGTTTCATAAAACGGAAGATCTAAAAAGTGCGTGTTTTCATCTTTTAATCCAATATATCTTGTCGCTGCGTAAGATTCTCTTCTACGAATCAATCCTTTTAATCTTCGAACTTCAAGAGAATCGATTTGGTTCTCAGATTTGCTATTTAGAAAATCAATCACCGCTTTAAAGTTGATTTGTGTTTCAGCATCGCCTAAAAAATCTTTCGCCACTTCGGCAAATTTTAATGCTTCATCATCTGTAACCGCAATATTTCCAGAGGTTTGATATACTACATGTACATCGTGACCTTGTTTTATTAATTTAGAAAAAGTTCCTCCCATAGAAATCACGTCATCATCAGGATGCGGACTAAAAAGAATTACTCGTTTTTGTGCAGGAGTAGCTCTTTCCGGACGGTGAGAATCATCTGTATTTGGTTTGCCTCCTGGCCAGCCTGTAATGGTGTGCTGCAATACGTTGAACATATTAATATTCAAATCATAAGCAGAACCTTCCTGCGCCAATAGATCAGACATTCCATTGTTATTGTAATCTCTGTCTGTTAATTTTAAAATTGATTGTTTGGTTTCTTTACAAAGCCATACGATTGCTTTGCTTTTTAATTCCTGTGTCCAGGTACATCCGCCCACCAACCAAGGTGTTTCAAATCGTGTTAATTCTGAGGCCGAAAATTGGTCTAATACAAAAGTTGCATTAGTATGATTTTGTAAAAAAGTAGCAGGAACATCTGAAGATATTTCGCCCTGAATGGTTCTTTTTATAATAGAAGCTTTATTTTGTCCCCATGCCATCAGAACAATTCTTTTTGATCTCAGAATGGTAGAAACTCCCATTGTGATCGCTCTTTTAGGAACGTTATCGATACCATTAAAATCTGATGAAGCATCGACTCTGGTAATATGATCTAAGGTAATAATTCTGGTTCCTGAATTGATGTGCGATCCCGGTTCGTTGAATCCTACGTGCCCGGTACGGCCAATTCCTAAAAGCTGGAAATCAAGTCCGCCGGCTTGTTTTATTTTCAATTCATAATCTACACAATATTGGTTCAGTTCTTCTATGGCAACTGTTCCGTCGGGAATGTTTACATTTTCCGGTTTAATATCGATGTGATTAAAAAGATATTGATGCATGAAATAATGGTAGCTCTGACGATTCTCTTTGGTCATTGGATAATATTCATCCAGATTAAAAGAGATAACATTGTAAAAACTAAGGCCATCTTCTTTGTGCATGCGCACCAATTCTTCGTATACTTTTATAGGTGAAGATCCTGTGGCAAGTCCTAAAACACAAGATTCATTGTTTGCTTGTTTTGAACGTATTAATTCGGCTATTTCCTGAGCAACAATTTTTGAACCCTGAACAGAATTTTCAAAAATCACGTTATGATTTTTTTCAAATCTGGTTTCTTCAAATTTCCCGGGTATGTCGTAAGCCAAAGAAGTATTCGTTTTCATAATATATCTTAGTTAAAAAATTAGTTTTAACAAATATATATACAAAAAACAGAACAAATACATTATTTTGCGTTATTTAACAAAATAAAATTCAAATAACGCAAAATAACGCAAAAATTGTTATTTGAATTGTAATCTATAAGATAAAAACACCCGATTTTCTGTATTCTTCAAGTCTTGCATCTTCCGGATCCAATTCGGTAACTATAGTGTCTAATAAATTTAAATCGCAAACCACATGTGGCATCTTTGTATTTAATTTATCTGAAGAAAACATCGACACAACCCTATCAGAAGCCTCTATCATGGCTTTTTTGACAATTGAAATCTCATATCCAATCTCGGTTAAGCCTTGTTTTATATTAATACTACTGGCTCCAATAAAGCAAATATCAGCTTTAATTTTAGACACAACCTGAATTACATCCATACCTATTGTTACCATTGCATTTTTTTGCATTTTGCCACCAATAAATATTAAATCGATATTAGGATGTTGTGATAATTGCATGGCGATTGGTAAACTATACGTATATATTGTCGCCTTTAAATCTGAAGGAATCAACTTTGCAAAAACTAAATTAGTGCTTCCGCCACTCATTATAATAACCTGTCCGTCATGTAATAAAGACAATGCTTTTGTTACGATCTTTTTCTTTTCTTCCTCGGCAGCTATATTAATATTAAAAACGTCAACTGATTTTTCTGAAACCTGCACAGCTCCGCCATACACCTTCTCCAGTTGCTTTTTACTGTCCAGTTCGTTCAAATCACGCCTAATCGTATCTTCTGATAAATCCAGAGCCAAAGCTAAATCTGTTGTGACAACTTTCTGTTCTTCAATAAGCTTAGTCATTATATATTTATGTCTCTCGGCTTTCAGCATTTTTTTAAAAAGTTAAAATTCAGGACAAATATATCAAATATTTCAATTGAATAGCAGGCATTTTGTAAGAAACTGCAACAGTTTGCATATTTATATTAAATAATAAAAAGCAGAAAGATTTTACATACTAAATATGCGTTATTTTGCGTTTTTTGAATTAAATTTCGAAAAAAAATACAAAATACTGCATTTATATGCAATAAATAAATATATTTGCTCAACAACCATTAAAAAAACCAAATAATCATGAAAAAATTATTCCTTATTTCATTGTTGGTTTTGTTCATTCAAGTAACATTTGGGCAAACAAAAACAATTACCGGAACTGTAAAAAGCAAAACGGATGGGTTTCCTATACCAGGGGTTAGTATCCTTATACAAGGAACTAAAAACGGAACCACTACCGACTTTGACGGAAACTACAGTATTCCTGCCTCGCCAGGGCAAAGCTTAGTTTTCAGCTACATGGGATCTGAGACACAAGTGGTAAAAATTGACGGGCAACAAAAGATCAACATTTCTCTTGCTGAGAGTACGTCAAAACTAGACGAAGTTGTTGTGGTGGGATTCTCTTCTCAGAAAAAAACAAACTTAACCGGAGCTGTTGCCTCAATCGATGTAGCTAAAACAATTGGAAGCAGACCTCTTACTGATGTAAGTAAAGCTTTACAAGGTACTACACCGGGGGTAAATGTTAGTTTTAACTCAGGAAATATGAATCGTGCGGCTACTATTAACATACGTGGAGCCGGTACTATTAATGGTTCAGATGCTCCTTTAATATTAGTTGATGGGGTTCCTACAGATTTATCACTTATTAACCCAAATGATATCGCAACAATGACGGTACTTAAAGATGCTGCTTCGGCTTCTATCTATGGTGCGCGTGCTGCTTTTGGGGTGGTATTGATCACAACTAAAGGAGGAAAAACCGGAGAAGGAAAAGTAAGATTTTCTTATTCTGCCAATACGGCGTTTACGAACCCAATTTCTACTTTACAATTCTTAGATCCAACAGAAGAAATTCCCGGGCTGGTTGCTGCAGGAACACGTACTGATGGTTCTGTACCGGAAATTTTTGGTGCAAACTACAATACTTTACTAGCCGGAATTAAAAACTGGAAAGAAAAATATGCACACAATCGTACCAGTAATGAAATGGTTTATGGTGAAGACTGGGAGATTAAAAATGGTACACCTTACTTCTACAGAGTTTGGGATAATAACAAAGAATTGTATGCAAAAAATGCGCTTCAGACTACTCACAATCTTTCTGCGCAAGGTAATTTAGGAGAAAAAAGTTCGTTCTTTGCTTCGCTTGCTCTTACTAACCAGGAGGGTATGTTAAGAGTAAATCAGGAACAAAGACAAAGAACAAACATCAACTTAGGATTTACTACAAAATTAGCTGACTGGCTTACGGCGGATTTCAAAGTAATGACGATTAACAGTACATACGACCAACCATTTAACTACTACGGTGGTGCTGGTACTGATGATCCGCTTTATACAGGTTATTTTGGATATGCACTTCGTTGGGGACAATATTTCCCGAACTTCGGAACATACAGAGGGTATAATTTCCGTACTGCAGGAGGATATTTAGCTAATGCATCACGAAATGAAAACGTTAAACGTAATAACAGGTTAAGTGGTAAATTTACAGCAGATATTACAAAAGATCTTAATGTAATTGCTGAGGTTAGCAGTGTAACTGAAACGTACAACAGAAAACAAAATGGTGGTAAATTCTTAGCATGGGACAGCTGGTCTGCTATGCCATACGATGCTACAACAATTCAAACTGCAGTTCCTGCAACTCTTGAAGCCGGAAATGATTATGTAGCACAATCTAAATCAGAATCTATTACCAATGTTGTTAACATTTATGCTAACTACAAAAAACAAATAGACAAACATAGTTTTAAAGTTTTAGGAGGTTTTAACTCTGAGTGGCAGGATTTCTCTCGTAATTATGCGAGAAGAAATACCCTTTTAGACAAATCAAAACCAGAGTTTAATCTTGCAGTAGGAGAACAATTTGTTTCAGGATCTGCAAATACTTCACTTAATCCGGCAGAAACAACGTATTCTATCGCAGGTTTCTTTGCTCGTATTAACTATGATTACAACGGAATTTATTTATTAGAATTGAATGCACGTTACGATGGTTCTTCAAAATTCCCTACAAACGAACAATGGGGATTCTTCCCTTCTGCTTCTGTAGGATATAAAATTGTGAATGAAAAATTCATGGAAAGCACACGTGGTTGGTTAAACGACCTTAAAATTCGTGGTTCTATTGGTGCAATCGGAAATCAAAACGTAGGAAACAATGCTTTCTTATCGATCATGAATTCTTCTAATCCTTCATGGGTAAATAGCGGTTCTACATTGCCTCCTTCTACAGGTTTACCAACTAACGTTGATCCTGCATTAACATGGGAAAAAGTATACACAAAAGATGTGGGTATTGATATTAAAATATTAGATATGCTTGGTGCTTCGTTTGACTGGTACCAGCGTGATACAAAAGGAATGTTGGCTCCTGGTATAACACTTCCGGGTTCATTTGGTCAAAATGCAGCTCAAACCAACTCAGGAAACATGAGAACAAGAGGATGGGAATTGTCTTTGAACTTTAATAAAAACTTAAGCGAAAATGCTTCTGTATTTGTTGATGTAGCTTTATCTGATTACAAATCTGTAATTACAAAATGGAACAACACTTCTAAGTTATTAGGTTTAGTTACTACTACTACATATCCTTATTATGACGGATTCGAAATTGGACAAATCTGGGGTTTAACCAGCGACAGACTTCTTCAGGCTGATGACGTAATTACCAATAACGGTAAAACAGTAAATGGTGTTGATTACTCTAAAACAATGGTAGGTAACTTTAAATACGGAGCAGGAGATGTTCATTATGTAGATCTTGATGGCGACGGAGTTATCAGTCGTGGTGCAGGAACTGCAGACGATCACGGAGATTTGAAAAAAATTGGTAATTCAACGCCACGTTACAAATATGGTATTACATTGGGTGGAAAATACCGCGGATTTGATATTTCTGGTTTCTTTCAAGGAGTTGGAAAACGTGATTACTGGGCTGCTTCAGATGCAGTATTGCCTTTCTACCGTGCGCCTCAGCAAATGTATGCTAACCAGGCTGATTACTGGACACCAGAAAATACTCAGGCTTATTGGCCAAATCCATATTATGGAAATGAAGCTAATACTCTTGGTTCGGGTACTTCAGGTTCAAACAACTTTGTTACATCAACAAGATATTTGCTAGACATGTCTTATTTACGTCTAAAAAATGTTACTCTTGGATATTCACTGTCAAAAGATTTAGTAAAAAGAGCACGCTTAGAGAAAGTAAGAATTTATGCATCAGGAGAAAACTTAGTGACTTGGGCAGACAAACGTCTTCCTGTTGACCCTGAAATTGATGAAGCAGAGGTGTTCTGGGGAAGAGCTTATCCTTATACCAAAACAATCTCTTTTGGTGTTGAGCTTGCTTTTTAATACTAACCATTCAAAACTTTTAAAATGAAAAATTCAAATATAAAATCAAAATTTCTGCTGATGTTTGCTACAGCTGTAGTAGCAACAACGGCGGTTAGTTGTTCAGATTATTTAACAGATGATCCTGCAGATAAATTTACAAACGAAAACTTCTGGCAATCAGAAGATAATGTAAAAACATTTTCATGGCTTAATTATGATACTTTTTATGGCTACGGAAATGGTACAACAATCGGACTTTCTTTTTTCTATTATCATGGAAGTGATTATAAAGTAGATGATAACTTATCAGCATTTACTTTTTATCAAATGCCGGTTACTGCTGCTACCACAAATGTTTACTCATGGAATGAATATTACACGCTTATTCGTCGTTGTAACTTAATGTTGGAAAAAATACCAACAGTGAGCATGTCTGCAGAGAAAAAGAACCACTATATTGGGGTTGCAAAATTCTTTAGAGCTTATACATACTATCGTTTAGTGCAAAAAATGGGAGATGTTCCGTATACTGACAGATATTTAGTTCAGGGAGATCCTGCAGTTTATGCTCCGGCAATGCCAAGAGCAGAGATTATGGATAAAGTAATTGCAGATCTAGAAGAGGCCGCAAACTTAATGCTTCCATCAGATGATAAAAATGCTACGGTAAATAAATACACAGCTTATGCAGCATTAAGTAATGCCTGTATTTATGAAGGAACGTACAGAAAATACCATTTAGGTCAGGATGGCAGCGCTTACCTTAACAAAGCAAAAGTAGCTTCGTTAGCGGTAATGAACAATCCGGTTTATAAATTAAACGCCGACTGGAAATCACTTTATAATTCAGTTGAATTACTTGGTAATAGCGAAGTGATACTTGCAAAACGTTATTTAACAAACGTATTGATGCACTCTTTACAAAACTATACGAATACATCTACGATTCAGTACGGTTTAACAAAATGGGCTGCTGATAGTTATGTAACGACAAACGGATTACCAATTCAACAAGTTGGAAACGCTCAGTATACTGGTGATGATAACGTAACTAAAACTTTTGCTAACAGAGATCCACGTTTTGGAAAAACTGTAAACCCTGCAAACTACGGTTATAAAGGAAAACCTTTTGGTACTACAGCTTTAGTTTCGATGTCAGGATATGTATTCGAATTGTACAACAATCCTGCTACAACTGGTCCTGATGTTACAACAGGTGGACGTAACTATACTGATGCGCCAGTATTTACATTAAGCGAAGTATACTTAAACTACGCTGAGGCTTGTGCTGAATTAGGTACTGCTACAAATAATGATCTTGATATCTCAATCAATAAAGTACGTGCACGTGCAGGAATTGCTGCTTTGACAACTGACGGAAATAATGCTTCTGCCGGAAGTGTAGTGATTAACGACCCTAGAAGAACTTCAGCATTAGAACAAATCTCTGGTGTTGTAAGTCCGCTTATTTGGGAAGTACGTCGTGAACGTCAAATCGAATTCATGAGCTGGACGACTTTAAGACAAGCAGATATTTACCGTTGGAAAAAAGGAGATTATCTTGATACTTCAAAAAATCCTGATGTAAATCTTGGAGCCAGAATTGGTACTCCGATAGGATCACAAACGGTAGTAGATGGTAATGGATATGTGAAAATTTATCCTTCAAGTGCAAGAAACTTTGAAGCAAAACATTACTTAATGAATATCCCAACAAATGATATTGATTTGTATAAAGCTCAAGGTGTTACATTAAAACAAAACCCAGGTTGGTAATTCTTAGTTACTAAACCAAAAAATAATACACTACCTCTGGGCATCAAAACCAGAGGTAGTATTTTAAAATTATTTCTTTGTAAAAAAGACAAACAGTAATTGGACAAAAATAAAATTGCGGTCTAAAAATCATAGACCAAATCCTTCAAGAATACCACACAAACATCATCCAATCAAAAAATCAGGCAACCCAATCAAATAATACTATAATTTTATTGAGTCAATTTTTGTCTTCTCACTACTAAACTGTAATTTAAAATGATAAAATTCATAGCAAAAAGTGTCTTTATAGCAGCTTCTATAATATACACACCGTCTTATTCTAACTCATTTCAAAAAACTGCAAAAAATAACATTCACGAAATTAAAGCTTCGACCATTAAAACCGGAGCCGATAATTACGAAAAATACCTGCCTTTATTAAAAGATAAAAAAGTAGGCATCGTTACCAATCAAACCGGAATTTTATCTGATAAAACACATTTGGTAGATTTTTTATTAGAAAAAAAAGTGGCCGTACAAACCATTTTTGCACCAGAACACGGCTTTAGAGGAACTGCAGATGCAGGAGAACATGTAGTTGACGGAAAAGACCCAAAAACAGGATTACCTATCATTTCTCTTTACGGAGACAATAAAAAACCAAAAGCAGCTCAATTAACCGGAATCGATGTTATGATATTCGATTTGCAGGATGTCGGTGCGCGTTTTTATACTTATATCTCTTCTTTGCATTATGTGATGGAAGCTTGTGCAGAAAACGGAATTCCGCTTATAGTTCTGGACAGACCTAACCCAAATGGCGGTATTGTAGACGGACCACTTTTAGAAAAAGAATTCACCAGTTTTGTAGGTATGCACCCTATTCCGTTGCTTCATGGAATGACAATTGGAGAATATTCGAAAATGATCAACGGCGAAAAATGGCTAAAAAATGCGGTACAATGCAAACTAACCGTGATTCCGTGTGTAGATTACAAACGAGATATGTCTTATAGTTTACTTGCAAAACCATCTCCTAATTTACCTAATAACCAATCGATTAACTTATACGCCAGTTTATGCCTTTTTGAAGGAACAAACGTAATTATGGGACGCGGAACCGAAAAACAATTTCAGATTTATGGTTCTCCTTTTTTAACGAAAACCAGTTTTACTTTTACTCCAAAACCAAATTTTGGAGCCAAAGATCCGCTTTATAACGGAAAAGAATGTTTTGGAGAAGATTTAACTTCGTACCCAAAACTCACTCAATTAGAACTTAAATGGCTCATAAAAGCCTATCAAAATACAAGTGATAAAACGAAATTTTTCAATCCGTTTTTCACCAAACTTGCCGGAACAAAAAAATTACAACAACAAATAGAAAGCGGAGTTTCAGAAAATGAAATAAGAAAGAGCTGGCAGAAGGATTTAGAAACCTTCAAAAAAATGAGAAAAGCTTACCTACTCTATTAAACAATTGTTATTACATATAGTTCTTATGTTTTTTTTAAATAAATGAAATGCCTTTTTTAAAGTAATAAACTATTCCGAAGCTTCGGGACTATGTGTTTAAAAAAAATACCCAACGAGTAAAAATAGAACCAACTAAATTGCAAAATATCGAAACCGGTTATTCGAACAACTTTGGTTTCAAAAATCAAAAAAAGAAAAATGAAAAATAAAAATCCTGAAACTGAACAAGAATCTTTGTACAAAGACTTGGATCAAATGAGCGTGAAAGAACTTCTTACGAATATCAATACAGAGGACAAAAAAGTACCGCATATTATCGACGAGCAAATTCCTAAAATCGAAAAACTGGTTAAGGCCATTGTAAAAAAAATGCAATTGGGCGGTCGATTATTTTATATTGGAGCCGGAACTTCCGGACGAATTGGAATCCTGGATGCATCAGAATGTCCGCCAACTTTTGGTGTACCGCATGATATGATTATCGGAATTATTGCCGGTGGAGATACTGCCATTAGAAAAGCCGTAGAAAATGCCGAAGACGATACTGAGCAAGCCTGGAAAGACCTTGCCAAATTTGAAATCTCAAGCTTGGATTTTATTATCGGGATCGCAGCTTCCGGAAATACACCTTATGTTTTAGGCGCTTTGAAAAAAGCCAAAGAACACAATATTAAGACAGGAAGTATTTCCTGCATCAGCAACGGACTTATCGCTCAGGAAGCCGATTATCCTATCGAATTAATTGTAGGCCCAGAATTCCTTACCGGAAGTACGAGAATGAAAGCCGGAACAGCCCAAAAACTAACCTTAAATATGATCTCAACTTCGGTAATGATTAAATTAGGAAAAGTAAAAGGCAACAAAATGGTCGATATGCAGCTTTCTAACGAAAAACTGGTAAAACGCGGTATCAAAATGATTATGGAAGAACTTACAATTGAATATGATTTAGCCGAAGAATTACTGCAAAAACACAAAAGTGTAAGAGCCGTATTATTGTCACAAACCAAAAACATGGAAAACTAAAATTTTTAATAGATTTATAGTCTTTAAAATTTTAATTTATAAATTTCGAAATGCAACGAAAATCTGGCGGGTTTTAGAAACCGGTCAGATTTAATCAACATAACAAACCAAAACCACCCAACTATACAATGACACCAAGTACCATCCTCCTTCTTATCATCATTTATTTCGGAACCTTATTTTATATCTCGCACAGAGTGAGTAGAAAAGATGGCGGAAATGATGCTTTTTTTACCGCCAATAAAAATTCAAAATGGTATCTGGTTGCTTTTGGGATGATAGGAACCGCTCTTTCCGGAGTTACTTTTATATCAGTTCCCGGAGAAGTGGGTGCGCCAAGTGGCGAGCAATTCAAATATTTTCAGTTTGTTTTGGGCAATGCATTAGGATTTATAGTAATTACAAAATTATTATTGCCCTTGTATTATCGTATGAATCTAACGTCGATTTACGGTTATATCGAGCAAAGAATGGGCTTTTACAGCTATAAAACTGCCGCTTCTATTTTCCTGATCAGCAGAACTGTTAGTTCGGCGTTCCGACTTTATTTAGTGGTTATTGTATTACAGCGTTTTGTATTTGATTTTTATAATATTCCGTTTGCCTTTACCGTCCTGATTTCTCTTGTACTTATTTTTTCTTATACCTACAGAGGCGGACTTAAAACCATTATTATTACAGATACTTTGCAAACGTTTTTTCTGGTAACATCGGTTTTCCTTACCATTTATTTCATTTGTGATCGTATGGATTTAAGTGCTATTGGCGCTTTCGAAGAAGTAAAAAACAGCAATTATTCTAAAATATTTTTCTTTGATGATTTTCTCGGAAGCAAATTTCATTTTGTAAAACAAATATTAGGCGGAATGTTTGTAACAATCGCCATGACAGGACTTGATCAGGATTTAATGCAAAAAAACCTGAGCTGTAAAAACATTGGCGAGGCACAAAAAAACATGTTCACCTTTACAGGAATCTTTGTTGTGATCAACATTTTCTTTTTGAGTGTTGGAGCTTTGCTTTATATCTATGCCAACAAAAACGGCATCGCGATTCCAACGGATTTAGTTACAGGAAAACCAAGAACCGATTTACTTTTCCCGGAAATCGCACTGAACCATTTGGCTACAATTCCTGCTATTGTATTTTTGTTAGGAATCATCGCAGCAACATTTGCCACAACAGATTCGGCATTAACAGCATTAACGACTTCTTTTTGCGTTGATTTTTTAGGCATGGACAAAGCCGAAAACAGCAAGAAAAATACCGTTCGAACAAGACATATCGTGCACATTAGTTTCTCGGCATTGATTTTCTTTGTGATCCTTATTTTCAACTCGATCAACGATAGTTCTGTAGTGGGCATGATCTTCAAAGTGGCTTCGTATACTTATGGTCCGTTACTAGGATTATATGCTTTTGGATTGTTCCAGAAATCAAGACATGTAAAAGACAAATTTGTTCCCGTAATTTGCTTATTATCGCCTTTCTTTACGTATTTAATAAACGAAAATTCAGCAGCATTATTTGCAGGATATGTTTTTGATAATGAATTAATTGTACTTAACGGACTTATCACTTATTTAGGATTATACCTGACAAGTTCCCGCAGCACAGAAAAAATAAGTTTTTAAAACCACCTTAAAAACACAACCCTATTGATTAATCAATTGATACTTTTATTAAGTTTCAATTGCCCAAAAAATAATAAACATGAAAGATTACATCATAAAAATCAGCCTTTGCGCTTCATTTTTATTTTTAATCACCAATTGTGGCGTTTCTAAAAAAGACAATACAGTTAAAGATTTAAAAACAGATCCTGTTACAAAAGATACGGTAGTTTACGTTGCCCCAAAAACATCAGAGAAAAAGACTTTTTTTAAAGACTCTGACAAAGAAACTGCCTGGGTCGACAGCATTTACAGTAAAATGTCACTTCGTGAAAAAGTAGGTCAGTTGTTTATGATTTCGGCTTATTCTAATAAAGATTCTGTTCACGTAAACGAAGTCAAAAAATTAGTTCAGGAATATAAAGTTGGCGGAGTAATCTTTTTTCAGGGCGGTCCGGTTCGTCAGGCCAAACTAACCAATTTATATCAGTCGAAAGCAAAAGTACCTTTATTCGTAGGAATTGATGCCGAATGGGGATTAGCCATGCGATTAGATTCTACTTACCGATATCCGTGGAATATGACTTTGGGTGCGATTCAGGATTTAAAATTAATTGAAAACGTTGGACGAAACATGGCCAATGAAAACAAGCGAATCGGAATTCATTTTAACTTCGCTCCTGTTCTGGATATCAATACCAATCCTAAAAATCCAATTATCGGGAACCGTTCTTTTGGTGAAGACAAAGTTAATGTAAGCGAAAAAGCAATTGCTTTAATGAAAGGCGTACAAAGTCAGGGCGTTTTTAGTACCGGAAAACATTTCCCGGGACACGGAGACACCGCAACCGATTCTCACCATGCTTTGCCTTTGGTTAATTTTTCGAAAGAAAGACTGGAGCAAATAGAATTATATCCGTACAAAAGAATATTCGACGAAGGTTTAGTATCTGTTATGGTCGGACATCTTAATATTCCGAGTTTAGAGCCAATTCCAAATCTTCCTTCTTCGGCTTCTTATAATGTGGTTACGAACCTGCTTCAGAAAGAATTAGGTTTCGAAGGCTTGATTTTTACCGATGGTTTGGCGATGAAAGGCGCCAGCAATTTTAAAGGTCCCGGAGATTTAGAAATTGCCGTAATTCTTGCCGGAAATGATGTTCTACTTTGTCCGGAAAATGTTCCCGTGGCCGTTCAAAAATTAGAAGCAGCTTATACTGAAAATGTAATTACTGAGGAACGTCTTGCACATTCGGTAAAAAAGATATTACATTATAAATTCAAGGCCGGATTAAACAAATACAAGCCAATAGATATGGCCAATATTTACAACGATCTTAATCCGTCGCAAAATGATGCTTTGCATTATAAATTATACGAAAACGCCGTTACTGTTCTAAAAAACGAAAAGGAAATATTGCCTATCAAAAACTTAGAAGAGAAAATTGCCTACGTAAAATTGGGCGATGATACGAACAGTGCTTTCATTTCTACATTAAAAAAATATACTGAAATAACCGAAGTTAAAGACACCAATCTTGATAGCCTGAATAAGGAATTGAAAAAGTTTGATAAGGTGATTATCAGTTTTCATAAAGTAAATAAACCTTGGGAAAAGCAAGAATTTACATTAACAGAAATGCTTTGGCTAAAAGAAATTGCAAAACGCAACGACGTAATTCTTGACATCTTTGCCAAACCTTATTCGTTATTGTCTATTAATAATTTTGATGATATCGAAGGTTTAGTGGTTTCTTATCAAAACTCAGATATCAGTCAGGTAGTTTCGGCTGAATTACTTTTTGGAGCCATCGAAGCCAAAGGAAAACTGCCGGTATCGATCAATAATTTTTTCAAAGTAAACGAAGGATTATCTACAGAAAAATTAAATCGTCTGGCTTTTAATGCTCCTGAAAATGTGAATATGAATCCGGCGATTTTATCAAAAATTGATGCCGTGGCGCAAAAAGCAATCGACGGAAAAATGGCACCGGGAATGCAGGTTTTAGTAGCCCGAAAAGGAAATGTTATTTTTCAGAAATCGTACGGGAATCAAACTTACGAAAACGGAAAAAAAGTAACCAATACAGATCTTTATGATGTTGCTTCGATCTCAAAAATGATTTCGACATTACCAAATGTGATGCAATTGTACGATAAAGAAAAAGTAAATCTGGACACGAAACTAAAAGATATGGTGCCGTTTTTTGCCAAAACAAACAAAGAAAACATCATTTTCAAAGATTTGTTAACGCATTACGCCGGACTTCAGGCCTGGATTCCTTTCTATAAAGCAACTTTAGACCCACAAGGAAAACCATCTGAAAAATACTATCGTAAAGTTGCCGGATCGAACTTTACAACAAAAGTGGCAGACAGCCTTTATATTCGAAATGACTATCACGACACCATCATGAAAATCATTGCCGATAGTCCGTTATCGCTTAAAAAAGAATACAAATACAGCGACTTTACTTTTATTATTTTAAAAGAATATCTGGAAAGAAAAACGCATAAAAAACTGGAAGATCTGAGCAGGCAGAATTTTTACAGCACACTCGGGATGAATAATACGCTTTACAATCCGTTAGACAAATTCGATAAAAGCAACATTGCTCCTACTGAGATTGATACCTATTTCAGACATCAGGTTATTCAGGGTTATGTGCACGATATGGCAGCGGCTATGGAAGGCGGAGTTGCCGGTCACGCCGGAATTTTTTCTAACGCGATGGATGTTGCCAAAATGATGCAATTGTATTTGCAAAAAGGAAATTACGGTAATAAAGAGTATTTCTCGTCACAAACATTTGATGCTTTCAATACTTGTTATTATGCAGATAAAGGTGTCCAAAGAGGTTTAGGTTTTGATAAAAGAATAGGCAAAGACGGTCCAACTTGTGCTTGCGTATCTCCGTCTAGTTTTGGTCACACAGGATTTACAGGAAACATCGCCTGGGTTGATCCCGAAACAGAAATTGTTTATGTATTTTTATCCAACAGAACCTATCCCGGAGTAAATGGCGACGAGAATAAACTAGCCAAAGGAAAAATTAGAGAAGAAATTCAGCAAATTATTCAGGAAGCTATTATGGTGAAGTAAAAAATTATAATTAACCATATAAGGAATGTAAGTTCATTTAAATGTTAGAGCAAAACTAATATGTTCTTATATTCCTTATATGGTTCAAAATTATAGCCAACAAAGAATAATTCTATTTATAAAAAAACAATATCATGAACGCAAATCTGGAATCACTGTATAAAATTGCCCAAAAACCATCGCGAACCATTATCGGATTAATGTCTGGTACTTCATTAGATGGTTTGGATGTGGCTTTATGCGAAATTTCAGGTTCAGGCGAAAATACACAGGTTGAATTAATTCAATTTGATACCGTTGATTATTCTGAAGAAGTAAAAACAGAAATCCGAAATGTATTTGCAAAACAAACAATCGATTTTCAACATTTGGTTTTACTAAATGAATGGATTGGGATTCTTCATGCTAATATTATTCTGGATCGTTTGAACCACTGGAAAATTCCGGCAGAAAAAATTGATTTGGTCGCTTCGCACGGACAAACCGTTTTTCATGCGCCGAAGATTTTACATCAGCAGGAAAAATTTCCAAATGCCACTTTACAAATTGGCGACGGGGATCATATTGCCGTAAAAACCGGAATTATAACCATTTCCGACTTTAGGCAAAAACACCTTGCTGCTGGCGGCGAAGGAGCTCCATTGGCCGTTTATGGAGATTATTTTTTGTTTAGCAAAAAAGATAAAAACCGCATTATGCTTAATATGGGCGGTATTGCCAATTTTACTTATTTATCATCAACCCATAATCCTGAAGAAGTTTTTGTGACCGATACCGGAACCGGAAATACCTTGATTGATGCTTTTACCCGACTTTATTTTCCGGATAAATCATATGATAAAGATGCCAAAATTGCGAAACAAGGCAACGTAAATCCTGCTCTTTTAGAGGCTTTAAAGGCTGATGAATTCTTTTCGAAACCATTCCCGAAAACTACAGGTCCGGAACTTTTTAGTATCGATTATGTTCGAAAAGCGCAAACTCAAAGTAAAACCGAAAAAATTACTATTGAAGATTTACTCGCCACATTAACGAGATTTAGTGCTGAAACTATTGCCGATGCCATACATTCGGCCATCAACAATACAACTTATTCTCCCGAAACTTTTACTGTTTACATGTCTGGCGGAGGCGCTCATAATCCATTATTAGTGGGTTGGCTAAAAGAACTATTGCCTTGCACATTTAAAAATACCGATGTTTTAGGAATTTCCGGCGATGCCAAAGAAGCCATATTATTTGCCATTTTAGCCAATGAAACCGTTTCCGGAGGCACTTCAGATTTTGGCCCAAGAAAAAGAATTCCGTCTGTATCGATGGGGAAAATTTCTTTTCCGAACTAAAAATAAAACCTAATACAATTTTCTCTTTCAGATAAATTAACGAAACCAAAAAACAACCCCAACCAATGACAAAAGAACGTTTAATTTCACTAGATGTATTTAGAGGATTTACTATTTTATTGATGACAATCGTCAATAATCCCGGAAGCTGGGCCTCGATATATCCGCCTTTAGAACATGCTGAATGGCACGGCTGCACTCCTACCGATTTAGTATTTCCATTTTTTGTTTTTATAATGGGAACCGCGATTCCGTTTGCCATGCCGGTAAAACATTTTGATGCAGCAGTTTTTAATAAAATTATAGTTCGGTCGTTACGTATTTTCTGTTTAGGATTTTTTCTGGCTTTTTTCAGCCGATTCCAATTATTTGGTTTAGAAGGAATTCCTCTATTGATTTTGAGATTATTGATCACTTTTGCAGTAGCTTATGCTTTGCTAGGAAACTTTAGTTTAAAAGTAAAAACCTATCTCGCAGTAGGAATATTTGCGATTTTAATATCCTTAGCCTACAGCGGAATAGAAGCTTTTGAAGACGTAAGAATTCCGGGCGTTTTACAACGAATAGGAATTGTGTATTTCTTTACTTCTATTTTATATTTAAAAACAAACCTGAAAACACAGCTTATCGTTGCGGCTTCGATATTAGTGATTTACTGGCTTTTGATGGCTTTTGTTCCGGTTCCGGGATTTGGTCCTGCAAATTTCGAAAAAGGAACTAATCTGGCTGCATGGTTAGACAATTTACTTTTAAACGGACATTTATGGGCTTCGAGTAAAACCTGGGATCCTGAAGGAATTCTGAGCACTTTGCCTGCTATAGGAACCGGAATTGTTGGAATGTTTATTGGACAAATATTAAATCTTCAGATTACCAAAATCGAGATTGTAAAGAAATTAGCCATCGCCGGAGTTTCTTTATTGATTCTGGGTTTACTTTGGAACACTTTTTTCCCTATTAATAAATCCCTTTGGACAAGTTCGTATGTTTTATATACAGCCGGAATCGCGACAATATGTTTAACGATATTGTACTACATAATAGATGTTGCCAATTATACCAAATGGACAAAACTGTTTTTAATCTGGGGTGTAAATCCTATGATTGTGTTTTTCTTTTCAGGAATAATCCCGAGAGTTTTAGGTTCGATTAAAATTCAGAATCCTGAAATGGCTTCGGAAGAAATCAGTTTACAAACTTCAATTTACAAATTCGGGATTGCGCCTTGTTTCGAAAATCCTTTGAATGCGTCTTTGGCTTATGCACTTTCTTATGCTGTTTTTTGGTCTTGCATATTATGGGTTTTCTATAAAAAGAAATTGATTTTTAAGGTGTAAAAAAGTTTACTAGTTTTTTTTGCCACGAATTTCACGAATGAGTACGAATTTTTTATGACAATGATTGTCCTAGCCCCGATAGTCCCGAGGCTTCGGGAGGAAATCCTTTTGTGGCGGTGTTCGCCACAAAAGATTGGAACGGATTGCTTCGCCAGTTCGCACTTTCAGGCTCGGGTGCGGGATTAGCTCCTAAAAAAACATATTGCTATAAATATATCCCTATAAATATATCGCTCCGCTGGAGCTTTAGATCAGGGACTTTTATACTGCTATAAATATGGCGCTCCGCTGGAGCTTGATTCACTAAAGAAATAGTCCCGGCGGGACGGTATATTTATAGCAATTTTATATTGATTATGAAGAAGAGCCCCAGCGGGGTGACATATTATCAATATGACAAAAATAATACATGGCGTTATAATAAAGCTTTGAACAATGTATTTATAGTTTATCTAGCTCCTAAATTTTTATTTAAAAAAACAACATGAGATTAAGGCAATTTATTTGGGGATTTCTTTTTATCGCACTTCTATTTTCTTGTTCGACTAAGAGAAAAGACAATCAATTAATAAAATCAAATGTTGATGAGGTTTTGGTGCGTCAGGATTTTAAAAAATACTTTGACGATTGTAATGTTGATGGCGCTATTGTGATTTATGATAATAAAAATCATAAATGGATTGTATCTGACACCGTTGCCACAAGAAAAGAAACATTGCCTGCTTCTACATTTAAGATTATTAACTTGCTTATTGCTCTGGAAACCAAAACGATTTTGAGTGAGAATGATATTGTAAAATGGCCCGGAAGTACTGATACCATAAAATACGATTATCGCCCCAATATTTACCACGATATAGCTGTAAAAGAAGCTTTTGAAGTTTCGGCAGGTTGGGCGTTTATCGAATTAGCAAAGAAAATCGGGAAGGATAATTACAAAAAATATTTAAAACGTTGCCATTACGGAAATCTTGATCTTTCGCAAACAGATCCGGACTTTTGGAATTTTGGTGCTTTTGGAATTTCACCTATCAATCAGGTGGAGTTTCTGAAGAATTTTTATGACGAAAAACTGCCTTTCTCTAAACGCAATATCGACATTGTAAAAAAGGTAATGATAACAGAACAAAATCAAGAGTATACTATTCATT
Organism: Flavobacterium bizetiae; assembly: GCF_902804475.1. Taxonomy (GTDB): domain Bacteria; phylum Bacteroidota; class Bacteroidia; order Flavobacteriales; family Flavobacteriaceae; genus Flavobacterium; species Flavobacterium bizetiae. The sequence continues at coordinate 39,220 of NZ_CADCSU010000045.1, forward strand.
CAAAAACTGGCTGGACCAGAGAAAATAACATCAATACGGGTTGGTGGGTAGGTTATCTCGAGAATAAAAACGGAACGTACTTTTTTGCCACACGCCTATTGCAGGATCGAAAACAAAATAGTGCTAGTTTTGGCAATTGCCGAAAAGAGATTACAAAATCTGTTTTTAGGGATTTGAATATCATACAGTAAAAAGGAGCGCATCAAAATAACATCTGATTAGTGAAATTTCCAACGTAATGATATATTTCGCTCCGCTGGAGCTAAAAGATCAGGGGCTTATATATTGCTATAAATATAACGCTCCGCTGGAGCTGCAAGGTCAGAACTTGTATATTGCTATAAATATATCGCTATAAATATGGCGCTCCGCTGGAGCTTGAATTACTGAATGAATAGTCCCAGCGGGACGGTATATTTATAGAAATTTCATATTGAAAAAGAAAAAGCCCCAGCGGGGTGACATAGTATCTATCTGAATAACAAAACAATACATAGCGTTCCGCCGGAATTTTTATTCACCTAAAAACTAAAACTTTCGTTTTTGATATGGTGTTCCTTCGCCATCTTCACAATGACTTTTAAGGCTTAACAGAAACATTGCCCAATTGTAATTGCACCATTGGTAAAACTCTGTTAATTCCCGCCAATCAAAATGTTTGAGAACGACTGCCGTAACTCCGTTTTTTTCGGTAAGGTCGAACGAAATTTTTGTACCAATCCATTCCGGGTCAGAATCGACACATTCCCAAAGTATTCTTTTATTTGAAGACAATTCTACTATCTTCATTTTTGTGGTATCATTATCTCCGAAATCAAACTCATTAATAAAACCAACTTCCGGTTTTACAATGAGTTCTGTTGTCCAGACATCATGAAGTCCGTCTTGCGTGGTTAGTGTTTTGTAAACAGTTGCAATAGGTGATTTGATATAATTGATGTGCTCTATTTTTTCCATTTTCAAGACTTTTTAGATTGGCAAATTCAAAGTTAATGAAAATTGTATCGCTCCGACAATGGTGCTATTTTTGAAAATTTTACATGTAAATTTGCTTTGTTGAGGTATAAAAACGGGATTACTCCAAACCTAAATTGAGCAATCTAGTGCGCTTTTTTGATTATTATGAGAATTTATTTAAGTAACTTTAAATGAATTATAATAGCTAAGGCTATTTGGAAACAATTCTACCAAAGACAAAGTTGTACTTGCAATCGACTGTTTAAAATAAAAACATTATGAAAATGACTATAGAAATAACCTCGCCATACGATCAGAGTTTTATTAAAGAATTGTCCTTAACAGGCAAAAATGAGATCGACAAAATACTGAATACTGCCCAAAACTTATTTCTAGATCAATCGAAATGGATTCCGGCGTATAAAAGAATCGAAATACTGGAAAAAACAGCTGCAATAATGGCTGACCGCATCGAAGATTTATTAGTAACAGCGGTAAGCGAGGGCGGAAAACCTTATCAGGATTCTAAAGCTGAGGTACTTCGCGCCATAAAAGGCGTAAAATTAGCAGCAGAACATATCTCTCAATTAAAAGGCGAACAAATACCTATGGCACTTACTGAGGCTTCTTTAAACAGAGTCGCTTTTACGTCAAAAGAACCTATTGGGATTGTGGTGGCGGTGAGCGCTTTTAATCATCCGTTGAATTTAGCCGTTCATCAAATCGCTACGGCCTTTGCTGCCGGTTGTCCTGTAATTTTTAAACCTGCAACGGCAACGCCTTTGTCGAGTTTGGCGCTTCGTGAGATTTTAAAAGAAGCCGGATTACCTGAAGGATGGCTTCAGATAATATTATGCGACAATGAAGCCGCAGAATTATTGGTAACCGACCCAAGAGTTAATTTTTTCTCGTTTATAGGTTCTGCAAAAGTAGGCTGGTACCTGAAAAGTAAATTATCTCCGGGTACAAGATGTGCCTTAGAACATGGCGGAGCTGCTCCGGTTATTGTAGAAAGTGATGCTGATTTTAAGGAAATGATTCCTGATCTGGTAAAAGGAGGTTTTTATCACGCAGGACAAGTTTGTGTTTCCGTTCAGCGAATTTATGTCAATCAGAAGATTGTGGAGCGTTTTATTGAAGCTTTTGCAGCAGCAACGACTAAATTAGTTACAGGAAATCCCTTGGATCAAAAAACTGATGTAGGCCCGCTTATTACGCCCAAAGAAGTGAATCGCGTCGAAAAATGGGTGAATGAAGCGATTAAAAAAGGAGCTAAATTAATAACAGGCGGAAAAAGAATTTCGGACACTTTCTTTCAGCCCACGGTTTTGTTTAATCCATCCGAAGATTCGAAAGTTTCTACTACCGAAATTTTTGGTCCCGTTGTCTGCATTTATTCTTTTACAAACCGCGATGAAGCCATAAAAAGAGCCAATGCGCTCAATGTTCATTTTCAGGCTGCCGTTTTTACAAAAAATATAGATATTGCTTTAGAAACCGTTAAAAAACTAAATGCTACAGCGGTTATGGTAAATGATCATACGGCTTTTAGAGTTGATTGGATGCCATTTGGAGGTCGTGATGCTTCAGGAATTGGCATGGGAGGAATTTCATACGCCATAAACGAAATGACAAGAGAAAAACTAACCGTTTTTAAAAGCAAATTAATTTAAGTTTTAATAAATTAATTGTAATTATTAAACACATCGCTATGTGCATTTTAAATAAGTGAAAGGCTTATTTTTAGTAAACAAAAATCTATGTCTATGTGTTTAAAAATAGTTAAGCCAAAATAAAAATATGAATACAAACAAAGCAGAACAAAACATCGAAACTACCAAAAAAGTATTACCCATTATTTTGGCGACTTCGATCTTTATGCAAATGCTCGATTCTACCATTCTTAATACCTCGATAACAGCTATTGCCAAAGATCTGCACGAATCGCCGCTTGATATGCAAAATGCGATTATTAGTTATGTATTAACTCTTGCGCTTTTTATGCCGGTTAGCGGTTTTTTATCGGATAAATTTGGAACGAAGAAAGTATTTATTTTTGCTTTATTGTTATTCAGCATCGGGTCTTTATTTTGTTCGCTTTCGCAGAATTTAACTCATCTTATTTTTTCACGTGTTATTCAGGGTATTGGAGGAAGTTTAATGACGCCCGTTGGAAAACTGGCACTTATTAGAACATTTCCTAAAAAAGAATTATTAAAGGCTATGAATTTTGCTATTATCCCTGCCTTAATTGGTCCCGTTTTAGGTCCTTTGGTTGGGGGTTATATGGTCGATTATTTATCCTGGCACTGGATTTTCCTGATCAACATTCCGTTTGGGATTATTGGTATTCTATTAAGTCTGAAATACATGCCGGATTATAAATCACCTATTATCGATTTTGATTTAAAAGGGTTCCTAATTTTTGCTTCGGCCTCGCTCTTATTGTCGATTTCCTTAGAATTATTTGGAAATACCGTTCGTCTAACGCCCGTTTTATTGGTATTGATGTCCGGCTTTTTAATGTTGTATTGGTACTATCGTCATGCCGTGACAGACAATAATCCTCTTTTTCCTTTAAATTTATTTCAGGTAAGAACTTTTCGTGTGGGCATTGTAGGCAATCTTGCGACGCGTTTGGGTTTTAGTTCGATTCCGTTATTGTTGCCTATGATGATTCAGATTGCTTACGGACAATCGGCGGTAACTTCAGGTTGGATTGTCGCGCCAATGGCTCTTACTGCCATGTTTGGTAAATCGGCCGTCATTAAAATTCTAAATAAGTACGGTTATAGAAAAACCTTAATGGTCAATACTTTTATTATTGGAGTTTTAATTTGCGCATTGGCAATTCCTTCAATTCATACTTCTTTCTATTGGTATGTTCCTATTATTTCGGTTTTAGGTTTCTTTAACTCAATACAATTTACCTCAATGAATTCTATTTCTATTGCCGATTTAAGGGTGTATCATACCAGTAGTGGTAATTCGTTAGTTTCTGTAAATCAGCAATTAGCCATTGGTTTCGGAATTGCTTTTGGACTTTTGGTACTTAAAATTTTTCAGGGTGATGTAAAGCTTATTCATAACGAAATTCACAATGCTTTTCGATATACATTTCTGGTCGTAGGATTTCTGACTATTCTTTCAGGTTTGGTTTTTAGAAGACTTCATGATAAAGATGGTGACAATTTAAAATCGGCTAATTAAAAAAAACAAAGCCCAATCTGATACGATTGGGCTTTATTATTTCCTGAAATTTAGAATTATTTAATTCCATCCTCCGCCAAGTGCGCGATATAAATTGACAACAGCATGAAGCTTTTGACTTTGATCGTCGATTCCTCTTAATTGTGCGTTCAGTAAATTTTGTTCGGCTGTTAAGACATCCGTATAATTGGTTGTCGAATTGTTCAATAATTCTTTATTAAACTCAAGTGCTTTTAATAAAGCGTCTAGTTGTTTTTTTCTTTTTTCTTCTTTTAAAGCGGCATTATCGTATTTAGACAATGCATTCGAAACTTCTTCGCTGGCTTTTAACATCGAAAATTCGAAATTATAAAGGGCTTCTTTTTGTAAAGATAATGCGGTTGCTAATCTTCCTTTGTTAATTCCTTTATTGAAAATAGGCTGCGCAAGTCCTCCGGCGATATTACCAAAAAGTCCTCCGTTGGCAAACCAGTCTTTTAATCCGAAACTTGAAAAACCAGCTGCTCCGCTAATCGTTAAAGCGGGATAAAAATAGGTTCTCGCTACATTACTTTCTTCAAATGCTGCTCTAAAATTATATTCGGCTTGCTGTACATCTGGTCTGTTTGCCAAAAGCTGCATGGGAACTCCAATTTTAAGATCATACGTAAGTTGCTGTTTTTCGAGAGAACTTCGTTCGATTTTAGTTGGAGATTTTGCCAGAAGCACACACAAAGCATGTTCGGTTTCGATTATCTTTTGTTCGATATCCGGAATCGCTAATTCGGCTTCATAAAAGTTGGCTTCACTCTGAACAACGGCAACTCCGTTAATAATCGAATTTTCGAAAAGAACTTTGATCGTCTCAGCATCGGTTTCTCTGTTTTTGGCTGTCTTTTTAAGTACTTTTAATTGTTCATCAAGTACCAGCAACTCGTAATATGAATTGGCAATATTGGCAATCAATTGCGTTTGAACGGCGCGTTTCGCAGCGTCTGTAGCCAATAAATTTGCAATCGCACTTTTTTTAGCACTTTTTAATTTACCCCAAACGTCGATTTCCCACCCGGCAGAAATTCCTAAATCGTATTGTGTCGATTGATCGAAAAGTCCAAACCCTTGCGGGAAAGCCAATCTGGATTCCTTAACCGAAACATTCCCGTTTACCGAAGGCAGAAAAGCCGCTTTACTCAGTTTCACATTTACCGCAGATTGATTGATTCGTTCAACAGCAATCTTTAGATCCAGGTTCGCCGCCAATCCATCAGAAATTAATTGTTGCAAGGCAGGATCGGTAAATAATTCCGACCATTTCATAGTGGCTATGTTTGTTGTATCTGTGGTTTCTTTTTCTCGATAAGTTACTGATGTTTCGGGTTTGGTATACGGTTTCGTGATTTTGCACGAAGTCCATATACTGGCAGTAATCAGTATAATGACTATTATTTTATAATTGTATTTGTTCATTTTAATATGTTTTTAATATAATCTCGCAAAGTCGCAGAGTCGCTAAGTTTTTATTTTTTAAGTTTTTAAACTCGGCGTCTTAGCGACTTTGGGAGAGAATTAATAAATTAGAAATTTTTAAAATCTTTTAATCTGTGGCAAAAAAAAATAACCGCAAAGCTGGCTCAACACAAAGCTTTGCGAACTTTGTGTTTTTTTTAAGCCATCTTTGTAAAAAAACTTTGCGTGCTTTGCGGTAAAATACCTGCTGGAGCTTTTAATGAATTTCTCTCGGTTCATGAGACGGTTCTTTTACTCCCCCAACTTTTTCCTGCAAAGACTGGAAAATGATAAACAATACCGGAATTACAAAAACCCCGAATAAAGTTCCAATTAACATTCCGCCAACGGCAGCGGTACCAATAGATCTGTTGCTTAAAGCTCCGGCACCTGTCGCAATCATTAACGGAATCAATCCAAAAATAAAAGCAAACGAGGTCATTAAAATAGGTCGTAATCGGGCTTTCGCACCAAACAAAGCCGACTGCACAAGACCTCTTCCGCTTAAGCGATGTAACAAGGCAAACTCTACAATAAGAATGGCGTTTTTGGCCAAAAGACCAATCAGCATAATCAAACTAATCTGCAGGAAAATATTATTGTCGACCCCAAACAAATTCGCAAATATAAAAGCTCCTGCAAGTCCTATTGGTAAGGATAACAATACCGAAAATGGCAAAATATAACTCTTGTATTGCGCACTCAATAAGAAGTAAATAAAGATCAAACAAAGTCCGAAAATTAAAGTGGTTTGGCTTCCGCTTGAAAGTTCTTCTTTGGTTAAACCGGAAAATTCATAAGCATAACCTCTGTCTAAAGTTTGTGCGGCAACTTCTTCGATTGCTTTGATGGCGTCTCCTGAGCTGTAACCGGCATTTGGTGCGCCCGTAACCGTTGTTGAGGTAAAAAGATTGAAACGGTTTATAAATTCCGGACCGTAGGTTTTCTTCAAGGTTACAAATTCTGATATTGGTGCCATTGCTCCTTTATCTGTTCGAACAAAAACTTTATTGATGTCGCTTTCTTTGGCTCTGTAATTTGCGTGGGATTGCAACATTACCCTGTATTGTTTTCCGAATTTATTGATGTCTGAGGCGTAGATTCCACCAAAATATCCCTGAAGCGTATTCAATACGGTTTTTACGCTAACGCCCGCCTCTTTGCATTTTGCCACATTTACATTCACTTCCATTTCCGGAAACGTAATATTAAACGGATTGGTTGCGTACATAATCTCTGGTCGCTTATTAATCGCTGCCATAAACTTTGCAATATTCTTATCAAAATCCTGATAGCTTCCTCCGGTTCGATCCTGCAACTGAACTTCGAATCCGTTGTTGTTTCCAAAACCCTGTAAGGTTGGCGAGGCAAAGAAAATAATACTTGCCCCTTTTATGTGCGCTGTTTTTTCGAACAATTTAGCCACAACCGAATTGACATCCTGATTTTTTCCTTTTCTTTCTTTCCAGGGTTTTAATCTAATGAATAAAGCTCCGTAAGAACCTCCATTTCCGTGAATTAAATCCATTCCTGATAAGGTAGATGAAAGTTCTATTTCGGGAATACTTCTGGCGATACTGTCGATTTCTTTTGTGATTTGTTCGGTGCGTTCCAATGTAGAAGAAGCTGGTAAAACAACGTTTCCGTAAATCGCTCCTCCATCTTCATTGGGTACAAAACCTGTAGGTGTTGTTTTGATTAAAGCGTAAAATATTATTCCAAAAACTGCTATGGCTACTAAGGAAATCCATTTTCTGCGAATCAGAAATCGGACTGATCCAATATACTTACGGGTTACGGCATCAAAAGCAACATTAAAACTGGCGTAGAATTTTGGTAAAAATCCATTATTGTGATTTGATTTTTCAGGATCATGTGGTTTTAATAAAATAGCACAAAGCGCGGGACTTAAAGTCAAAGCATTCACCGCCGAAATTAAAATGGCTACAGCCAATGTTAATCCGAATTGCTTGTAAAATACTCCTGCCGAACCTGTAATAAAAGTTACCGGAACAAATACTGCCGACATAATCAGGGTAATGGATATAATCGCACCGCTGATTTCGCTCATGGCATGAATAGTCGCCTTTTTAGCCGATTTTGCACCTTGATCGAGCTTGGCATGAACGGCTTCGACGACTACAATGGCATCATCGACCACAATACCAATGGCCAAAACCAAAGCAAAAAGTGTCAATAAATTAATCGTGAAACCAAATAATTTCAGGAAAAAGAAGGTACCAATAATCGAAACCGGAACTGCAATTGCCGGAATTAATGTGGATCTAAAATCTTGCAGAAAAACAAACACCACAATAAAAACCAGAATAAAAGCTTCGATAATGGTATAAATTACTTTTTCGATAGACGCATCAAGAAAATCATTTGCATTTAAAAATGTATGATATTCTACTCCCGGAGGAAAATCTTTGGATGCCTTTTTTAAGATATTTTCGCAGGCAATAATTAGCTCTCTCGCATTTGATCCTGAAATCTGACTGATTTGCCCTCCCGAAGAAACTTTACCTTGCGTAATAAGTGAAGACGTATAATCTAACGCGCCAAACTCAATATCGGCTACATCTTTTAATCGTAATAAACTTCCTTGTTTATCACTTCTTAATACAATGTTTTCAAACTCTTCCGGATTTTCAAGTCGGCCTGTGAATTTTAAAGAATATTGAACTGATTCTTTACTGTTTTCTCCAATTTTTCCGGGAGCTGCTTCGATGTTTTGTTCTTGCAAGGCTGCAATAATATCATCCGGAACTAAGCCTTGGTTAGCCATTGCATCGGGTTTTAACCAAATACGCATTGAATATTCCCTACTGCTATAAATCTCTGCTCCACCAACTCCTGCAACACGTTTAAGCTCAGGCATAATATTGATCCTTAAATAATTATCCAAGAATTTTTCATCGTATTTTCCGTCGTTGCTGTACAGCAGGAAACTCAAAGCTGTACTGCTCAATTGTTTACTGGTTGTAATACCGGCTTTAATTACCTCATTGGGCAATAAACTGGTGGCTTTGGCTACCCGGTTTTGCACATTTACGGCCGCCATATCCGGATTGGTTCCCTGCTTAAAAAATATTGTTATGGCCGCGCTACCATTACTGCTGGCGGTTGAGGTCATATAGCTCATATTCTCAACACCGTTTATTTGTTCTTCTAATGGGATAATGACACTTTTTAAAACCACATTGGCGCTGGCTCCCTGATACGAGGCGTTTACAACAACTGTTGGCGGTGCAATTTCAGGATATTGTGATATGGGCAGAGAGGCTAATCCCAGCAATCCCAAAATCACTATTATAATCGATATTACGGTTGATAATACCGGATTTTCTATAAATTTTCTAAACATGATTTTTTATTTTTTTGAAGAAGAAATCGCTGCGATTTTTACTCCGTCTCTTAAATTTCCTATTCCTTCTGTCACGATAATATCTCCCGCTTTTACTCCTTCTGTTATGAGATAGTCCTTTTCGGTTGCTGTATTTCTTATTTTTATTTCAGTATTATGCACAACGCTTTGGGCATCTACAGTAAAAACAAAAAAACGTCCCTGCAATTCGAAGACTGCTTTTTTAGGAACCAAAATTGCGGCTGCAAACTGTGTTGGAATAACAATTGTGGCACTTGCCCCGCTCCAAAGTTTACCTTCAGGATTTGGAAAAATGGCTTTAAAATTGGCTGATCCTGTACCGGCATTTAAAACTCCGCTCAACGTCTGAATTTTTCCTTTTGAAGAATAAGTATTTCCATCGGCGGTAACGAGAGAAACATCGGGCATATTTTTTAATTTATCCTTTAACTGATTGCCTGAAAACTGATCTAAAAAGGAATTTAATTGTTGCTGACTTAAAGAGAAATAAGCAAAAATATTTTTGGTATTGGCAACTGTTGTTAAAGGATCCGGCGCCGAACTGCTGACCAAACTTCCTATTTTAAAAGGCAAACTTCCCACTACTCCATTAATTGGACTTAAAATATTGGTAAAGGCAAGTTTTGATTTTGCCGAAGATAAATCGGCATTTGCCTGACTTAACTCGGCTCTTTTTACGCGTTCAGTGTTTTTGGCCGAGGTTAATTCGTAGTTGTTTATAATTTTCTTTTCTGCTAAAGCAGCTGTTCTTTTGGTCTGAATAACGGCTGTTTCCAAACTAGCTTCGGCGGCGAGAACTGCTGCTTTTTTATTGTTTACTTCCTGTAAATAACTATTGGCATCGATTTTAAACAACGCTTGTCCTTTGGCTACAGCCGAACCTTCCTCAACATAAACCTGCTCTATATATCCGTCTACTTTTGAGCGTATTTCTACGGTTTGCTCACCTTCTAAAATGGTGGGATATTCTACCGAAACATCGGCTTTTTGAGTCTTTATCGTAAGCGTAGGATAGGATACCGGAGTTTCTGCTTGTTCTGTTTTTTTAGTCTCGCACGAAACTATCAAAAGTGTTCCTGCAAAGAGGATTGCTATTATTTTTTTCATTGGTTATTTTCTTTTATAAATCATTAAAGGAGAACCTGCTTCTCCCCACATTAGGGTTTGTACATATTTAGTTAACTGGCTTGTGGCCAAAACAAGGATTTCTTCGGGTATGGAGGAATTGGCTTTAAGCACTACTTTTTGATTGATGAATGCCGAAAATTCTATTCTTCGTATTCTTTCTGTCCACAAAAGATTAATATAATTTCCAGTTGCGGCATACACTACTATTGCTGCATGTGGCGCTAGTAATGAACTGATTAGTACATAAGCCCAAAGCGGAACGATGGCATCATTTGAACAAAGAATTACGACATCTTTTCCTGTAAACTGAGTCCAGTCTATAGCGCTCATGGCTGAACGGAAGGCTTTTTCCTGTAATAGAAAATCTTCTATAAGAAAGGGTACGATATCGAATTTTATAACATCATTTTCATCGGGTTTGTAGGATCGTAAATCGAGTGTTTGTATGCCTGAGGCATCTATTTTATTTATTATTTCCATAGTTGGATGATTAAAAAATTGAGGTATTTACTGCATTTTATTTTGTTGAATGGGGCTAATTTTTAGGCATAGGTATCCCCGTCCCAACCTGAGTACTATTTTTTGTAGCGGGTTGAGTAGGTTTTAATCTTTAGCCAAAGTTTTGAGATTTTTAAAATCTACTGTAGAGAGGATGTATTATTTATAGGTTTTCATCAATACATTCCAATACGGAACAATATCAACAGGTAAAGTCATCCTATCGTATAAGTTAAGGGGAGGTGATCGTAATTCTGGTACCATAATCTACAATTTGCATTAATAAATTCTGTAACTCACAAGTTTGATTGCTTTTACGGCATAATATCTCGCAATGGGCTTTGATAAGAAGGACAAAATTAATAATTTTGCATAATAAAACAACTAAATACTTGTTTTATTAATTTATGACTACAAATAAGATTTTAATGTTGCTCAAAATGCGAGGTTCTCTTACGGCTCTCGAGATTGCGCATGAGCTTAAAATAACGAAGGAAGGCGTTAGACAACAACTTGTTAAGCTTGTTGAGGAAGAACTTATTCATCCGCTGGAAGAATCTAAAGGTGTGGGAAGACCGCAAAAAACGTTTAGTCTTACAGCTAATGGAAATGCAAAATTTCCGGATACGCATGCTGAATTGACCTTAAAACTAATTAATATTATTAGCTCGATGGGCAAAAATACATTGGATGATGTTATTAATGTTTATGAAAAAGTAGGGAAAAAGAAGTATCATGAAGAAATTGATACGATCGATAATTTAGAACAAAAGATAGAAAAACTGGTCGAAATAAGAACCCGGGAAGGTTATATGGCCGAATATTCTAAGAATGACGATGGTTATCTTTTAGTAGAAAACCACTGCCCTATTTGTGCTGCTGCAACAATTTGTCAGGGATTTTGCTCGTCTGAATTAAACACATTCCGGTCTGTGTTAGGAAACGAAGTAAACATAAATCGCATTAGTCATATTATTGCCGGAGAAAGAAGATGTGCCTATCAGATTACGGCAAATTAATCTGATTTTAAATATAGATTTTAAATAGAAAAAGCCTGTAAAACATCAATTTTACAGGCTTTTTCAGTCAACAATTAAATATAATTAAATATAATTAAATTCTAAGATAATACAAGATTAATCGGGGTTTGCCAGGATTTTATACAACTCGGCATTCGAAATATAATACTGATTTTCGATACTTATCTGTGATAGTTTTGCACTTACCAGATTGTTTTCTCTCGAATTGATAAGGAATATGGAGCTTTCGCCAAAGGAAAACAATTTCTCCTCTGAGTTAAGCATGGTCACGTAATCTTTGACCAGATTATCAATAACATTTTTTTGTCTTTTTAAAGACGCAATTTCTGTTTGCTGCGCTTTTATTTTATTCTTTAATTCTAGTCTTTGCTGATCGATATCAAACTTTAAATCCTGAATTTTAAGTTTGGCGAGTTTAAGTCCTCCTCTTTCTTTTCGTAAAAAAATAGGAATACTAAAATCAATATTGAACTTATAATCATCGGCATTAAAAGAATTAAAATATGACGGTTCTGAGATATAATTATACCCCACATTCAGCTTTGGCAATAACGAATTTGCTTTGAGCTGTCTGTTGATTTCGAGCATCGACATTTTAGTTTCCAAAGCCTGAATTTTAGGATGAGCCTCAAATGTTTCTGAGTTGACCATCATCGCTGAGGTTTTTAATGTTTCTTCTAATGTCTGAATTAAATTCTGTTCCGGTTTTACATTATCTTCTAATTCTACCGGTACATTTTCGATCCATAAATAATTAGAAAGATTAAGTTTGGCTTTGGCCAGTTTCAGGTTTCCGTTCTCTACATTCAGTTCCCTTTTTCTTACCGTTATTCCGGCTTCGACACTATCAATTGCAGGCGAATCGCCCAATTCTATCAGTTTTTTTACGCCATTAAAACGTGTACTGGCAAAACCGAGATAACTTTTATAAAGTTCGGCTTCGTTGTAACTTTTTCTCCATTCAAAATAAGCTTCACTGGCTTTATATAAAACTTCGATGGCTCGTAATTTTCGCTGTGCATCGCTTAGTTTTAGCTGCAATTTTCCTTCACGTACATCTGCCATTCTCTGGTTGATAAACATTCCCTGACCTAAAGCTACGCTGATTCCTAAAGAGGTTAATCCGGCTTCGGGTGTACGATTTTGCGGATTGTAATATTGTCCGTCTGTTTCGTCAAAACCGGCTTTGATTTCGACTCCATACCAGGTCGGAATTTTAAAACTGCTGTTTAATAAGGAGTAATATTCGGTTCCTTTAAATTCTTTTTTATTGTAATCTACTTCAATTTTCGGATCAAATCCTCCACGGGCCACCATAAGCATTGCCTGAGCGCTGCTTACTTCAAGATTGGCTTGTTTTACCAATGGATGGTATTTTTTTACGTATCCTAAAAACTCGCTATAACTTAATTCTTCTTTATTAAAATCCTGACTATAGCCTTTTACGATGCTTAATAAGAATAAAAAAGAAAATAATTTTATAACGGTTCTCATCTTATTTCTTCTCCTTTCCATTTGTTGCTTTTTCATCTGTCTTATAATAATTTGGAGGAAAACCATTCAGGTTACGCCATATTTCGTACCATACCGATACGGTTTCTAACAGGGCTATACTTTGTGCACCGGCACCTATGCTGAGTTCTTTTGGCCATTTTTCTTCTTTGTTTCCATCGGGAGCAATTAGTACTCTGTATTTTCCGTTAGGACTTATAAAATTTTCGATGGCTACAATTTTACCTCCAAAGGTTCCGTAAGATAATCCCGGCCAACCTGAAAATACGATTCTTGGCCATCCGTCAAACCAAACACGTACATCTGCACCGCGATGCACCAACGGAAGATCGATAGGATCGACATAAGTTTCTACTGCTATATCATAAGTAGCCGGCATAATGCTTACAATTGGCGTTCCTTCTTTTATAGTTTCGCCAAGCCCCGTTAATAATGCACGGTTTACATAACCGCTTTGAGGCGCTGTTATGTAGTACATTCCGTTTCTTATGCTGTAATTGGCATATTGATTCTCTAACTTATTGACCTGAGCTTCTGTATCATATTGTGTGCTTAAAGCGGTAAACTTATCACTTCTTGATTTCGAAATTTTTTCAGAATACTCTGCTTTGATTCGATTAATCTCGACTTTAGCATTTATGAGTTCATTTTTACTGCTCAAAAATTTATTTTGCTGCGTAATAATATAAGCTTCGGATTCCTGCAATTTTAATCGTTTTTGCTCTACATCAGTCATTGGTTTTAGGCCTTCTTTGTTAAGTGCAGTAGAACGATTAAATTGTGTTTGCGCGATTCTTAATTGTGTTTTTACAGCTTCAAGATCCATACTGTCGCTTTTAATTTTCAGCAGGGCTTGTTTTATTTTATTTTGTGCTTGTTGTAATTTTAATTCTCTTTCGGCATTCAGCGAAGTCGCCTGATCGTTAAGAGAGGTTACTTTGTCTCCATAAGATTCTACTGCCAACTTTTTAGCATCGACCTGTTCTTTGGTATTCCCCACTAAATTAGGATCTAAGTAATCTTCTTTGGTTTCTGAAATGAAAAGAATTGTATCTCCTTTTTTTACAAAATCACCTTCTTTTACAAACCATTTTTCTACCCTTCCGGCAATGGCGTTATGCACGGTTTGCGGTCTTTGATCGGGTTTTAAAGTCGTTACAGATCCGCTTCCTGAAATATTTTGTGTCCAGGGCAGGAATAAGCAGGCAACGCCAAACAATAAAAACCCTACGATGACTCTGTTTAAAATTTTATAATGGGGTCTGCGGGCAACGCTGGTTATCGAAGCGTATTTTCCCGGAGTAATAAGTACATGATTATCTTTAGATATATTGAGCATGATTAAAGCTTTATGTCGTTAATAATTTTTCCGTCATCGATCGTGATCATACGGTCGCATTTGTTCATCCAGATATCATTTTTAGAAGTCAGGATAACCGTCCAGTTATGTTCATCAGAAAGTAAAAAATCAACAATTTTACCTGAAGTCATTTCGTCCATTTTATCAACGGGATCTTCGAGGAATAATATATTCGGTTTGTTTACAATGCTTCGCGCCAAAAGAATTTTTTGAACATCTGAAGCCGAAAGCTCACGTCCGCCCGGATGAATCTGATTTTCAAGTCCGTTAGGAAAAGTTTTAATGTACGGCGTAAGGCAAACATTGTCTAAAGCCCATTTTAGTTCATCATTATCAATAGTTTCGTTACCAAAAAGAATATTTTCTCTGATGGTTCCGGCAAAAAGCGTATCGCCTTGTAAAAATGTACCCGCTTGCGCTCTGTATGTATTTTCGTCCAGACGATTCATATAGTTGTCTGTAATGTACATGGTACCGCTTTCTGGTTCAAGTAAACCTGAAAGTAAGCGTAACAGCGTACTTTTTCCGGCTCCGTTTGGTCCTCTTAAAATGATTTTTTCGCCCTGAGATATTTTCAGGTTAATATTTTTAAGAGATTTTTTGTTGTGATCGGGATAATTGTAAGCAACACTTTCAGTTTCGATATTAATACCGGTATCGTTTACGGCTGAAGTTTGCGGAATACCTGAAATCTCCATATCTGTAACCTGACCAATTTTTTCGACAGAAGTCAATACATCATAAAAAGATTCTAATCCAAAAATTATTTTTTCTACCGAATTGATCAGCAATACAATGACAATTTCAGCTGCCACAAACTGCCCGATATTCATTTGATGGTGAATTACCAGAAAACCGCCAATCGACAAAAGGGCAGCCGTAACAATAACTTTAAAAATAGTGAGCTGAATGTATTGTTTTTTCATTACCTGAAAATGCTTCTCGCGATAGTTAATGTATTGACTCACATAACCATCGTTTCTGTTTAATGCATATTCGAAACCGCCTTTTCTTCTAAAACTTTCACGATTGCGTGCAATTTCCTGAATCCAGGCTGCTACTTTATACTTAAACTTAGATTCGTTGAGACTTGTTTCTAAACCGTCTTTGTACGAAAATTTAAAAATCACATAAAGGATAACGATAAATAAAAGTCCGATTACGGTAAAAAAGGAATGGTACAAAACCAGCAATATGATACCAAAACCTACTTGCAAAAAGGCAGCACAAAAATCCAGCAGCAATTTTGCAGTTCCTTTTTGAACCATAAGCGTATCAAAAAAGCGGTTGGCTTTTTCAGGCGCATACTCAGAATACATTTCTTTAAATTTAATTAAAGGCATTCTGTAAGCGAATTCAAATGAGGTACGTACAAAAATTCTTTGTTGCAGATTCTCGACGATTCGAAGTTGTAAAATGATTAATACACCGCCAAAACCAACTCCAACGGTTACTAAAAAAACCAATACTACCCACGAAACACTTAGTTGTCCGCTTTGAATAAAATTAATGATGGCCTGAATTCCTAAAGGCAGGGAAAGATTTACGAGACCCGCAAAAGCGGCGTAAAATATAATTTGATATACGTCGCGCTTATCAAGTGCCAGTAAATTATAAAAACGTTTTAATGGTGTCATGAATTTATATATAAATACAAGATTAATAGATAGAAAATAATGTACGATAAATACCGTATTAAGGATGCTAGATTTTCATTTAAATCTACAAAAAAAAAGTGAAATATTTATACAATCATCTCAGGAGGAGGCAAATAAATCTTGCCATGAAATGCAAATAAAAAGACGGGGTTGTCTGTATAATTTTTGGCTTTTGATGCAATCTGCAAATATAATCCCGGTAAAAAAGCTTCGAACGGAACCAGATATTCTAATAAAACAATTCCTTTTGCCAGTTTAGCGGTTTTAGTATCTTTTGTTTCATAGTCATCTAATTCTTCCGCAATTCTGTCGCATTTGAATATTTTTTTCAAGAAATTGCAGGTAATCCCTTTTACAGAATCTACCTCGGTATTATTATTTATGATCTGGCTGAAACTACTGGATATATTAATGCTGCTCATTAAAAAATAGCCAATTAGTAACGCCTGAAGGCATTTACACAAAAAACTATTTTTAATTTTATTCAACATCTATTAAAATACTATTACAAAAAAGAACTCTTGATCTCCGTTTTTTCTCTTGAAAACCAATTCAGATTCAAGGTTCTTTTTCTAAAAAAAAACAATAATCGCGCAATTTAAATCTAAATTTTCGCTGCCACATTAGAGGAACATTAGAATTTCAAGACACGCAAACAAAACACTAATTATCAGTTATTTAAAAAACACAGAAACTTTTATTTATTTGCTTTTTTTCCAAAACTTACTTTTTTATAAAAAAAAAGATACAAGATTAAAACTCCAATTTTCATGTAAAACCTGCGTTGTACAATGATTTCTAAATGCAAAAACCGCTTTTTTCAACAATAGAAAAAAGCGGTTTATTTAGAAGATGATTTCCTTTTATTTTTTAGATAAAACTTCCATAATCTTAGTATAGATTTCGGTATTTTGATAAACACCAGTAAAATTTTGTGCGCCTGGACCGTAAGCAAAAACCGGAACGGGAACAGCTGTATGATCGTTGGTACTAAAACTTCCGTGTACGTAACCTTTTTCTATACTTCCGTCGATTAGCGAAAGTCCACCCGTTTCGTGATCGGCTGTAACGATCAAAAGGGTTTCCGGATTTTTATCTACAAATTCCATAGCTTGTCCTACCACTTTGTCAAAATCAAGCATTTCGCGAACTATATATTCTACATTATTTTGGTGTCCGCCATAATCGATTTGTGCACCTTCGGCCATAATAAAAAACGGATTTTTAGTTTTGGTAAAAGTTGAGGTAGCTTTCGCCAAAGATTTCGTTAGAAAATCTCCTCTTCCGTTTTTCATAGAAACCACCGAAGCATCATCCAAAACAATAAATTTGAAGTTTTTAATCGTATCAAGTGAACTGAATTTATCCGAAAAAGTATAGCCTTTTTGCATTAAAACTTTCGACAAGTCTTTACCATCCTTTCTTGTTGTAAATTCTTTTGTTCCACCGCCAATTAAAATATCCGATGGATTTGATAAAAAGTCTTCGGCAATAGGCTCGCTGTAACTTCTTTCCGGCTGATGTGCATAAAAGCAGGCTGGCGTAGCATCAGTTATATTTCCTGCTGAAATTATGGCCGTTTTAAAGTTTCTTTTTGCCAATTGTTGCGTGATCAATTCCAGAGGTTTTCCGCTTTCATCAACACTTATAAAACGATTATTGGTTTTATGTCCCGTTGCCATTGCTGTTGCTCCCGCAGCCGAATCGGTAATATAACTGTCGGATGATTTAGTGATCGAAAGCCCTTGTGTTGGAATATTAAACAAACTCAGCTGACCTTTATTTGCGGTGTAACCCGAATAAATTTGCGTTAATCCCATTCCGTCACCAATTAGTAGAATAACATTTTTAGGTTGTTTTTTCGAAAATGTCAATCCGTTTCTGGGAACGTATGCCTGATGAAACTCCGTATTTTGATAAAAAGTCGATTTAATATTATTGATGAAATGCGTTAATTCCGGTACATTATCGGTACCAATAAAATCAACTTTTAGGTTCATCAATGTCATCCAGGTATTTACATTATCATGCGTAGCCCAAAAACGCACTTTTTTGTTCTGATCGTGTACTTTTTTAATGATGGCCTGCACTTTTTCGGCGTCAGCCTGAGTCATTACTCCTTTACCATTCCAGATGGTGATTTGTTTTAAATCCTCGCTAATCATTTCGACGCGGGATAATTGTTCCGGAGTATAGTTTTCGTTTAATCTTCCGTCAAAATAAATAAAGTCCGGATAGTCTTTCCAGTTTGTTGGCGAAGGTCTGTTTCCTGAAATGACCACTTTTATATTTTTATTCGAAATTAAATCAGGATATGTTTTTAATTGTTGCGCAATTAATTTTAAAGTCGGCTCAGCTTCTGTTTTGATGTCAATCATTAAAATTAAAGGTTTATTACTCGGGTAAGCTTTTCCGCCTAAAGATTTTAATTTATTAGAAAGTGGATCCAGGTATTGGCTTTTAAGCGTATTCTGAGGCGTAATTTCTTTTGAAGTATGCGCCACAAAAAGTTCATTATTTACAATAAAAACATCGGCTTCGATAACACCGGTTTCGTTAGAATACGCTTCGTAAAAAGGAAGTTTACTCGCATAATCATTGTGCGAATGTATGTTTGATGAACTGTATTCCTGTGCTTGCGCAAACAAGAAAAACTGGAGGCAAAAAAGGGTGATTATTTTTTTCATTGGA
The DNA here is from genome assembly GCF_902804475.1 of Flavobacterium bizetiae. Classification (GTDB taxonomy): domain Bacteria; phylum Bacteroidota; class Bacteroidia; order Flavobacteriales; family Flavobacteriaceae; genus Flavobacterium; species Flavobacterium bizetiae. Next base: position 58,147 of record NZ_CADCSU010000045.1, read on the forward strand.
AAAATTGGGTTTGTTTATTTTCTAAAGTTGTTGGTGACTTATCTCATTTTTGTCATTTCGAGGAACGAGAAATCTCACTAGAAATTCCGCAAACAATGTCGATAATCTTTGTCGAATTCCGAGTGAGATTTCTCCCTTCGGTCGAAATGACAAGATTGTGCGTAATTCCAATCTTTGTAGAATTTCTCGCGAAGATTTCTCCTTCGTCGAAATTGACAATATTGGGGTTATTTTTTTCATACTATTAAAGCTCCAGCGGAGCGATATATATGTCACCCCGATGGGGCCTTTTTTATCTTAAAATTGAATTGCTATAGATATATCGTCCCGTTGGGACTTACTTTAATTACTCGTTTAAATTGTTTACCAACGATTAAAAATCATTTTAATCTTATTATCCCAATAGCTATTGGGAGTGGCTATAAAATTTAAACACAAACCAGCCTTTTCCTAAAAAAAGACTGGCTTATTATTATATAAAATTCATTTGTTTTTTTCTTACCACTGCAAGCTCCGACAAGCTTGCAGAGTAGAAAAAACTAAACAAACAAAATGAAACTACAAACTACCAACCTTTATTTTGCGTAAGCGCTCCTTTGCTCACTGCGATTTCATCTGGTGGTATTGGCCAAACGTGGTGAATTGCAGGATTAAAATTACGGGCAGGATAAATTACGGTTCCGTTATAATGGTGTAATGGTTTTGCGTAAGTTGCCTGAGCATCTCCCCAACGTACTAAATCGAAATGACGGTCTGTCCATTCTCCGGCCAATTCGCAACGTCTTTCTCTTTTTAAATCGGTTAATGTTGCTCCTGCAAGATTTCCTAAACCTGCACGACGACGAATCATATTAATTTCGGTATCAGCATTTAAGCCTTTCATTAATTTGGCTTCTGCCAACATTAAAATCACATCAGCATAACGTAAAAGAGGCACGTTTAAAGCTGTCGAAGGTTTGTCTCCATTCGCATTTACATAACGAATGTCGATTCCGCCAGAAGTTGTTTTAGGGTAACCAAACGGCTCCATATATTTATTAAACTGATATCCTGTTCTGTTACTAGAACTTACCTGATATTTTCCTTCGTTGAAAGTTACTAATTCACCAAAATACATGAATTTATCTCCTTTTTGTAAAATTGTAGCGCTACGTCTTTTATCTGCCGGATCATAAGTATCGAACAATTCTTTGGTAGGATAAAAATTTCCCCAACCGTTGTAAACTCCCCAACCTTTATCCTCTAAACAAACTCCAGGAAAAATAGAACCTAAAGAAGTATTTTCGGCACTTGAAGTTACAGACCAGATATATTCTGTAGACCAGTTATTTTTAATTTTAAATACATCTTCAAAATTGTCTAATAACTTATGTTTTCCGCTGTTTACGATCATATTGGCATATTTAATCGCATTGTCCCAATCTTTTGCATACAAATAAGTACGCACTAAATATCCCCATGCAGCTGTTTTATGAGCACGTCCGTAATTGTCTGGCGTAAGCTCATTAAAATAAGGCAATAAATCTGCTGCTTTTACTAAATCTGCTGCGATATAGGCGTAGTTTTCGGCTACGTTTTTAGCTCTTGGTACGTAAACATTTGTAGGGTCATCACGATCCTGAATTGGAATTCCGGCGCGATCATCACCATAATGGTAAGCCAATTCTAAATGCATTACAGCATGATTAAAATAAGCCTCACCCAACATCATATTTTTAGTTTTATCATCTAAATTAATCTTAGGGATATTGCGAATTACGTCGTTGCAACGTTTCATAATTTCGTAGTGAATTCTCCAGATATCTTTGGTATCAGACTCGGCACCATCAACAATAAAATTCTTGATACGTTCTGCATTTTGTCTTGGTTTTGTACCAATATCGTCACTCGCATTGTTCAGCCAGAAAAAACCACGACCGTACATATTATCATCAGAATATAAAGCATAAATAGCGTTTACTCCTGCTTTTGCATCTGCCGGAGTTTTCCAGAAATTGGCGCTTGAAGGTGCTCCTTGCGGAATCAAATCAAGTTCGCTTTCGCAAGCTGTAGTACTTAATAAAAGCACAAAACTCAATACTAAAAGACTTAAATTTTTCATTTTATTTGTTTTATATTTTTTAAAAAGTTGCGTTTACACCTGTCATATAAATACGGGAAAGAGGATATTTCCCTAAGTCCATACCAAAGTTTTTAAGCCCAACTTCCGGATCCATTCCTGAATAATTTGTGATCGTAAAAAGGTTTTGTCCTGAGATAAAAAATCTAAGTTTCGCTTTTCCGTGCAACCATTGATCATTTACTGTATACCCTATAGAAAGGTTTCTTAATCTTACGAAAGAAGCATCTTCGATATAAAAATCAGAGATTCTACCAAAGTTATTGTTGTTATCTGTTGCTGAAAGTACCGGAATACTCGTATTGGTATTCGTTGGCGACCAGGCATTTTTAGATTCTGCCAATAAATTATATCCAGGAAAAGAACCGTTTAAACCTGTATGTTTTACAGCATTAAAAACACTATTTCCGGCAGCTCCGCTAAAAAAGATATTCATGTCGAAACCTTTATATCTAAAATTCGTGTTTAAACTAAAAGTTGTTTTAGGAAAAGGATTTCCAAGCACTACTCTGTCGTTGTTATTGATCACACCGTCTCCGTTTACATCTTTAAATTTAATATCTCCTGCAACTGCATTTGGCTGATATATTTCGCCTTTTGCATTTACATACGCTTTTGCCTCTGCATTACTCTGAAATAATCCGTCTGTAGAATATCCGTAAAAAGCACCAACCGGACTTCCTACCTGATAGATATTTGCCAATGGTAAACTACGAACTCTGCTTAAATTTAAAGGTTCAAGTGAAGTCAAATCGTCTTTGATCGAAACAATTTTATTACTCAAAAATGCGGCATTCGCTGTAATATCAAATTTAAAATCTCCGCGTGTTTTTTGATACATCAAACTCAATTCAAGACCTTTGTTTTCTACATCTCCAGAGTTTACAATTCTGCCTTTTGGAGTTCCTGAAACACCCGGAAGCTGATCACGAACCAACATGTCTTTGTTTGTTTTTACGTAAGCATCTACAGATCCTGATAATGCATTATTGAATAAGCTAAAATCTAAACCTAAATTGGTTTGCTCAGAGCTTTCCCATCTTAAATTTGGGTTTGATAATTCGCTTTCTGAATATCCGTAATTGATTGTTGGAGTTGATCCTACTAAAGCTTGTGTCTGGTTTAACGGTACACTAAACTGGTATGGCCCCAGGTTTCCTAAGTTTCCTATTTGTCCCCAGCTTCCGCGTAATTTTAAGTTGCTGATGATTGGGTTAATGCCTTTCATGAATCCTTCTTCAGAGATTAACCAACCTGCAGAAACAGATGGATACACTTTCCAACGATTTGCTGAAGTTAATTTTGAAGTTCCGTCACGACGCACAATTCCTGAAATCAAATACTTTTGGTTAAAGTCGTAATTCAGCCTTCCTACGTACGAAGAGATAATTTCTTCGGCCATACCTGCTTCTATTTGCTGAACCAGTTTCGCATTTAGCAAATAACGTTGTGATGCATCTTCGCTGTCAAAACCTGTTCCTTGTACGGTATAGAAATCTCTTTTGGTTTGTTGATACGTATATCCTGCCAAAGCTTTGAAATTATGTTTACCTAGTGATTTTTCGTAAGAAACCGTTTGCTCACTTAACAAATCTGTTGTTGTTGAGTTAGTTAAAGTCAATCTGTTGAAATCGAATATTTTTCCCGGTTCTGTAATTTTAGTTGCAAAATCAGTCGCGTTGTTTTGTATTCTGGTATAACCCCAGTTCGATTTTATTTTTAAACCATCGATAATTTCCCATTCAGCATACGGATTAATTAAAACCGTCGAAACAGGATTTCTGTTGTCTAATCTTTTTAAATACGCCACCGGATTAATTACGTCTCCGTAAGAACCAATGTATTTTTCAGGAACTCCACCAAATTGTCCTGAACCATCTTCTCTGTAAATAGTAGCATTTGGCGGATAAAAAATCGCTGCCAAAATTGCTCCTGTATAACCACTTGTAGTATTGGCTGCCTGACCATCAGTTAAAGAATAAGAAAAGTTTTCTCCAAAGGTAAAATTAGGCGCCAGTTTAAAAGAAGAGTTGGCTCTTGCCGTATATCTTGTTCCGTAAGTATTCAATAAAATACCTTCGTTTTTTCTATAACTTCCTGATAAAAAGAAATTCGATTTCTCTGTTTTTCCGTTTACAGAAATCGATAAATCCTGTATTTCGCCTGTACGGAAAATTTCATCCATCCAGTTTGTTTTTGTTGTTCTTGCTGTTGGTTCAAAAGCAGGATCAAAAGCAGGAATTCTTGGCATTCCGGCATTATCTCTCGCCGTGTTCATCGCATCAGCATATCCTGCCGCATCCAGAACATCCAGTTTTTTGGCTACACTCTGAAAACCTCCCTGATAATTTACATTCACATTAATATGATCTGAAATTCCTTTTTTAGACGTAATTAAAATTACACCTCCAGAAGCTCTCGCACCATAAATTGCTGCCGAAGCCGCATCTTTCAAAACACTAATCGAAGCAATATCATTTGGGTTTAAAGTATTTAAAGATCCGCTGTAGATGATTCCGTCAAGAACAATAAGAGGCGTTTCGGCATTCAAAGAACCAATACCACGAATGTTAATCGTTGGCTCAGCCGTAGGATCTCCACCGTTGTTAATTACCGTAACACCCGCCACAGTTCCTTGCAATAATTCGGCTGCACTATTATACGTTCTGCTCGAAGATTCTTTCATAGAAACAGTTCCAACAGCCCCTAAAACCTCGTTCTTTTTTACAGAACCATATCCCATAACTACCACTTCCTGTAGTTGTTTCATATCGGCCAATAACTTAACGCTTATGTTTTTATCTGAACTTGTTACTTTTACTTCTTGCGTAACGTAACCTACGTACGAAAAAACAAGTATCGCCTGAGATAAGTTGATTTCCATCTTGAAAGTTCCGTCAAAATCTGTTGTTGCTGTTGCATCAGAATCTTTGTCTTTAATACCAACACCCGGCAACGGCATTCCGTCGTCTCCGCCAAAAACGGTTCCCGAAAGGCTTATTTTTCCCTGATCAGCATCAGCCACTTTTTGATTTTTTTTGATGACAATATTGTTGCTTACAATTTCATATTTAAGGAAAAAATTGCTGCATATTTTATCTAATGCTTGTTCTAATGTTACGTTATTCAGTTTTAAACTAATCTTTTGATTGGTGTTTACCTGATTCGTTTCGTACATAAAGTGTACATCTGCCTGTTTTTCGATTTTCTGAAAAACACTTTTTATACTTTCATTGTCTACTTTTAAGGTTACTCGCTTGCTGATGTTAACGTTTGCTGCTTTTATGCTGAAGCCGATAAAAAATAAGGCGATAAACAAAAGTGCTTTTGTTACTACCGTTTTTTTAATGCTCTGACAGTTTACGACGTACCGCATTTGTTTTTTAGTCATGTTTTTGGAGTTTTAATTTGTGTTTGGATTATTGCTTGGTTTCTACGTAGATGATTGATTAACTTAATTTTAAATACTTGTAATTGCGTAATTGTTTTTAACACATAGAGACATAGCTTTTCTTTGTCGATAAAAGGCGTTTCACTTGGAATAAATCACACTAGCTATGTGAAAAAATCATGATTTTCTAAAAGCATCTTAATTCTTAATTTTAAATCTATGTTTCTATGTGTTTCATTTTTTTGCTCACAGATTTAGCAAATCGAGCAGATTTTTAATTTTTAATTCTCAATTTTTAATTCTTTTATTCTCTTTTAAAGGTTTTCTTATTGAATGATATAAGTTCCTGCTTCGATTTTATAATTGGCATTAATAATATTGCACACTAAAGCGACAACCTGATTAACAGGTAATTCTTTAAAATAAGCACTGATTTTTAGATTGTTGAGGTTCTTGTTTTCGATCTGGATCGCTACATTATAATTGCGATTGATTGTAGCGATAACTTCCGGTAACGGAGCGTCTTCAAAAACAATGATATTTTTTCGCCATAGCGAAATAGAATTCATCGGAATATCTGTAAATGCCTGTAGTTTATTGTTTTTCGATTTAAAAACTACTTTTTGTCCCGGAGTTACATATACATTTTCATCTGTAACAGTCGATTTTACATTTACTCTTCCGGTTAAAACCGAAACTTCCTGCGTGACATGATCCGGATAAGCCTGAACATTAAAACTGGTTCCTAATACTTTCGTATCCATTTTATCGGTATGAATAATAAAAGGATGTTCTTTGTCTTTGGCTACATCAAAAAAAGCTTCACCGGTAAGGTATACTTCACGTGTTCCGCCTTTAAATTTTATGGGATATTTTAAATGACTTCCGGCATTCAGCCAAATTTGAGTTCCGTCGCTTAAGGTTATTTTTGCGCGTTCGCCTAATTTGGTGGCATATTCTTTAGAAACTGTTTTTGTAAATGACAGGTAAAAAAAACAGGATAAACCCATTAAAAAGATCAAAGAAGCTGCCATAGCCCAATTTCGAGGAAAAAGAAAAATAACCGTATTTGTTTTTTTAATTTGTCTGATTTCTTTTTTCAATTTCGAATGATCAGATTGTATCAGTAAAGCAGGATCTAAAATTTCTTCGGGATGATCGTACCAGTTATTCCATAATTCTTCTCCTTTTTCAGATGGCTTTCCTTCTAAAAAAAGTTGTATATCTTGATGTAATTTTTCAGGCATTATAATTTGTTTATCTCTTTAATAGTATGTCTCGGGATTGTTCTTTTTAGGTAGGCGCTTAAGGTTACGCTTTTGTTAAGAAAAGAAAACCGTATCTTAATTCAGGTCTCCTAATAATTGAACTCGCCCAAATAGTTTCGCATAAATTTTAGCGCATAAGCAATATGATACTTTACGGTTTCGTGCGAGACATTTAGCTCTTCGGCGATTTCTTTGTTTGAATAATGTTTGATCCGACTTAGAATAAAAACTTCTTTGGATTTTTTAGGCAGCAATAAAGTCGCTTTGTCTACCGCTTCCTGAAGTTCTTCGTAATAAATAGAGTCTTCAGTAGCATTGGTACTGTTATGATCATTACTGCTTCTGTCTGAGACTTCTTTTATATATTGATCGGTAATGGTGTGGGATTTGATATAATCTAAGGTTACATATCGAACGGAAGTATAGATATAAGCTGAGAATTTCTTTTGGATAACCAAAGTCTTTCGACGTTCCCAAATGGTGGTGAAAACTTCCTGAACAATTTCTTCAGAAACGGGAACAGATTTTATTCTCATATAAACAAAGCGAACCAACAGATCCCGATACCGAAAATACAATTCATCAAACGCTTTATCTTTTCCTTGTTTCAATAATTCAACAAGCTGTTCATCTGTAAATCCTTTATACATGATGCATTTCTTTTGGATTATTTAGCCAATGAACGGTGCTTATTAAAACCCGAATTTCGATTCTGTTTTTGCGATGTATTCTTAATTTAAAAAATGACATATACTACAAGTGTGTTGTTTATAATATGTCTCCAAAATTAGAAATGAGGGTAGGTCTGCAAGGTTACGTTTACATTAATAAAAATGTCCCATTATAAAACATTGTATTAACATTTAGTCTCTGATATGTTATGAACCAGACATTTGTATGATATCGCTGAAGAAAAAGTATTTTTAGCTGTTTTTAATCTTTTGAGATCAAAGAAAAAACTATCTTTTTTGATTCTTTTATAAAAATGGGGAAGCAGTCAAAAAATAATGAATTAATATCATCTTCCCTAAAAATGATCTTTTCTATTTTTAATTTAATGTGTTCCTTTTAAAATATAAT
>NZ_CADCSU010000046.1 GCF_902804475.1 Flavobacterium bizetiae
GCTGTGAGAAATAAAATAATCCATCGGGTTTTTGCAGTAATAAAAAACCAAATCCCTTATAAAAAAGATTTGGTTTTATCATAGAAATCGGGATGACAAAAAATGCGCAAAGAAAGCTTAAAAAATAAAAAACTTTGCGACTCTGCGACTTTGCGCGATTAATAAAAATAGCCTCGCGAACTTTGAGAGAGATTTATACATAATGCTTAAAATGAACTTATATAACTTATATGGTTCAAATCAGATCAAGCAAATCACAAAACTCGTTTTATCTTCATCGGTTTGGTAACTTAAGTAGCCGCCATGGGCTTCGATGATGTTTTTAGAAAGTGTTAGACCAATTCCGGCGCCATCTTTTCTGGTGGTGAAAAATGGCAGAAATACTTTGTCTCTAATCTCAGAATCAATTCCTTTTCCGTTGTCTGAAATGGTAATAAAAAAGCGATTGTTTTCGGTATAACTGGACAAAAACATTTTCTTTTCTGACTTTTCTTTTAAGGCGTAAACACTATTGGTGATGAGATTAATAATCACTTGTTCGATCTGACTTTTATCTATCAAAATAGATCTTGGGCTACTGATTTCATTAACCAATTCGATATTCTCCGCTTTCAAAATTGGACTCATAATTCGCATACAATCCTCTAAAAGTAAATTTATTGGCGTCATTTGTTTTGTAGGCGTTGGCAGCATGGCGAGTTTTCGATAATTTTCGACAAAAACCTGCAAGTGATCACTTCGATTGATAATGGTCGAAATACTACTTTTAATATCATCGAAATCATCTTCTTCAAGTTTTTCCTGATCGACAATCTGAAGTAAATTCTGCGAAAGCGCACGAATTGGCGTTAAGGAATTCATCAATTCATGCGAAATAATTTTCATCAGATTAATCCAGGCTTCTTTTTCTTTTTTCTCAATAACACGCTGAATACTATCTAATAAAATAATAAAATATTCTTTTTCATACGTTTGTGTGTAGGATGTTTGCAGCATAAAAGTCTGTAGATCCTGTTCTTCTATTTTAATCGAAATTGCCGATTTTAATTCTGAAAATTCGGTTTTCTCAATCTCAGTACAAAGTGATGGTAAATAATTTTTCAGGTATTTCCAGTGACTCACTTTTGGTACTTTAAACAAACGGGAAAAACAATCGTTCATTAAAAAAACATTCCAGTCTTCGTTTTCTTTTTCAAGAATCAAAGTCGCTGTATCTATATTATTTAATATCGATTTATAAATTAATTCTTTTGAAGTCTGATCTTGCTGCTGGTATTTTAAGGTCTCATATAAAAGATATAAATTACTAAATTTCTTTTCTTTATAATCTTTCGGGAAGTTGGTCGAAAAATCATTCTGCAAGATCGAAAGCAATATCTTGTCATAAAACAAAGAATGATTTTTAATATAAAAATACATCTCAAACAATAATAGAAAAATAAAAAACCCAACTAAAAGCGCATTGTAATAAAGCGTTTTATAAATCAAAAAAATGCAAAAGAAAAAGGGAATCATAACAAAGACAACCCTTAAAAACAACGCATTATAAAATTTCCAGTTTTTCATTATTTTATTTTTTATTGCCCGAGATTAAAGTTTTTAACCGCAAAGCACACAAGGTTTTTCGCAAAGTTCGCAAGGTTTGGTTTGCAATTTAAACCTAATTAAAGATCACAAAACTATATCTATAGAATTGTGTTATGAGTTTTTCAAATCGTACTTTTCAATCCTTCTGTATAATGCAGCTCTTGACAAACCAAGCTCTTCTGCCGTTTTACTGATGTTTCCGTTGTATTTGAAAAGTGTTTTTTCGATAGCACTTTTTTCCATTTCAGATAACGGGTTTTCATCGTTTTCCTGAATTTCTTCGAAATCTAAAATATCGAGATTCGTTACAGAAATGGTATTATTATCGGCTAAAATCAAAGCGCGTTCTATTTTATTTTCAAGTTCGCGAATATTTCCTTTCCATGGATATTTTTCTAAATATGGCGCTACATTATCTTCAAAATGCCATCCCGAAGCTTCAGGACCATGATTGTATTTTTCGGCAATCTTATCCAGAATAAAATGTGCCATCGGGACAATATCATCTTTTCGTTCGCGCAATGAAGGCAAATGAATTTCCATTGTATTGATTCGATATAGCAAATCTTCACGGAAGGTTTTGTTTTTAACCTCAGCTTTTATATCACTATTGGTTGCTGCAATTACACGAACATTCAAAGGTCTGGCCTTACTTTCTCCTAAACGGGTAACGGTTTTAGTTTGCAAAACGTGCAATAGTTTAGATTGCAAATGCAGCGGAATATTGCCAATTTCATCCAGAAAAATTGTTCCTCCGGAAGCTATTTCAAATCGGCCGGGAGTATCTGTTTTGGCATCTGTAAAAGCGCCTTTTGCATAACCAAAAAGCTCACTTTCGAATAAATTATCACTCAAGGAACCCAAATCGACATGAATAAAGGGTTGTGCTTTTCGCTCAGAATTCAGATGAATAAATTCTGCAAAGACATATTTTCCTGTTCCGTTTTCACCCAGAATTAAAACGTTTGCATCTGTTCTGGCCACTCTTTCGGCAATAGAATAGGCTTGTTTTATTTTAAGCGAATTTCCAACAAAGTAGTTTTTTGCTGGTTTTTCTTCGACAACTTTTTTACTATTTTTTCTGCTTTCGGCTACAGCCTTATCAATTACTTCAAGTAATTTTTCGTTATTCCAGGGTTTCAGAATATAATCAAAAGCACCAATTTTTATTCCTTCAACAGCGGTATCAATTTTACCAAATGCGGTCATTAAAATCACAATGGTTTGTGGCGAAAGTGTTTTTATTTCTTTGAGCCAATGAATGCCTTCACGCCCATCTTCGAAACCAATTCGGTAATTCATATCTAATAAAACCACATTTATTTCATTTTCACTTAAAATAGAAATGATTTTTTTTGGACTATTTTCTGTAAAAATGGTTTCAAAATGTTTTTTGAGAATCATTTTTGCCGAAAAAAGAATTTCTTCCTGGTCGTCGACGATTAATATTTGGGCTTGTTTTTTTCGCATGATGTCTTTTTTTGTTCGATAACGAACGGTCAACTGTTCATTATCGAACACTTCTTTTTTGAATGGTTTTTAAAGCTTCTTTAAAATCAACACTTTACAAATAATAATTTTTACGGCACAGTATTTACCTATTGGTAATCAGTAAATTATTAAAGAAATGGACAAAGTAATTCCTCGTAAAAATAGAAAATTTAGATATCTCACAATAGCAATTGGAGTTTTTTTAGTTTTGGCAACAATCGTATTTTTTTCGTTTAATACTAAAAGAAGTTTAAATGTAAAAGCAGAAGAATTAAGTGTTCAGAAAGTTGAAAAAGCTTTTTTTGAAGATTTTGTTGTTTTTCAGGCCAAAGTAGAACCTTTGAATGTGATGCTGGTAAATGTTACTGAAGGAGGATCTGTAAAAGAGATTTTTGTTGAGAATGGCGCGATGGTTACACAAGGTCAGTCGCTGGCTCGTTTGTACAACCCAAATACGGAGCTGAATTATCTGACTCAGGAAACAGCAATTATTGAGCAAATCAACAATTTGAATACAGGAAAACTAAACATTAGAAATCAGGAATTAAACTTAAATAAAGATTTGGTTTTAATTGAACATGATTATAATGATGCAAAAAGATTATACGACATGAATGCCCGATTATATGAAAAAGAGGTGATTTCTAAAAATGACTGGAATACGTTTAAGGAAAGTCTTCGTTTTCAGGAAGAACGCAAAAGAACGATTCAGCAAAGTATTCAAAAAGAAAAACAAACGAATCAGATTCAGATTTCGCAAATCAATCATTCGATTCAAACCATGGAGAAAAGTTTGGATATTTTGAGAAACAACAAAAAGAACTTTTTGATTACTGCTCCGGAATCCGGCCGATTAACTTCTTTTCAACCCGTGTTAGGAAAAACATTTCAGGCGGGTGAAAGCATCGGAAAAATAGATTCTAAACAAGGTTACAAATTGACTGCGGATGTTGATGAATTTTATTTGGAAAAAATACGCGAAGGTTTGAAAGGTCATGTAGAATTTAAAGGGAAAAACCTTGAAGTTTTAGTTACCAAAGTAATTCCGGAAGTGAAAGGAGGACATTTTATAGTAGAACTGGCTTTTACATCTAAAGAGGATATTGTATTACAAGACGGATTAAGTTTTGGCGTGAAACTAATTTTATCTGAAAAAAATAAAACTCTTGTCATTCAAAAAGGAAGTTTTAGTCAGGAAACCGCAGGAAAATGGATCTTTGTAGTAAAAGGAAATAAGGCTGAAAGAAGAAATATAAAATTAGGCCGGGAAAACCCTTCGTATTATGAAGTTCTGGAAGGTTTAAAAGAAGGAGAATCTGTGATCACTTCGTCTTATACTGACTATAAAGATGTTGAGCAATTATCGATTAGTAGTTCACAGTAAAACAGTTTTCAGTCTCAGTTTTCAGTTAAAAAGTTTGCCACGAATTTCACAAATTTTCACGAATTTTTATTCTGATAGTCAAAAATTTAATTCGTGCTAATTCGTGAAATTAGTGGTAAAAAATAAAAGTTTCAATCATCAATCAAAAAACAATCAATAACAACTAAAATTTTAAAACTATGATAACAATTCAAAATTTAACCAAAGTTTTTAGAACAGAAGAAGTAGAAACATCAGCTTTAAGCGGGATTTCTTTAGAAATTAAAAAAGGAGACTTCCTTACAATCATGGGACCTTCTGGTTGCGGAAAATCGACTTTACTAAATATAATCGGACTTTTGGATAGCGCAACCAGCGGAAGTTATAAGCTTTTAGATCAGGAAATGGTGGGTTTAAAAGAAAAAGGAAGAGCCATTGTCCGTAAAGAAAACATTGGTTTTATTTTCCAGAATTTTAACCTGATTGATGAACTTTCGGTTTATGATAATATCGAATTGCCTTTGCTTTATAACAATGTAAAAGCATCAGAAAGAAAACAAAAAATCGAGGCAATTGCTGAGAAACTAAATATTTCGCACCGATTAAAACATTATCCGCAGCAACTTTCAGGAGGACAACAACAAAGGGTTGCCGTTGCAAGAGCTTTGGTAAATGATCCTAAAATTATCCTTGCCGATGAGCCTACAGGAAATCTGGACAGTAAAAATGGTAATGAAGTAATGGAACTTTTAACAGATTTACATGCTAAAGGAGCTACTATTTTGATGGTGACACACTCCGATTATGATGCTTCGTTTTCGCAAAAAACGATTCACATGAAAGATGGTGTTATATTTTCTGAAAAACTAAATCAGAGAAATGTTGATGTTTTTATGGACGCTAAATAATCTTAAAATGATAAAATTTATTGTAACCGCAATCTTAATCCTGGTGGGATTTGTTTGCAAAGTATTAGCTATAATATAACAATCTAACAGGCTTAAAAACCTGTTAGACCAAACTAAAAAAACCAACTACAATAACTATAAAAAAACTATCATGATTTTTAACTGGTTTAAAATATTTATATATCATTTAAAGCAAAACAAATTGTTTTCGTTTTTGAATGTCATGGGATTAAGCATTGGAATCGCCGGAGTAATTTTCGCAATTTTATATTGGAATAATGAACACGCCTACGATAAATGGAATCCTGAAAAAGAAAATGTATATCAGGTTCTAAATAAATTTGGAGACAGTGGCGATATATGGAACTCAAGCCCTGTGCCTTTTGGCTTAACCTGCAAAGCCACTATTCCTGAAATCGAATCTATTACTTTTTTCGCCAATTGGTATGCCGAAGATGTAATAAAACATGGCAGCCAAAAATGGATTGGAAAAAAAATCATAATGGCAGATTATGACTTTTTTGATTCTTTTCCGTTCCCAATTCTCAAAGGATCCAAAAAAGACATCTTAAAAGAAAAAAATAGTGTTGCTATTTCTGATGAGACTGCGAAACTAATTTTTAAAAACGAAGATCCTATTGGCAAAATTATTACAAAGGACAATAAACCTTTTGTGGTAAAATCGGTTTATAAAATCATCAAACCTTCTTCTATAGAACCCAATTATGTTTTTGGGGGCTTAATAGACCAAAATGATATTAGCCAATGGGGGAACTTCAATTATACCCTAATGATTAAAACCCGAAAAGGAGTTAGTATAGAGACGGTTTTAAAGAAGATGAAAAATGTAAATTTTATCAACAGGACTCTAAAAAGTGCTAAAGAAAATGGTCAAACAGCTGAGCAATATATCAAAGAAAATGGTGAGATTGGGATTATTGTTGACCAATTAGCGACATCTCGCTTACACGGCACAAAATCTATTAATGTCGATAATTTTCCTGAAGGCAGAGGTAATTTACAATTACTTTATATCATGGTTGGTTTATCTATCCTGATTCTTACTTTGTCTTTAGTAAATTATATTAATCTTGCAACTGCTTCGGCAATAAAACGTGCCAAAGAAGTAGGAGTTCGTAAGATTGTTGGTGCGAGCAAAAAACAAATTATCGCTCAGTTTATATTTGAAACTGCTATAATTGTAACTCTGGCTATTCTTTTTGCCTTGGCAATTGTAGAACTTTCATTGCCATACTATAACAACTTTTTGAAAAAGTCTTTAACTATGAATGGCAACGAATTTTACCTGCAGCTTATTTTTATATTTGTATTAGTAATTGTTCTTGCTGGTATATTCCCTGCTATTTACATCTCTAATTTTGAAACATTAAAAGTTTTAAAAGGCAATTTTTCCAGAAGCAAAAGCGGTATCTGGATCCGAAATTCGATGTTGATTTTTCAGTTTGGTATTGCTGCCTTTTTTATTATTGGTGCTTTAATCGTAAACTCTCAGGTAACTTATATGATGAATAAAGATCTTGGCTTTAGCGGAGATCAAGTCATCCGTATTCCGTTTAGATATAATGATCAATCTAAAAAATCCGAAAAGTACCAAACTACAAAACAAGAGATCTTAAAATTTTCAGGCGTTAAGGATGCATCTACATTTGCAGGTTCTTTTGGAAATGGCAGTAATTCAAGTTCAGGTTTTACCTACAATGGTATTTTTGTACAGCCAAGGAATATTGTAATGGATTATGGTTTTCTCGAAATGATGAAAATTAAAATTGTTAAAGGAAGAGATTTATCCCCGAAATACGCTTCAGACACCATCAGCAATTGGCTAATAAATGAAACTCTGGCCAAGAAACTAGGACTTAAAAACCCTATAAATACCATAATACAATCCGGTTGGGGAAATGAGAAAGGAAATATGTCATTTAAAGTGGTTGGTGTTGTTAAAGACTTTCATGTTACCGGTCTTCAGAGCGAAGTTCCTCCAATGATTTTCGTAACAATAAAAACTCTTAAATGGAATAATTTTGATAATGTTTTTGTAAAAGTTTCACCTAACAACCTAACCGAGACTTTAGCAAAATTAAAAAACTATTGGGAGAAAAACATCAATCAGGATTATCCTTTTGACTACGAATTTGTAAACAAAGGATTTGCCAAAACCTATCAAGAACAGGTGAAACAGAAAAATTTATTTTTTATCCTGAATCTCGTGGTAATCATTATAGCCGTTTTTGGATTATTTGCTTTAGCCTCATTCTCGATGGAAAGAAGATTAAAAGAAATCGCAATCAGAAAAACATTAGGCGCAGAAACGGATGCTTTACTAAAAGAACTTTCCAAACAATATATCGGTTTCTGTTTATTTGGGTTTGTAATTGGTATTATCCCAGCCTATATTTTGTTACAAAAATGGCTGGAGAATTTTGCATTCAGAACCAGTATTTCAGTTGCTCCGTTTAGTGTTGCTCTAGTTTCGTTAGTGATTTTAACTTTAATAATAGTGTTGGCAAAAGCCTATCAGGTAACCAAAATCGATATCTTAAAATATTTAAAATACGAATAAGCTTGTAGACCATTTTTTTTAAGAAACCCGCCAAATTTTAACAACTTGGCGGGTTTCTTTTTATTTTACATTACAGCATCAGCATAGAGTAGTTTATACAATTGCGTGTCTCTATCATAAACATCAGGATAAAAACCAATATCGCCGTCATCGCTTACCCAGGCTGTAAAATAACCAATGTAAATAGGTATTTTAGTTTTAAGCTTACAAGTAGTTTCTTTTTCGCCGCTCATCGCCTGATCTATTTTATCAACTGGCCAATCCGGATCGTCTTTTAAAATGGCAAGCGCTAGATTTTTTGCTTCTTTTACATTAATACATCCATGGCTAAAAATACGTTTTTCGAATTCGAACAAACTTTTTGCCGGTGTATCATGCAAGTAAATATCATTCGGGTTTGGGAACATAAATTTCACCAATCCCAGAGAGTTTTTAGGACCTGGTTTTTGTCGAACGTTCCCGCCATTCCATTCCATATTATGATCGGCCAGATAGTTTTTATCTTCGGCCATTTTTAGTTTTAATTCATTTTTAATGATACTCTGCGGAACATACCAATAGGGGCTAAAAACAATCCTGTCCATCTCTCCGCTAAAGATCACCGTTTCGGTCATTCGGGTTCCCACAAAAACATCTGATACTAATTCGTATTTACCATTTTTTACATAAATCAACCTGAATGATGGTATATTAATCATTATATATTCATCTGCTTTTGCCAGATTTGTCGGGATCCATCGGCAACGCTCCATGTTTAGCATTATCGTTTTTATACGATTACCAATTGGCTCATTCATTTGGTTGATATGATCTCTGGTAAGGGCATAATTTAATTTAAGTCCGTATCTTTTTTTATACTTTAAAACACCGGCCATCATCTCTTCGTCGTAGACATCTCTTTTAGAATCCTGCGCTAAATCTCCCACCACAAATAATCGTTCGCGTATTTGTTTTATCGCAACACCACTATCAAATGGTCGCAAATCTTTGTAAGTTGCACTATCAATATCTATTTTTTTCCAAAGATTATTTTTCTCAATTGTTCGGTATTTTTTTAATACTTTTTGAAGTTTATAATATTGTCCGAATAAAAGATTTTCATCTTTATTTAATCGGTCCGGATCAACCATAAGAGAGTCTAATATCTTGGCATACGATATGTTTTTTGCCGGCAAGAACCAACCAATTTTCTTTAGGGTTGCAGCATCAACACCTGAATAAACGTTGCTCGCATAAAACACATACATATTAGACAATAAAAGTTCGGTATCAATTTGAGGTAATTTATTAGAGACATTTTCATTAAAAATATCATCTACCAAATCCATATAAGGCATCGTAGCTTTTATACCCTGGTCATTAAGCAAATGCACTTTATGATACAAGAGCGATCCAAATTCGCTAACACTTTTATCATCATGCCAAATCAAATTATATTCTTTCTTTTTATAAAGATCCAGAACATCATTTTGGTATTTTTTTAATTTGGGATATTTTTTATAAAACTGAGTAATGGATTCCGCATCAACAGTAGCTTTTGAAACATATCTTTTGGAGGAAAGAACATTTTCAAATTCCGTCTTTTTATTTTTTGTAATAATCTCTTTGGCAGAAGATTCAAAGGGTGACATCAAAAAACTAACAGCAATAATTACAGAGAAGAAAGTAAAATTTCGCATATTTCTTAGATTTAAATTAGAAAGGAAATTCTATTAAAAAAATACCGAAACCCCATAATTTGTCCAAAAACAAGTTTTCATATATTTTTCAAACAGTGGAAATCATAATTTGGGTACTCAAATATAGCTAAGATTATTGACATTTTAGTCATCATTTTTTTAAAATTGAATATAAAATTAATCAGTTTTAACTTAAAAAGCATTTTTAATGCATCGTCTAAGATGCAATTTTTGCTTTAGTTTTATTGTAAGAAAGCAAATACAAACCATTAAAATCATTTTGACTAATCTCTATATCAATAAATACAATTTAAAAGGGTTTGAATCCGAACATAATCTGTTATCTTTGTAGTCTGAAATCAGTTTAAATAAACACAATACGTAAATTGATTTCTTTCAATAGAAAACAGTAGATTAAGATGAAATTAGATAGAAAAGAAATTCTTAAAGCTCTAGAGACAATCACTATAGCCGGAGAAGGAAAAAATATGGTTGAAAGTGGCGCTGTTGCCAATGTCATTACTTTTGGTGATGAAGTTGTAGTAGATTTACTTTTGCACACACCAGCAATGCACATTAAAAAAAGAGCCGAAGATGATATCAGAAAAACAATTCTTGAGTTGGTATCTCCTGAGGCAAAAATCAAAGTAAACATTAAAGTTGAAGCAAAGGAAAACCCGAACGAAATAAAAGGAAAGGCTATCCCGGGAATCAAAAATATCATTGCCGTTGCCTCTGGTAAAGGTGGAGTTGGTAAATCGACTGTTACTGCAAATCTTGCTGTAACGCTTGCTAAAATGGGTTTTAATGTTGGTATTCTTGATGCCGATATCTACGGACCATCGATGCCTATTATGTTTGACGTTGAAAGCGAAAAACCAATTTCGATCACTATTGACGGAAAATCAAAAATGAAACCTGTTGAAAGTTACGATATCAAAATACTTTCTATTGGTTTCTTTACAGCTCCAAGTCAAGCTGTTATCTGGAGAGGTCCAATGGCTGCAAAAGCATTGAACCAAATGATTTTTGATGCAGATTGGGGAGATTTAGATTTTATGTTAATCGATTTACCTCCGGGAACCGGAGATATTCATCTTTCGATCATGCAATCGTTACCAATTACTGGTGCTGTTGTAGTAAGTACTCCTCAGGCTGTGGCTCTTGCCGATGCTAAAAAAGGAGTTGCTATGTTTATGCAGGATAACATCAATGTTCCTGTTTTGGGAATTATCGAAAATATGGCGTACTTTACACCAGAAGAATTACCTGACAATAAATACTATATTTTTGGACAAGAAGGTGCAAAAAACCTTGCTCAGGATTTAGATGTTCCGTTTTTAGGTGAAGTACCAATCGTACAATCTATTCGTGAAGCCGGAGATTATGGCCGCCCTGCAGCAATGCAAACTGCCTCTGTAATCGAAACTGTTTTCGAAGAGATCACCAGAAATGTTGTGCAGGAAGTAGTAAACAGAAATGATACTTTGCCTGCTACAGAAGCCATTAAAATTACAACTATGGCAGGTTGTTCAGCAGTAAAGAAATAAATTAGATAATGAGATAATGAGGCAATTTGATAATGTTTCCGGGAGAATTTAAAATTTTCTTTAAGCATTATCGAATTCTCTAATTCTCTAATTGACACATTAATATTATGACAACAGAAGAATTAACAAACAACGTATTATTGGCTCTAGACGAAATCAGACCTTTTTTAAATTCTGACGGAGGAGACATTACGCTAATTTCTATAGACGATGACAAACATGTCAAAGTTCGTCTTGAAGGAGCATGTATTAGCTGTAGTGTAAACCAAATGACGCTAAAAGCAGGTGTTGAAACAACAATAAAAAAATATGCTCCGCAAATAGAAACTGTGGTAAATATAATGTAATAAAAACGCTATTTTTTCTGCTTTTTAGATTTAATCAATTAACAAGAATAATAGTTCTTTAAGCGCTTTGATTTGATATTTTTTAAAAATAAGACACAAACAAAGCAACTTATTGCGGATTTAGCAAAAAACAACGTAAAGATTTAAGAGTTTTAGTTAAGGAATTGTTACATATTTAACTTAAATTTGTCACATAACCCCAAAATCTTAAATTTATGAAGAACTATTACGCTCTATTTTTATTGCTATTTTTTGTTTCTGTGAATTATGCACAGCAAACTACGCAAACTCTAGTTGTTGACAAAGCCTGGTTAAACGAATCAGAAGAATGGTCAGACTTTAAATACTCAGGTCAGATTGTATTTTCGACCAACGCAAATGAAGAAGAAGGCAGTTTAAGAATTGGTAATTATGATTTCTTATACGATTTCTGTAACGGCAAAGCCAAATTTGCAAACAAAGCAACTTACAGCGCAGCTCAATTTGCACATCCTAGAAAAGTATCTGTAACAACAGATAAACAAGGAGTAATGAATTCAACTTATGAAGGTACTTTAATCTTTCAATCAGATAAAGATTATTATTCTGTAATTGCTTTTGTCACTATACTAGAAAAAAACGGAAATATTCTTGGTGTAAAAATGCGCCCTAAAGAAGGAAGCAAAAAAGAATACGCATTTAGTTTAAAAAATAGTTAACGTAATTAAGGATTTTTTCACGTTATAAAATCCTAACCAGTAAAATTCCAAATAATTAAAATGGATGTATTAATAAAGATTAAAGATCGAGAAGGAGTTATACACGAGTTACAAGCTCCAACTGATATGGCAATGAATATAATGGAGTTATGCAAAGCATACGAACTACCTGTTGAAGGAACATGCGGCGGAATGGCCATGTGTGCTTCTTGCCAGTGCTATGTTCTTAATGATGTTGCATTACCTGAAATGGGAGATGAAGAAGAAGCCATGCTGTCGGAAGCATTTTACGTTAAATCAAATAGCCGTTTGGGTTGCCAGATTCCAATTACTACCGAGTTAGAAGGATTAGAATTAGAATTAGCTCCTGAATACTAAACCATAAAGTACAATATTTTAAAATTCCAAATTCCAACAATAGTACACACTATCGGAATTTGGAATTTTTTATTTGTAGTTTACCCCAACTCATTCGGATCAAAAGGTTCAAATTCTCTTTCAGGAAACGCTTCGGTTAAAATTCCTGACGAACACAACCAGGTTATCGTTTCTTCGAGTGTATTTCCTGCTTTATAAATCATTTCGCTATGTCTTGGCAAAACGAAATATTCTCCTTTATAAAGAATAATTTCATCTCCGTCATACGTGTCTCCAATTCTAATTGTCCCGAAATCTCGGGATAAAACTTCCTCTTTTGTCAACACCTCTTTTCCTTCATCCCAAAACCAATATTCAGTTATACGATTTTTCCATTCTTCTAAAGTAAGAATTATGGTTTCCGGAAGATAGATTCGAACATAAGTTCCGCCAAGAATTCCGCTTCCGTAAGTTGAAACATATTCTTTATAATCATCATCAAAAACAATATTTAAGGTTTTCTCGCACGCCAGAATATCTTCATCCTCTGCAAGAAATAAGTCTGTTTTATTGGTCTTGTAATTCGGGATTATTTTATAATTGTCGAAATTCATTTCATCTGTATTTATAATAGCTAAGATACGATTTTCGCTATTTTCTTTAAAACTTTAAACTCAAATATCATATTCAATTTCTCCTATATATAAGAGATTAAATTTTGCATCAGCTATCGAAACCGGGTTTTTAATTTGATTTTTCGAAATAAACACAAGCGTATTTAGCTCTTCCGGATTTTTGTTTAAGTGCATCAATCTTTTTTTCGCTTCAGAAATCCATTGTGTACCATACGAATATCCCACGAATTTTTCTTCAAAAGAAATCGCTTCATTTTCAAATCCGCTTTCGATAAAATCATGATCTAAAAAATGCTCGCTTTGGGATTTTGCAAACTCCGATATGTATTTTTCTTCGTAATCATCATCTTTATAATACGCCTCATCTTCTCCCACAAAATCAAAATATTCTTTTTCTGATTCAAACTTCCCAAACCAAAAATAACTAATCTCTGTTCTCATAATTTTAAATGAATATCAAACAAAAGTATCGTTTATGAATTACAATTTTTAAAAGTTACGCAATAAAAAAACCGCAATCACATTTCTGCAATTACGGCTTTTCCTTTATAACAATTTTCTTTAATCTCTAACTTATACCAAACCTGCCTGAATTAAATATTCAGCAATTTGAATTGTGTTTGTTGCAGCACCTTTTCTCAGGTTATCAGCAACGATCCACATGTTTAATGTATTTGGCTGGCTTTCGTCACGACGAATTCTACCTACAAAAACATCATTTTTACCTTCTGCATATAATGGCATTGGGTATGTAAATGTATCTAAATTATCCTGCACCACTACTCCATCTGTATGATGCAAAATTTCACGTACTTCGTTTACATCAAAATCATTTGTAAACTCAACATTTACCGCTTCACTATGTCCGCCAACAACTGGTACACGAACTGCAGTTGCAGTAACTCTGATAGTATTATCACCAAGAATTTTTTGAGTTTCACGAACTAATTTCATTTCTTCTTTAGTGTATCCGTTTTCTTCGAAACTATCGCAATGTGGAATCGCATTTCTATGAATTGGATATTTGTATGCCATTTCTCCCTGAATTCCGGCGTACTCATTTTCTAATTGTCTTACCGCTTTTACGCCAGTTCCGGTGATCGATTGATAAGTAGAAACAATGATTCTTTTGATGTTGTATTTTCTGTGCAAAGGAGCCAAAGTCAATACCATTTGAATAGTAGAACAGTTTGGGTTTGCAATAATTTTATCTTCTTTTGTTAATGTATCAGCATTGATTTCCGGAACGATCAATTTTTTTGTCGGATCCATTCTCCATGCCGAAGAATTATCAATAACTGTTGTTCCTGCTGCTGCAAATTTTGGTGCCCACTCTAATGAAGTATCTCCTCCTGCCGAAAAAACAGCAATATCTGCTTTCAAATCAACAGCGGTTTGTAATCCTACAACTTTATATTTTTGACCTTTATATTCAATTTCTTTTCCAACCGACTTCTCAGAAGCCACAGGAATTAATTCTGTAACAGGGAAATTTCTTTCTGCTAAAACTTTAAGCATTATTTCGCCAACCATACCAGTGGCACCTACAACGGCTATTCTCATTTTTATATTTTTAGTATGAATTAATCTAATTTACTCTGCAAAAGTAGCTATAATAAAAAACAAAACAATGTGCTTCACAAAAAATAACAAAATGTTACAAATCAAACAAAAATAAAAAAAACCGCCTCAATCAAGAAGCGGTTAAGTTAGACTTAGTGTAGCGGTATATTATATTATTGCTTATTCTTTAACAGATCTCTAATCTGAATAAGTAATTCTTCCTGTGTTGGTCCTGCTGGTGCAGCTGGTGGCGGAACTTCTTTCTTTTTTGCATGATTTATTCCTTTAATAATTAAGAATAAAACAAAAGCAACAATAAGAAAGTTAATTACTGCCGAAAGAAACAAACCATATTTAACGCCTCCAAAAGCAGTTAGCTCTTCTATAGTCGATAAATGTGCCGCATCTAGTGCCGGTTTTAATATTAATGGCGTAATTACATTTTCAATTAATGAGCTCACAATTTTGCCAAAAGCAGCTCCAATTATAACACCGACAGCCAAATCGACTACGTTGCCTTTCATTGCAAATTCCTTAAATTCTGAAAACATCCCCATAATTGATTCTTTTAGTTTATAAATTAATTGAAATCGAAAATACGGAATTTTCTGCAAAGTTTCAAAATCTACCTAAAAAATACTCTTTTTACGCGTTGCGAAATGCTGGTCATAATTTCATACGGAATCGTTTTTAGCGCTGCAGCCATTTCTATAACGGTTGGGCTTTCGCCGAAAATAATCACAGAATCTCCTTCTTTACAGTCGATATGGCTTACATCAACCATCAGCATATCCATACAAACATTCCCTACTATTGATGCTTTTTGATTTTTAATTACAACATAACCCACTAAATTTCCCCATAAACGAGAAATTCCGTCAGCATAACCTATTGGTATTGTTGCAATTTTAGTTTCCTTTTCGGCCATAAAACGACGTCCGTAACCCACACTATCTCCGGCAGGAATTGTTCGAACCTGAGAAATAATCGATTTTAAAGTCCCAACGTTCTCCAGGTATTTCTGTTCTGCCGGATCGTTTGAAACTCCATACAAACCAATTCCTAAACGTACCATATTATATTGTGCGTCCGGGAAATTACTAATTCCGGATGTATTTAGAATATGACGAATTGGGTTTATATTTAATTCTGAAATTAATTTTGATGATAATCTTTCGAATAAATTAATCTGCGAATGAACAAAATCAAAATGTCTTGCTTCGTCGCTTGTTGCCAAATGCGACAATACACTTTTTACTTTTACGGTTGAATTTCCTTTTAAAGTCTGAATCAATTCGTCCAGCGTATTTTCTTCAAAACCCAAACGATGCATTCCTGTATCTAATTTAATATGAATAGGAAAATCTTTTAAATTCTTTTCGCGGGCAATTTTCAAAAAGGCTTTCAATCCTTTTACACTATAAATTTCTGGCTCAAGATTGTACTGAATAATCGAAGGAAAACTGGTCGATTCAGGATTTAAAACCATAATTGGCAGTTTTATTCCACCATTCTTAAGCGAGATTCCTTCATCGGCGAAAGCCACACCCAAATAATCGACTTTATGATGTTCGAGTAATTTCGCAATTTCTAATCCTCCGTTGCCATAACCAAATGCTTTTACCATCACCATTAACTTTACGTTATTGGCTAATTTTGATTTAAAATAATTCAGATTATAACTGATAGAATTCAGATTAATTTCGAGAACTGTTTCGTGCGTTTTCTCTTCGAGCAGCGACACAATTTCTTCAAACTGAAATGATCTTGCTCCTTTTATTAAAATCGTTTCATTTTCGAAATTCAGATTTTCAATTTCAGCAATAAATTCGGCTGTATTTTGAAACGTGATGACATTAGAAAATTTAGACTTAAAAGCCGAAATTGTAGTTCCAATTCCGATCACTCTGTTAATTTTATTATCCGTAATTAATTGCCCAACTTTAGTGTACAATTCTTCATTCGAAAAACCACTCTGAACAATATCAGACAGAATAATCGTTTTTGAAGCATTCTTTTTCTTCTGACTTTCCAGAAAATCAAGGGCAATTGTTAGCGACTCAAAATCGGAACTATAACTATCATCAATTATACTGCAATTATTGATTCCGTTTTTAACTTCCAGACGCATTTGTACCGGATACAAACGCGCAAATCTATTCTGAATCGTCTCTGAATCGTATTTTAAATAAAGCAAAACTACCAAACAAGAGATGGCATTTTCTATAGAAGCGGTATCACTAAACGGAATTTCAAGATCGAAAGTTTCTCCTTTATATTGGTATTGAATATGTGTTGAATCGCTTTTATTTTCTTTTTTCAGAATAAAAACATCAGCAGAAGTATCTATAAAACTCCACGAAAAAAGAGTTCTTGGATGCATCATATATTCGGCGACAAACTGAGATAAACAAGAATCTACAATTTCGTTCTTTTGATAAATTATTACCGGGCAGTCTTTAAATAAAATTAATTTTTCGTCGATCTTTTGCACTAAATTCAAAAATCCCTCATCGTGTGCGCTTCCTATATTGGTAAGTACGCCAGTGGTGGGTTTGATAATTTTCTGCAGATTTACCATTTCGTTAACCGTAGAAATCCCGGCTTCGAAAATTCCTAAATTATGTTTTTCATTAATGGCAAGTACAGACAAGGGAACTCCTACCTGAGAATTGTAGCTTTTAGGGCTTCTGATGATATTAAAATCAGGGCTTAACAAGAAATTAAGCCATTCTTTTACGATCGTTTTACCGTTGCTTCCGGTTAACCCAATAATAGGAAAATCGAAAAGATTACGGTAATATCCTGCCAACTCCTGTAATGCTTTTAGCGTGTTTTTAACGACAAGAAAATTGGCTTTACCCGCACAATTTTCTGGGATATATTGTACTACGAAATTTTGAACACCATGCGCAATCAACTCCTCAATATACAAATGAGCATCATTATTAACACCTGATAAGGCAATAAACAAAGTTTCAGATCCGTTTTGTAAAGAGCGGCTATCGATTGAAATATGATTAATAAAAATATCCGTTTCGGAGCCCGTCCATTCGGCATTAAGAACCGGTATAAGGCTTTTTAAGTTTATGCTCATTGAGAAATTCTTTTTGTCAAATTTAAAAAAAGGTTTGCCATGAATTTCACAAATTTTCACTAATTCTTTGTGTGTTTTTTTTGCCACAGATTAAAAAAAGGTTGCCACGAATTGCACAAATTTTCACTAATTCTTTGTGTGTTTTTTTTGCCACAGATTAAAAGATTCCCGGAGATTAATAAAGGTTTGCTAAGAATTATAACAAATAAAATTTGTGTTATTTCGTGAGATTGCTTCGCCTGTTCGCTATCGCTCGGGTCGTGGCAAAAAACCAGCATAGAAAAGAAATCTTTTTTAATTCTTTTAATCTGTGGAAAAAAAAATAATTCATGCTAATCCGTGAAATTCGTATCAAAAAACATTATTTGTTTATATTTGCTTAACACCACTAAACACAACGTTTTGAAAAGAATCCTTCCTTTATTTTCGTATATATTACATCCGATTTTTATCTCGATGTATGCCACTTTATTTTACCTTTTTTGCAAAAATGACGCTTTTACTAATCAGGAAAAATATTACGTTTTATTTCAGATTCTGATCATTACGATTTTAGTACCGGTATTGTTTTTCTTGTTGTTACGTTCAACGGGACATGTAAAATCAGTAATGGTACATGAAACTTCACAACGCAGGATTCCGCTTGTCCTGCAATGTTTTTTGTATATTTTACTGGTAAAAAGAAGCATTGTTATCGCGCGTTATCCGGAGCTGCACTTCTTTTTTCTGGGTGCGTTGTTTAGTACAATTTTAGCTTTGGTACTTTCCATGTTTAAAGTAAAAGCAAGTTTGCACATGATGGCCATTAGCGGATTTACAATTTTTGCCATCGGGCTTAACATGCATCTTCAAATGCAAAATCCTTATTGGGCTGCTTTTCTGATTTTAATGACTGGAGTTGTAGCATCTTCTCGTTTAGAAATGGAAGCACATTCGCCAAATGAATTACTCATTGGAACTTGTATAGGTATTGTTCCGCAATTGCTGTTTTTATATTTGTGGCTATAAAATATAGAAAATCAAACCTATATTCATAGCGTTCATTTGAATACTTTCTCCAGAAACGGTTTTCACTGATTTATCGAACAAACTATTTAAACCATAATAACAATACACGTTCCAGGTATTATAACCCGCTGACATGTAAACGCCGTATTGAAATTGATTGACGTCTTTATTATTAGAGATTTTATAAGTCGTTTCTCCGTCTTTCAGGATTGATTTATCTGAGAATATATAACTCAATTTTACCCCGCTATAAATCCTCCAGAATTTATAACTTTCGTAGGTCGAGGTTCTCCATCGAAACTCAATAGGCATATCTACTGAGTATTGCTTGTATCTGTTGGTAACAAATTCGCTATAGCCATTTACGCCATACACCTGCTCTCCGTCCGGACCTTTTGAAATGGTTAAGTTTTGATAAAAGTTTTGATAACTCAACCCTAAACCTGCTGCAATCGAAATGTTTCTTGTTTTATTGATGGGCATATCACGCAAAAAACCTGCAGAAAGTCCTGCTGAAAATTTGTCCTGTTTTAAACCTGAAGGAGCCTGAACCAAAAGATTATATGTAACCGAAAAATAAAACTGATCTTCACGATATAAAGAATCGATTTTTACAATAGGTTTTATCTCCGGCTTAACGTCTTGCGCAAAAGAATTGAAAAACGATACTAAAAACAAACAACTAAAAAGTAATCGCATATCGTATTTTGGTTTTAAAGAGTTTTTCAAGTAAACGTTTTTTAGAGTAGATTTATTTTACTTACAAATATAATATAATGCTAGTTCAGGAAGCAATTAGATCGTAATTATTCTCTTTTTGATGAAGAATAAATTCATTCTTTGCACTTTTTTCATCAAATCAGGAACAGAATTCAAAAAATAAATCGATTTTACTTTGATCTTTTATACCTTTGTCGGGAAATGAAAAGAAAACAACTCATATTAAGTGTTTCTTTGGCTCTGACAGTATTGTTCTCAATATTGTTTCAGTCCATACACAGTTATGAGCATATTGTAAAGCAGCTTTCAGAAAAACAATGTCATCATAACTATAATGACCCAAATGGCGAAATAACGCATCAGCATCATGATTATGATGTATGTTTTGTTTGTCATTTTGTTTTTGGAAGTTATATTGTTCCTGAACAATTTGCTTTTGAGTTTCATTCTTTCAACTACGAAATCCCTTATTTTTTCTCTCTTTCAGAAAAAACATTTTCACTTTCAGAAAGTCCGTATTTACTGCGTGGCCCGCCCTCTGCTATAGTTTCTTAAGTTCGAAATCATTCGAAGTAAAATCAAACTCTTTTTAAATCTAATCCTGAAAAATTAGCAGATTTCCCCATCCTGAAATTCTCGGGATCGGCAAATTTTACTATTCTTTTTCGTTTTTGTTTTTCAAAAGATAAATACAATTAACTATAGCATCATTTTCAAATGAAAAAAATAATATTAGCCCTTATTTTAGGGTTTTCGGGCATTCTTTCTGCTCAAAATTCGGTTTCAGGAACAGTAACAAATCTTGAAAACCAACCGTTAGCAAACGTATCTGTTTATGCGCCTGAGCTGCACAAAGGAACGACGACTGATCAGAACGGAAAATATGAATTTAAGAATCTTCCAAACGGAAGCTTCCGTATTACTTTTAGTATCGTTGGATTCACCGCTCAAAGTAAATCAATCAATAAATTATTAAAAGAAAATACCATCGATATAACGCTTACCGAATCTGTTTTTGAAATGGATGAAGTGGTAGTTTCAACACCTTTTAATAAGCTGCAATCGCAAAACGTAATGAAGGTGGAGCACGAAAGTATTAAAACTTTACAGCAAAAAGGAACTTCGACTTTAATCGAAGGTTTGGCTACAATTCCAGGGGTTTCTCAAATTTCTACCGGAACCTCTATCGGGAAACCGGTCATTCGAGGTTTGAGCGGAAATCGTGTTTTGGTTTATTCTCAGGGTGTTCGTATCGAAAATCAACAATTTGGAGACGAACATGGTTTAGGTTTAAATGATGCCGGAATCGAAAGTGTCGAAGTGATCAAAGGGCCAGCATCTTTATTATATGGTTCTGATGCTTTGGGTGGAGTTTTGTATTTTAATCCCGAAAAATTTGCCGATGCAAATACATTCAAAGCTAATTTTAGTCAAAAATATTTCACGAATACACAAGGAAGCAATTCTTCTATTGGACTAAAAACTTCGACTGATAACTGGAAATTTCTTGCTCGTGGAAGTTTCAATACACATTCTGATTATAAAATTGCAGATGGGGAACGCGTAACCAACACTCGTTATAACGAAACTGATTTTAAAACCGGAATTGGCTACAGCAATTCTAGTTTTTCTAGTGTTTTAAGATACAACTACAACAAACTTGATCTTGGAATGCCAGATAACGGAATTGGAGAGCAATCGACCAGCAAAAACACAGAGTTTCCAAGACAGGGAATTTTCAATCATTTATTGAGTTTAAACAACGTTATCTTTTTTCAAAATTCGAAATTAGATGTTGATTTAGGATATATTGCGAATGACAGAAGCGAGTTTGAAGACAGTAACGAAGCATCGCTTCATATGAAACTGAATACTTTTAACTACAATGCTAAATATCATTTCCCAAAATTGGGTAAAATTGAAACTATTTTGGGAGTTCAGGGAATGCACCAAACAAACAAAAATTCTGGTGAAGAATATTTGATTCCGGACGCTACAACAAATGATTTTGGTGTTTTTGGAACTGCAAATTACGAATGGGACAATAGTGTTATTCAGGCCGGATTGCGTTTTGACAACCGAAATATTACTTCTATAGCACACGGAACTGAAGGCGAAGAAGGTTACTTTTTACCTCTTGACAGATCTTTTGACAGTTTTAATGCTTCTTTGGGTTATAAAACAAAACTGGCAGAACCGCTAACTCTTAGATTGAATGTGGCAACCGGATTTAGAGCTCCAAATTTAGCGGAATTAACTTCGAATGGGGTTCACGAAGGAACCAACCGTTATGAAATTGGAAATGCTAATTTGAAAACGGAACAAAACGTTCAGACTGATTTGAATTTAGAATACAAAAACACGCATTTTGAATTCTTTATTAATGGATTTTACAATCATGTAAACAATTATATTTTCACTTCGCCAACTGGAGAAGTTCGTGACGATAATGATGTTTTTGCTTATATTCAGGACAATGCAAAATTATACGGTGGTGAAGTTGGTCTACACTTTCACCCTCACCCATTAGATTGGTTGCATTTTGAAACTAGTTTTGAAACGGTTACGGGTAAAAAAGCAAACAATGATTATTTGCCTTTAATTCCTGCTAACAACTGGAACAACACTTTAAGAACGGAATTTAAAATCAACAACTGGTTTGAAGAGGGATATGCTTCTTTGAATGTTTCATCAACTTTCGCGCAGAAAAATGTGAGTGGTTTTGAAACGGCTTCAGACGGCTATACTTTAGTAAATTTAGCTTTTGGAGGAACGGTAAAACTTGGTAAACATGCTTTTGATGTAAACCTGAACGGAAATAACTTATTCGATAAAAAATATATTGCTCACTTATCAAGATTAAAAACAGACGGAATTCCTAATATCGGACGTAATATCGTGTTGGGAGTTAACTTCAACTTATAATTTTTTTTAATTAAACCATGTAAGTATGATGCCTGTTTATTTTGTTTTTGGTTGAACATGTATTTCTTACGTGGTTTATTTAATTGTACTTTTTTAAACCACGAATTTATATTTTAAACCATATAAGTTATATAAGTAAATATTAGGCTAAACCTAAATTAAATGAACTTATATAACTTATATGGTTTAGTTCTTTATCGCTTTTATTTTCACAACAAAAAACGCTATTTTTGTGACAACTGTTAAACATAAACTATGAAAAAAACATTTCTTATAATGGCAATTACAACTGCAGGAATTTCATTTGCACAAAATAAAATTCAATATCCTGAAACTAAAAAAGGCGAAACAGTTGACGTCTATTTTGACACAAAAGTAAACGATCCTTACCGTTGGCTTGAAGATGACAAATCAGCTGAAACAGGTGCTTGGGTAAAAGCTCAAAATGAGGTTACTTACGGATATTTAGATAAAATTCCATTTCGTGAAGAACTAAAAAAACGAATGGAAAAACTTTGGAATTATGAGAAAATCAGCGCTCCATTTGTAGAAGGAAAATTTACTTATTATTCAAAAAACAACGGACTTCAGAATCAAGCTGTTATTTATAGAAAAGGAAAAGATGGCAAGGAAGAAACTTTCTTAGATCCAAATACGTTTTCTAAAGACGGAACAACTTCTCTTGGTGGTTTGAATTTTTCTAAAGATGGAAATAAAGCTGCTTACGCGATTTCTGAAGGTGGAAGCGACTGGAGAAAAGTAATCATTATTGATGCTTTGTCTAAAAAAGCTATCGAGGACACTTTGGTTGATGTAAAATTCAGCGGTGTTTCATGGCACGGAAACGACGGGTTTTATTACTCTAGTTATGACAAACCTAAAGGAAGCGAATTATCTGCTAAGACAGATCAGCACAAATTGTATTACCACAAACTTGGAACTTCTCAAAAAGAGGATAAAGTTATTTTTGGTGCAGATCAAAAAAGAAGATACGTAGGCGGTTATGTTACTGAAGACGATAAATATTTAGTAATTTCTGCTGCTAATTCTACTTACGGAAACGAATTATACATCAAAGATTTAACTAAAGCGAATAGTCCGATTGTAACGATTGTAGACAATTTTAGCAGCGACAATCAGATCATCGAAAACGAAGGAACAAAATTGTTTATCGAAACTGACTTAAACGCTCCAAACAAACGTGTTGTAACGGTTGACATAAGCAATCCTAAACCAGAAAACTGGAAAGATTTTATCAAAGAAACTCAAGATATTTTATCGCCTTCAACCGGAAGCGGATTTTTCTTTGCTAATTACACAAAAGATGCTGTTTCATTTGTACAACAATACGATTATAACGGAAAATTAGTTCGCGAAATCAAACTTCCTGGTATAGGAACTGCAGCTGGATTTGGAGGAAAAAAAGACGAAAAGACTTTATACTATAGTTTTACAAACTATATAACTCCAGGGACAATCTATTCATTTGAACCAAAATCTGGTAAATCTGAAGTATATCAAAAACCAAAAGTTGATTTTAAAAGTGAAGATTACGAATCAAAACAAGTATTCTATACTTCAAAAGACGGAACAAAAATCCCGATGATCATCACGTATAAAAAAGGATTAAAATTAGACGGTAAAAACCCAACAATCCTTTACGGTTACGGCGGATTCAACATTAGCTTAACGCCAAGTTTCAACATTGCAAATGCTGTTTGGTTAGAAAATGGCGGAGTTTACGCTGTTGCTAACTTAAGAGGTGGTGGAGAATATGGTAAAAAATGGCATGATGCAGGAACTAAATTACAAAAGCAAAATGTATTTGATGACTTTATTGCTGCCGGCGAATATTTAATCGCGCAAAAATATACTTCATCTGCTTTCTTAGCGATTCGTGGAGGTTCTAACGGAGGTTTATTAGTTGGAGCTACAATGACACAACGTCCGGATTTAATGAAAGTTGCATTACCAGCTGTTGGTGTAATGGATATGTTACGTTACCATACTTTTACTGCAGGTGCAGGTTGGGCTTACGATTACGGAACGTCTCAGGATAGTAAAGAGATGTTCGAATATTTAAAAGGATATTCTCCTGTACAAAATGTAAAAAAAGGTGTTCAGTATCCTGCAACTATGGTTACAACTGGAGATCATGATGACCGTGTAGTTCCTGCACATAGTTTTAAATTTGCTGCTGAATTGCAGGAAAAACAAACTGGTCCTAATCCGGTTTTAATTCGTATTGATGTAAAAGCTGGTCACGGAGCAGGAAAATCTGTTGCGGCTATGATCCAGGAAAATGTAGACATTCAGGCGTTCACGCTTTACAATATGGGTTTTAAAGCTTTACCTAAAAAATAAAACTTTAATCGCTTAAATTGTTAGCCACGAATTCACGAATTATTTTTGTGAGTTCGTGGCTTATTTTTTTTACCACAGATTCTGTGACGTTTTTTTTCGCCACGAATTTCACGAATTAGCACGAATTATTTTGCCGAGAGCTATTTTATTTCGGATTGAGAATTTTACCGCAAAGCACGCAAAGATTTTGTATCAGCTTGTCGTTGTAAAAACACAAGTTTCGCAAAGCTGGTTCAATACAAAGCTTTGCGAACTTTGCGTTTTTATAAAATCTTCTAAGTATAAAAACTTTGCGTGCTTTGCGGTAAAATTAAATCTGCATGAAAATTAATTCGTGAATTCGTGGCTGTTTTTTGTTTTCTCGCAGATCTTGCAGATTTAGCAGATTTTTTGTGTTAGGATCTGCAAAGCTTTGTATTGTTGAATCCAGCTTTGCGAACTTTGTGTTTTTATAAAATCTTCCAGGCATAAAAACTTTGCGTGCTTTGCGGTAAAATCAAATCTGCATAATCTACATGAAAAAATAATTAGTGAAAATTCGTGAAATTCGTGGCAAACCTTTTTAAATTTGAATAACTAAAAAACCAAAAAAAATGAAAATTGTAAAATGGGGAATTATAGGTTGTGGAAATGTAACCGAAGTAAAAAGTGGTCCTGCATTTCAGAAAACGCCTAACTCGGCTTTGGTTGCTGTTATGCGCAGGGATGCGGCTCTTGCCGAAGATTATGCCAAACGTCATAATGTAGCTAAATGGTATTCGAATGCTGCTGATTTAATTAATGATCCGGAAGTCGATGCTGTTTATATTGCCACTCCTCCATCGTCTCATAAAGAATATACTATTTTGTGTGCCAAAGCAGGAAAACCGGTTTATGTAGAAAAACCAATGGCCCTGAATTTTGAAGAATGCAACGAGATGATCAGCGTTTGTAAAGAACACAATGTTCCTTTGTTTGTTGCGTATTACAGAAGAAGTTTACCGCGTTTTTTAAAAATAAAAGAACTTATTGATCAAAATAAGATAGGAACTGTCAGACACGTAAATTGTGTTTTATACCATCCGTTTGAAGAAAGATACGATGACGAAATTAACTTGCCCTGGACGGTTTTACCGCATATTTCAGGTGGCGGGATTTTTGTTGATCTGGCTTGTCATACTTTAGATTTTCTGGATTTTGTTTTGGGTCCGATTCAATCGGTTCGTGGTCATGCCAGTTCGCAACTTAAAGCGTATCCGGCCGAAGATTCGGTTTCGATGTCTTTTTTATTCGAAAACGGAATTCACGGAACGGGTTTATGGAATTTCGCTAGTTTTGAGCGTTATGACAATACTGATATTGTGGGTGATAAAGGAAAAATATCGTTCTCTACTTTTGGAAATGACCCAATACATATTCAATATGCAAATGGTGAAAAAGAAAGTATTACGATCGAAAACCCATTACATATTCAGCAGCCTCTTATTGAAACTGTTGTTGCTGAGATTTTGGGTAATGAAGGAATTAATCCATCAAAAGGAACATCGGCGGCAAGAACTACCTGGGTTATTGATGAAGTTTTGAAGGAGTTTAGGAATTCTAAATAATTATTATAATTGTGAGTTGTAAATTGTGAATTGTGAATTCTCTCCAGCTTTAATGGAGTTTGCATACTTACTATCAAGAGGGCTTTAGCCAAAAGGTTTGAATCTTTGGCTAAAGCCTTTTTTGTTTTCATTGTGTTCCTCCAGCTAAAGCTGGAGACAATTCAATTCTTTATCAAAAATCATTGTTTGCAACGAATGAATTAAAATCCTTTGCGTTAGTTTCTTGCGGAGATCCTTCGTTCCTCGGAATAACAAACTATATTGAAATATTGTTATGAAAACGTGTGTCCTAGCCCCGATAGAAGTGGAAATCCTTTTATTTTTTTCCTTTAAAAAAATAAAAGATTGGAGCGGATAGCGGGATTAGCTCCTGAAAAAAAATATTATAAAAACTAAGATGAAAAGTTTGTGCAAAAAAAAGAGGATATTCATTATGAATATCCTCTTTTTCAAAAAACTAAAAAGTACTATAAAATTATAGGCTGTATTTAAGACCAAGTGTTAGTCCTAAACCTGAAATTCCAACGTAAGAACTTAATTCATCCATTGGTTTAGTTTTATCAACACCATTTGGATTTGTCAAAGCATTATTAGAATTAACATCTAATTTACTTCTATAATTTGTATGAATTTGAGATGTAGATCTTGTTGCTAAGGCATCATTGCCATTAACTGTAAATTCAGTAGTTTCTTTAGTCTTACCGTGTACAGTAAAATTACGATATTCTAATTCACCAAAAACTGAAATATTTTTTCCTAATTTATAAGATGTTCCTAAAGCGGCAACAAATCCAACTGTTGGGTTTGGTTTTACTTTATCGACACTATGAACATTTCCAAAAGCAGTTGGAGCCCCTGTATTTGAAAAAGCAATTGGAGCGTATGCATCAGAAGTAATTTCTAAATCTCCGTGGATAGGAACTAAAACACCTACTTTAGTATAAGGCTCAAAACCTTTGTGTTCTCCTAAAAACAATACCAAAGCCGGAGCAAGATCAAAAGCAGTAATCTGACCTACTGATTTAAAAGCATATACACCAGCTGGTGTAATAGGCACATCTGATCTGGTTTGTGCCATTGTCTTATCTTTACTAGTGTAATAATTAACCCCTAATTCAACTCCTAAACGAGCATTAAATCTATATCCGGCAGTGATTCCAGTTCTAAAACCTTCACCAAAAGAACCTGTAACACTTTCTTCAGAAACTAATTTTCCTCCTACAAAAGTTCTATCCAATGGAAGATTTCCTCCTACAGTTGGGAATTCAGTAGCAGCGGTTTGAATAAAATAAGATCCACCCAATTTAAAATACCAACTTTCTGGTTTATCTGCTTTTTCTGTTTGCGCCATTGTGGCCATAGAGCAAACTAATAATCCGAGTAAAAATAGGTTTTTTTTCATAATTCTGTTTTTAATTGTTTTTTTACAAACTTAGATTATTTTAACATATTCTTAGAGTTTGCATTGTTAGACTTGGCACGAAAACGTTGTAATTTTAAGCAATATTACTAAAAAACTATTATGCATGCATAATTTTAACACTAAAAAAATACATAACCCTAAATTTTAACTGTTAAAATTTAGTTTAGCTTAAAATTTATCTGCATTTTCTCTAATTCTATCAATAACTCGGTAGAAATCTTAACTTTTAGCCTGCGACTAGGCATGGTAAGTTTGGTTACAACTTTTATTTCTTCGACTTCATTTACTTCCTGAATTTTAGTTTCTTCAATTGCTGCTTCGGTATCTTCGTTTTCGTCGACAAAAACAGCATCATCAGCTTCTTCAAAATCAGTTGGAGTTTCTACTTCGACCAAACGTTTTATCTTTTCTAACTCCATGATTTCAAAAGTCACAGAATTGTCTCCTTTATTTTCACTAAACAAGCGACTCAACGAATGAATAAACTCTTCTTGTAAGTCTTTTATATTTAATAGTAAAATCAATTTTTTGGCAAAAGCTTCCAGAATATCCTGCAACTGTCGAATCTCGACAAATTGCATTCTTGGATCTGACTTTTTACCGGTATCATGATTGACCCAACCGTCTTTTATTAATATTTTTATGAAAGCAAAATTATTCTGAATCAGGAAATGGCGGAATTTCAAGTATTCTTCGCCAAAAATCTTAAACTCATAACTTTCATCATAACCTTCGAGATTAAATACAGCCCAGCCTTTTCCGTTTTTTGCCACACGATGCTGAACGTTATTAATGATTCCGGCAAAGTTTAGATTTTTACCCACATATTCGTTCATGCTTTTCAGGGATTCTAATCGGGAATTACAGAAGTATTTCATCTCAAATCTAAAATCATCAAGTGGATGTCCTGAAATGTAGATTCCAACTACTTCTTTCTCTTTGGCCAATTTTTCCATCGTGCTCCAGTCTTCACATGGCGGCACAACCGGTTCATCAATTTGTACTTCGCTAGTTTCTCCAAACAAACTTACCTGTGATGAATTTTCATTTTCCTGAAATTTAGATCCGTAACGAATTGCTTTTTCATAAAAGGTAATTCCGTCGCCATCATCATGAAAATATTGGGCTCTTGTCGTTCCTTCAAACGAATCAAAACCTCCTGCCAAAGCCAGGTTTTCGATTGCTTTTTTATTTGCAGCACGCAAATCAATACGTTTTGCTAAATCAAAAATCGATTTGTACTTACCGTCTTTTCTGCTTTCTACAATGGTTGCCACAGCTCCGGAACCTACTCCTTTAATCGCTCCCATACCAAAACGAACAGCATATTCATCATTTACGGTAAATTTGTAAAACGACTCGTTTACATCCGGTCCTAAAACCTGTAAGCCCATTCGTTTGCATTCTTCCATAAAAAATGATACTTGTTTGATATCATTCATATTATTCGAAAGTACCGCCGCCATATATTCAGCAGGATAATGCGCTTTTAAATAAGCAGTTTGATACGCAATCCAGGCATAACAAGTCGAGTGGGATTTGTTGAAGGCGTAACTCGCAAATGCTTCCCAGTCTTTCCAGATTTTCTCCAGAACTTTTGCATCATGACCTTTTTTCGCCGCTTGTTCTACGAACTTAGGCTTCATTTTATCTAGTACGTCTTTTTGTTTCTTACCCATCGCTTTACGCAAAACGTCGGCCTCACCTTTTGTAAAGTCAGCCAGCGATTGCGACAAAAGCATTACCTGCTCCTGGTAAACGGTAATTCCGTAGGTTTCTCCTAAATATTCCTCACAGGCATCTAAATCGTATTTGATTTCTTCCTCGCCATTTTTTCTTCGTACGAAAGACGGAATATACTCTAAAGGTCCCGGACGATACAAGGCGTTCATGGCAATTAAATCTCCAAAAACCGTAGGTTTCAGATCCTTCATGTATTTCTGCATTCCGGGTGACTCATATTGGAAGATTCCAACCGTTTCTCCTCTTTGGAAAAGTGCATAAGTCTCAACATCATCAATCGGGAAAGTATCGGGATCCAAATCAATTCCGTTTCTATATTTTACCAGTTTAACGGTATCTTTAATCAAGGTAAGGGTCTTCAGACCCAAGAAGTCCATCTTCAGCAATCCTGCACTTTCTGCAACCGAGTTATCAAACTGTGTTACATATAAATCAGAATCTTTTGCTGTAGTTACGGGAACGAAATTCGTAATATCCGATGGCGTAATGATTACACCACAGGCATGAATTCCGGTATTTCGCATCGATCCTTCCAGGATTTTTGCTTGTTGAATGGTTTCTCCCGCCAAATCATCTTCGTTGGCAATGGCGATCAATTCTTTTACATTATCAAATTCATCAGAACGAAGCGCTTTTTTAACCTCTTCTTCGCTTTCAGAAATAAAACGCGCCAAATTCCATTTTGACGGCATCATTCCCGGAATCAGTTTTGCAATTCTATCGGCTTCAAACAATGGTAAATCCAGTACACGAGCCGTATCACGAATCGCCGATTTGGTTGCCATTTTACCATAAGTAATAATTTGCGCCACCTGATTTTGTCCGTATTTATTAATTACGTAATCCATAACACGACCACGACCCTCATCATCAAAATCGATATCAATATCGGGCATGGATACACGGTCAGGATTCAGGAAACGCTCAAAAAGCAAATCGTACTTAATAGGGTCAATATTGGTAATTCCTAAACAGTATGCTACGGCAGATCCCGCAGCAGATCCACGGCCTGGCCCTACAGAAACGTCCATTTTTCGGGCTTCAGCGATAAAATCCTGAACAATCAGGAAGTAACCCGGATATCCGGAATTGGAAATCGTTAATAACTCAAAATCCAGACGCTCCTGAATCGATTCTGTGATTTCTCCGTATCGTTTTTTTGCTCCCACCATTGTAAGGTGTCGCAGGTATTTATTCTCTCCACGAACTCCTCCATCAGCTTCATCTTCAACAACTACAAATTCTTCCGGGATATCAAATTTAGGAAGTAATACATCTCGGTAAAGCGAATAAATCTCAACTTTATCTACAATTTCCTGAATATTAATAATCGAATCAGGCAAATCGGCAAAGAGTTTTTTCATCTCTTCTCCAGACTTGTAATAATACTCCTGATTAGGTAATCCGTAACGATATCCACGTCCACGACCAATTGGCGTAGCTTGTTTTTCACCATCTTTTACACACAATAAAATATCGTGCGCATTGGCGTCTTCTTTATTTAAATAATAGGTATTATTGGTTGCAATTAATTTGACATTGTGCTTTTTAGAAAACTCAATCAGGGTTTTGTTTACACGATTTTCGTCTTCCTGATTATGTCGCATAATCTCAAGATAAAAGTCATCGCCAAATTGTTCTTTCCACCAAATCAAAGCTTCTTCGGCTTGGTTTTCACCAATGTTCAGGATCTTACTCGGAATCTCTCCATATAAATTCCCGGACAACACCATGATGTCTTCTTTGTATTTTTCGATAATGGCGCGGTCAATCCTCGGAACATAATAAAATCCGTTTGTAAAAGCGATCGAAGACATTTTCGCCAGATTATGATAACCATTTTTATTTTTGGCTAATAATACAACCTGATTTCCGTTGTCTTTTTTACTTTTATCCAAGTGATTGTCGCAAACATTAAATTCGCAACCCACGATTGGTTTTATTTCGGTTTCTGTTGGTTCTTCACCCGCTTCAACCAAAGCTTTATTTTTTCCTGATGCTGCTTTATTGTGGTTCATAACGGCGCTCACAAAGTGAAAAGCTCCCATCATGTTTCCTGTATCCGTCATGGCAACGGCAGGCATTCCGTTTTTGGCTGTAGCCGCAACAATATTTCCAATTCCTATAGTCGATTGTAAAACCGAAAATTGGGTGTGATTGTGTAAATGCGCGTATTTTGCCTCTTTAAAATCTTCTCTGTCAGAATGCGAAACTGCAGGTTCTTGCCCTACAGACTCTAAAGCTTTTAACTGCTCTCTGATTTTATCAGAAGCTGCTTTTAGATTGATGTGCTTTAAACCAATTAACGGAAATTCCTGTGGGTTTCTATTTTGAAATTCCTTGAAATAATCCTTCGGAACATCCAGTTCTTCTTTGGTAAAAACTTCTCTTCTTATTAATTCCAGAAAACAACGCGTAGTTGCCTCAACGTCGGCAGTTGCGTTGTGCGCTTCTGCGAAAGGTTTATTAAAAAGATATTCGTGTAATTCTGTAAGTGTTGGTAATTTAAACCTTCCTCCACGACCTCCCGGAAGTTTTAATAACGAAGCCGTAACCTCGGTACAAGTATCTAAAACCGGCATTGAACTCATAGGAGAATCTACTCCCATTCTATGAAATTCAGCACCCATAATATTAACGTCGAAACCTAAATTCTGACCTACAATAAATTTGGTTTTGCTTAAAGCAATATTGAATTTTTCTAAAACCTCAGCCAAAGTAATTCCATCGGCCTCGGCCAATTCTGTCGAAATTCCGTGAATACGCTCTGCATCATATGGAATATTAAATCCGTCAGGTTTTACCAGGTAATCCTGATGTTCAATAAGCTGTCCCATTTCGTCATGAAGCTGCCATGCGATCTGAATACAGCGAGGCCAGTTATCAGAATCGGTTATTGGAGCATCCCAGCGTTTTGGTAATCCGGTTGTTTCGGTATCGAATATTAAATACATAGAGTGAAAATACAAAAATTAAAGCTCCAAATTCCAAATCCTTCCTATATAAACATCTGATTATATGGAATATAAAAAACTACTCTGTAAATTATGGAGGAAGTTCAAATTTACGCTTTTTTTAAACAAATTAGCTAGTGAATTTTGTTAAGAATTGTGCCTAATTTATTCCTTGCCTTTTACAAAAACCATTAAAGAAATTGCCAAATACGGAATATCTTTTAAAATAAAAAAATCGGTAACAGGAAACCCCTCTACAGTTTTAAAAACACCCGGAGTTGTAATTAAAAAACTCAACGTTGTTACAAATATTACTGCTGAAGCAAAACCGGCATAAAAACCAATTCTTTTAAAAAACAAAGAAATAAACAACCCAATTCCGGTAAGAACTTCAAAAATTCCAATAAAATTAGAAACCTGTTGTACAGACATCACTTTATACATCCAGCTCATCGCAAAATGATTCTCGACCAAACCTTTTATCGCTCCGGCTTCAACGGCTGTAAACTTAAAAAGCCCTACCCAGATTAAAATAATTACAGTTCCTAAAACTCCCAGTTTGTACGCAAATTGATTTAAATTCATGATATTTTATTTAAAATTAAATTCTTCAATATTAGAAGTTCTTTTTAAAAGTAATTGTCAGCTAGCTGTCATAATGAAGCAATTGACCCATTATGATATTTAAATTTCCATTTAATTTCATTCTGAAAACTTCGATTATTCATTTTGGATACTCATTGCACCAAAATGAACACTTTTAAACTCGGCTCTATCCTGAACTTTGCCCTATCAATTTAAAACAAATTATTATGAAAACTATTTTTATCACAGGCGCATCATCAGGATTAGGAAAAGCTACAGCAAAATTATTTCAGCAAAAAGGATGGAATGTAATTGCTACAATGAGAACTCCGGAAAAAGAAACCGAACTTTCTAATTTAGAAAATGTAACACTTTTACCATTAGATGTTACCAACTACGATCAAATACAAAGCACCGTTAAAAAAGCATTAGAATTAAGCGATATTGATATCGTTTTTAATAATGCAGGTTATGGTTTAATTGGACCTTTGGAAAGCTTTAATGACGATCAAATCACGAAACAATTAAACACAAATTTATTAGGCGTAATTCGTGTAACTAATGCTTTTATTCCGTATTTCAGAGAAAGAAAAAGCGGATTGTTTATCTCTACAACTTCTATTGGCGGATTGATTTCTTTTCCTTTAGCATCTGTATATCACGCAACAAAATGGGGATTAGAAGGCTGGAGCGAAAGTATGGCTTATGAATTAAATCCGTTTGGAATCAATATTAAAACGGTTTCTCCGGGCGGTATCAAAACAGAATTTCTTCATGGTTCGCTTGATACAGGAGTTAAACCTGAATACCAGGCAATGGCAAATAAAATGTTTGAAAATGTAGATGTAATGTTTGAAATGGCATCAACACCGGAACAAATTGCCAATGTTGTTTACGAAGCTGCAACCGATGGAAAAAGCCAACTAAGATATGTAGCCGGAGAAGATGCAAAAGCACTTTACAAATAAAGACAGGAACAAGGTGACGAAGTTTTTCGCGCTGCATTTGGCAAACAATTTTTAGGAGCATAATTTATTACTGATACCGCTCAGGTTTGATAAGCTGTGCGGTATTCGTTTTTGATTTTTTTATACATTTATATCATGGAAAAGAAAAACAATAATCCGGCAAAAATTTCCTCTATATCGCAATTTCATAGCTTACTGAGGCTTCCAAAACCGCTTCATCCTATGATAAGTTTAGTCGATAATACGCAACTTGTTATAAATGCTGATTTAACGAATACTTCTTTTTTACTCGATTTTTACAAAATATCTTATAAGTTTTCTACTAACGGAAAAATGGGCTACGGTCAGGGATATTATGATTTTAATGAAGGCGGATTAATGTTTGCTTCGCCTAATCAATTGATTTTCACTGACAATGAAGAAGGTATCGAGTATTTTGGTTTTACCTTGCTTTTTCACCCGGACTTTATTAGAAATTATCCTTTAGGCAAAAACATCAAAAAATACGGTTTCTTTTCTTATGATACGAATGAAGCACTACACCTTTCTGATAGCGAAAAAACAACCATTATAGGATTATTAACCAGCATTGATAACGAACTTCATACTGCAATAGACGAAATGAGTCAGGATGTAATTGTTTCTTATATTGATGTTTTGCTGAATTACAGCAATCGTTTTTACAAACGCCAGTTCATTACCCGAAAAACAGTCAGTCACGATTTATTACTGAAAGTCGAAGAAACGCTGGACAATTATCTTAATAATGCCGAAACTTTAAAAAAAGGATTACCTACAGTAGATTTTCTTGCTTCACAAATCAACGTTTCTACGCATTACCTGAGCGACATGCTCCGAAATCTAACCGGACAAAATGCGCAACAGCACATTCATTCGAAACTCATCGAAAAATCAAAAGATTCCCTGATTTCTACCAATCTTTCGGTAGCAGAAATAGCCTATCAATTGGGTTTTGAATATCCACAATCGTTTAGCAAACTCTTCAAAAAGAAAACCAATCTCACGCCATTGGAATTTAAAAACTCATTGAATTAGTCTCTAAAATTATCTTCTTCAATAGATTCGTTTTTACATTAAAAATCATAAAATTTCATAAAAATACACTTCTTGGATGTCGTAGTATTTTAATGAATTTTAGAATATTTAAAAACTTCAAAAATTAGCTTTTAAAGCCATTACAATCCATAAAAACAAAAACTTCAAAACAAATCAAACCTAACAATTATTACTATTTCAACTCATATTGTTACATTTTTTTGAATAAAAACCTATATTTTATATTGATTTTGAGATAAATTTGCCAACTATTAAAATTAAAGCAATCAAATCAAAATTAACCTGAAAAGGAAAAGGAAAACCAATTTATATTCATTCTACAATCAAATCTAAGGGCAAAAAAGCCAATCACAATTTGTATTTAAGTTTGGGTATCGTATATAATGAAATATTGAAATTGACGCCCTTATATCTTTTTCTAATTTTGTTTTCCTATTATAATGAGCAGGAAATTGCTGTGGTTAGAAATTACAATTAAAAAAAATAAAAATGAGTAAGACATTATTTGACAAAGTATGGGATTCACATGTAGTGCGTAAAATTGAAGATGGACCAGATGTGTTTTTTATTGACCGTCATTTCATTCATGAGGTTACGAGTCCTGTTGCTTTTTTAGGATTAAAAGCCAGAGGCGTTAAGGTTTTATATCCTGAGCGTACTTTTGCAACTGCAGATCACAATACACCAACCATAAACCAACATTTACCAGTTGAAGATGCACTATCGGCAAATCAGCTTAAAGCGCTTGAAGATAATGCTGCCGAATACGGAATTTCGCACTGGGGATTAGGTCACATTAAAAATGGAATTGTACACGTAGTGGGTCCTGAAAACGGAATTACTTTGCCAGGTGCTACTATTGTTTGTGGAGATTCTCATACGTCTACTCACGGTGCTTTTGGAGCGATTGCTTTTGGTATCGGAACTTCTGAGGTTGAAATGGTGCTTTCTACTCAATGTATTATGCAGCCAAAACCAAAGAAAATGCGTATCAACGTAAACGGTCAATTAAGTAAAGGTGTTGGTCCAAAAGACGTTGCGCTTTATATTATTGCTCAATTGACTACTTCTGGAGGA
Source organism: Flavobacterium bizetiae (assembly GCF_902804475.1). Taxonomy (GTDB): domain Bacteria; phylum Bacteroidota; class Bacteroidia; order Flavobacteriales; family Flavobacteriaceae; genus Flavobacterium; species Flavobacterium bizetiae. The sequence goes on from NZ_CADCSU010000046.1 coordinate 36,287, forward strand.
ACAGGTTATTTTGTTGAATATGCTGGTGATGTTTTCGAAAACATGACTATGGAAGGTCGTATGACTGTTTGTAACCTAAGTATCGAAATGGGTGCTCGTGGTGGTATGATTGCTCCTGACCAAACTACTTTTGATTTCCTTGAAGGAAGATTATTTGCTCCTAAAGGTGAAGCATGGACAAAAGCAGTTGAATACTGGAAAACTTTAAAAACGGATGCTGATGCTGTTTTTGATGCTGAATTAAACATCAAAGCTTCAGACATTGAACCAATGATTACTTATGGTACTAACCCTGGAATGGGAATTGGTATCTCAAAACATATTCCGAACGCCAATCAAGTTGAAGGCGGTGAGGAAACTTATAAAAAATCGTTAGCTTATATGGGCTTCCAGGAAGATGATGTGATGATTGGAAAACCAATTGATTACGTTTTCTTAGGAAGTTGTACAAACGGACGTATTGAAGATTTTAGGGCTTTCGCCGAAATTGTAAAAGGAAGAAAAAAAGCAGATAATGTTACCGCTTGGTTAGTTCCGGGTTCTCACGTTGTTGAAGCTCAGATTAAAGAAGAAGGTATTTTAGATATTTTGACAGAAGCTGGTTTTGTATTGCGTCAGCCGGGTTGTTCAGCGTGTTTAGCAATGAACGATGATAAAGTTCCTGCTGGAAAATATGCAGTAAGTACTTCAAACAGAAACTTTGAAGGTCGTCAGGGTCCTGGTTCAAGAACATTATTAGCAAGCCCAATTATGGCTGCCGCTGCTGCTGTTACCGGAAAACTAACAGACCCGCGCGAATTATTTTAGATTGGAGATTTTAGATTTTTCAACTATGAGCAATCTTTATCTAAACTTCTTCAAATAAAATTGATTTACATTATTTAATACAAAACATTTTTAGGTTCTAACATTTTAAGTTTTCAAAAGAAAATCTAAAAATCTAAAAATCTAAAATCTAAAATTCCAAAAAATGGCATACGATAAATTTAATATACTTACAAGTAGTGCTGTGCCACTACCAATTGAGAACGTAGATACAGATCAAATCATCCCGGCTCGTTTCCTGAAAGCTACAAAGCGTGAAGGTTTTGGAGACAATCTTTTTAGAGACTGGAGATATAACGGAGACGATTCTCCAAAAGCTGATTTCGTTTTGAACGATTCAACCTATAGCGGAAAAATCCTTGTTGGAGGAAAAAACTTTGGTTCAGGATCTTCAAGAGAACACGCTGCCTGGGCAGTTTATGATTACGGTTTTAGAGCTGTAGTTTCAAGTTTCTTTGCAGATATCTTTAAAGGAAACTGTTTAAATATTGGAGTTTTGCCAGTTCAGGTTAGTCCAGAATTTGCAGACACAATTTTTAAAGCGATTGAAGCTGATCCAAATACACAACTAGAAATCAACTTGCCAAACCAAACCATTACTTTATTGTCAACTGGTCAGCAAGAATCTTTTGCGATTAACGGATACAAAAAGAACAACATGATTAATGGCTTTGATGACATTGATTATTTGCAAAATATTAAAGAAGATATTGTGGCTTTCGCCGATAAACTTCCTTACTAACAATCAACCTATAAAAATGCAGTTACTCAGGCTTCAACTTTATAGTTGAGCTTAGTAACTGCTTTATAATTTAAAATAATAACCAATTGCAATTTATAACTTCTAAAAAATGAACGACAATAGCATTGTATTACCGAACCATTATTCAGAAATCAAAAACGCTTCTGAAAAAATTTCGTTTTCAATGCCGTCAGATTTACAAACAGGAAGTTTACTTAGAACATTAGTTGCAACAAAAAAAGACGGACATTTTTTAGAATTAGGCACTGGAACAGGATTATCACTTGCGTGGATGATTGAAGGAATGAGCAAAAATGCTAATTTAATTTCGATCGACAATTCAGCAGAATATCAAAACATTGCTAAAAAATATTTTCAGGAACCGAATGTCAGATTCGTTTGTGAAGATGCCGAAAAATGGATTTTAAATTATACAGAAGAAAAATTTGATTTGATTTTTGCCGATGCCTGGCCAGGCAAATATGTTGTTTTAGAAGAAACATTAAACCTCTTAAATCCAGGAGGAATCTATCTAATTGATGACATGTTGCCACAGCGAAACTGGCCAAAAAACCACGATAAAAATGTCGAAGCTCTTATTCAGGATTTAGAAAAAAGAAAAGACATTCAATTAACAAAAATGTGCTGGTCGACAGGTTTAATTCTTATCACAAAAATATAAGTCATCAAGATTACTCATGCTTAATTATCTAAAGCAAACAATATTATAATGGAAAAAAGAAAAATTGAAATAATGGATACAACGCTCCGTGATGGTGAACAAACCTCGGGAGTATCTTTTTCTGCTGCAGAAAAATTAACCATTGCGCAATTATTGTTGGAGGAATTAAATATTGATAGAATCGAAATTGCTTCGGCTCGCGTAAGCGAAGGAGAATTTCAAGCCGTAAAAGGCATTACATCCTGGGCTGAAGAGCGAGGATATATTAATAGAATTGAAGTACTTTCGTTTGTAGACGGAGGTGTTTCTATCGAATGGATGAAAAAGGCCGGTGCCAAAGTGCAGAATTTATTGACGAAAGGCTCAATGAATCACTTAACGCATCAATTAAAAAAAACTCCTGAACAGCATTTTTCTGAAATCGCTCAAATCATCGCTTTAGCGAAAGAAAATAATATTGATACCAATGTTTACCTGGAAGATTGGAGCAACGGAATGCGAAATTCACCAGAATATGTTTTTCAGTTTTTGGATTTTTTATCTACTCAGCCTGTTAAACGAATTTTACTCCCAGATACTTTAGGTGTTTTAATTCCATCTTTGACTTTTGAATTTATTTCAAAAATCAGAGCAAAATATCCAAATATTCACTTTGATTTTCATGCACATAACGATTACGATTTAAGCATTGCTAACGTTATGGAAGCTATAAAAGCAGGTATAAACGGACTTCACGTTACAGTAAACGGAATGGGAGAACGCGCCGGAAATGCTCCGCTTGAAAGTACGGTTGCCGTAATCAATGATTATTTACCAGAAGTTAGCATCAACATAAAAGAGACTTCCCTTTATACGGTAAGTAAATTAGTTGAAACCTTTACAGGTTATAGAATTCCTGCCAACAAACCAATTGTGGGCGATAACGTTTTTACACAAACCGCCGGAATTCATGCTGATGGAGATAACAAAAACAATTTATATTTTAATGATTTGCTTCCGGAACGTTTCGGGAGAAAGAGAAAATACGCTTTAGGAAAAACTTCCGGAAAAGCCAATATCGAGAAAAATCTTCAGGAATTGGGTTTAAAATTAAATCAGGAAGATTTAAAATTGGTTACGCAACGAATCATAGAACTAGGCGACAAAAAAGAAACCGTTACCAAAGAAGATCTTCCGTATATTATTTCAGATGTTCTGGACAGTCATACTTACCAAGAAAAAATTACCATACAGTCTTACGTATTAATGCATTCAAAAGGAACGCGCCCATCATCAACATTAAGCTTAAATCTTGATGGAGAAATCATAGAAGAACATGCTCAAGGCGATGGTCAGTTTGATGCATTTATGAATGCTTTATCCAAAATTTATAAAAGCAAAAAACTAACACTTCCGAAATTGATTGATTATGCCGTGAGAATTCCTCCCGGAAGTAGTTCAGACGCTTTATGCGAAACGATCATCACCTGGACAAACAACGGAAAAGAATTTAAAACAAGAGGACTAGATTCAGATCAGACAGTTGCAGCAATTATTGCAACTCAAAAAATGCTGAATGTAGTTACTTCTTAAAGGCACTAAGGCGCTAAGATTCTAAGCTACTAAGGAAAAGTTAGAAGCTTAGAAAATCTCAAAAAAACTAATAAAACAATTATAAATAAAGATTCTCATTTACTAAGAAAAAAACTTAGAACCTTAGTAACTCAGAATCTTAGAAACTCAAAAAAATGAAATTTAACATAGCCCTTTTAGCAGGAGACGGAATTGGTCCTGAGGTAATAAATGAAGCTGTAAAAGTATCTGATGCTATTGCAAAAAAATTCAATCACGAAATAACCTGGGCTCCTGCCCTGACTGGAGCTTGCGCAATTGATGCCGTTGGAGTTCCTTATCCTGATGAAACGCACGAAATTTGCATGAAAGCTGATGCGGTTTTATTTGGAGCAATTGGTCACCCAAAATATGATAACGATCCAAGCGCACCAGTTCGTCCGGAGCAGGGATTATTATTGATGCGTAAAAAATTAGGCTTGTTTGCAAACGTACGTCCTACTTTTACTTTTCCTTCTTTGATTGATAATTCTCCTTTAAAAAGAGAAAGAATCGAAGGAACTGATTTGGTTTTCTTAAGAGAATTAACAGGCGGAATTTACTTTGGAGAAAAAGGAAGAAAAGACGACGGAGAAACTGCTTTCGATAATTGTGTTTATACAAGAGCCGAAGTACAGCGTTTGGCTAAAAAAGGTTTTGAACTCGCGATGACTCGTAGCAAAAAATTATGTTGCGTTGATAAAGCTAACGTTCTTGAAACTTCACGTTTATGGAGAGAAACGGTTCAGGCAATGGAAAAAGATTATCCTGAAGTTACTGTTTCATACGAATTTGTTGATGCTGTTGCAATGCGTTTGGTACAATGGCCAAACTCTTATGACGTATTAATCACTGAAAATTTATTCGGAGATATTTTAACTGATGAAGCTTCTGTAATTTCAGGCTCAATGGGATTAATGCCTTCTGCTTCTGTTGGAGAACATACTTCTTTATACGAACCAATTCACGGATCTTACCCACAAGCTACAGGATTAAATATTGCAAACCCATTAGCGACTATTTTATCTGCAGCGATGATGTTCGAAGACGCATTCGGATTAAAAGACGAAGCCGAAGCGATTAGAGCAGTTGTAAACAAATCATTAGAGCAAGGAGTTGTTACTGAAGATCTTGCAACTAAAGGATCAAAAGCATACAAAACCAGCGAAGTTGGAGATTGGCTTGTAGAAAACCTATAATTTTTATTTTCGCAGAGACGCACAGCAGTGCGTCTTTTGCGTTAGATGCACTGCTGTGTATCTCTACAGAAACAAATCTTACTGCATAAAAAAAGGGATCAACGCAAGTTGATCCCTTTTATATATTTAGAAAAAAATATTAATATCCTCCTCTGTTACCACCACGGTCGTTTCCACCACCACGGTTGTTTCCGTAACCTCCGCGAGAATCACCTCCACGGTTGTTATTGAAGCTTCTTCTTTCACCTTCAGGTTTCGGTTCAGATTTATTAACTACAATTGCACGACCTTGAACAGTAGCTCCGTTCAATTCATCAATTGCTTTTTGAGCCTCTGCATCGTTTGGCATCTCTACGAAACCAAAACCTTTGCTTCTTCCTGTAAATTTATCAGTAATGATTTTAACTGAATCTACTGCTCCGTAAGCCTCGAAAGACTCTCTTAAATCTGCTTCCTCAATACTGAATGGAAGGCTTCCAACAAAAATGTTCATATGTACTTATTTATAATAATGTAGCAAATGTAGTCTTATTTTTCTGTAATCTACTATATATTAGTTTATTTATGTTTTTATTTTGATTTAAAAAAATAGAAATCAATAAAACCAAACAATTGCAAATGAAAAACTTAATTTTTAGAAGTTTACCTTCGGTGTGTAAGGAATCTTATAAAAAACACCTTCGGTAAAATGCAGCTCAGATTTTTCTCCATCTCCCGCATTCTCATTTACTGCCGTAAACCTAAATGTACCTGAAATAGTACTGTTTTTAACATCAAATTCTGTAATCACAATCTGGCCATTACCCAGATTTGTACCTGTAGTAAATTTAGGCACTGTATTGGCAAAAACATCAGAATAGGAAGCTGTAACCTGATCATTAACACCCAAAATATATGTTTGAGGAATTGGAGATGGCATTTTTAAGCTTACTTTTTCAGCTCCCAACCCTCCTTCGATAATTAAATCTCCGTTTATTTTTGTGTAAGCTGTATAATTTTGAGACCTCCAAAAGACGTTATCTTTTAATCCCTGAAAAGCAGGAGTATTAAATTTCACATCTTCAGTACAGGATGCAAACACAAAAACACTAAGTAACAAGTAGATATATTTTTTCATAAAGTCATGAATTTGAGGCAAAAGTACCTTATTTGAGTCGGAAAATGAAAATTCGAACTTCAAAAAAAGCTCAAAAAACAACAAAAATCTACTGTAAATATATTTAATAAAGTTTGAAACCGATAATTCATAAAAAAATTATATCTTTGCGCCCTTAATTAACAGAGGTCGAGTACCTCAAAATTTAATCATAAGATTATGTCAGTAAAAATTAGATTACAAAGACACGGTAAAAAAGGAAAACCTTTTTACTGGGTTGTAGCTGCAGATGCACGCTCAAAAAGAGATGGTAAATACTTAGAGAAAATCGGTACTTACAATCCAAACACTAACCCAGCAACTATCGACTTAAACCTTGATAGTGCAGTTAAATGGTTACACAATGGTGCACAACCAACTGATACTGCAAGAGCAATTCTTTCTTACAAAGGTGCTTTATTGAAACACCACCTTGATGGAGGTATTCGTAAAGGTGCTTTAACTCAAGAGCAAGCTGATGCTAAATTATCTGCTTGGTTAGATGCTAAAGCTGGAAAAGTTGATGCTAAAAAAGAAGGTTTAACAAAAGCGCAAGCTGATGCTAAAGCTAAAGCTTTTAAAGCAGAACAAGAAGTTAACGCTAAACGTTTAGCTGCTGCAGCTCAAGCTGAAGCTGATGCTATCGCTGCTGCAACTCCTGCAGTTGAAGAAGAAGTTGCTGAAGTTGAATCAACTGAAGAAACTCCTGCTGCTGAAGAAAATAACGAAACAACTGAAGCATAAATTATAATTAGCGAGAATGCGTAAAGAAGAATGTTTTTATTTAGGTAAAATCGCTAAAAAATTTAGTTTCAAAGGTGAAGTTCTGGCTTATTTAGACACGGACGAACCTGAGTTATACGAAAATCTGGAATCGGTGTTTGTTGAATGCAACAAACACCTGGTTCCTTTTTTTATTGAAACAAGTTCATTACATAAAAACGATTTTCTTAGAATTCGTTTTGAAGATGTAAATAATGAAGAAGAAGCAGAAGCCTTATTGGGTAATGCCATTTATCTTCCTTTAAACATGTTACCTAAACTTACTGGTAACAAATTCTATTTCCACGAAGTTATCGGTTTTGAAATCGAAGATCAACGTCTGGGTGTTTTTGGCAAAATTGTTGCCGTAAACGATAGTACCGCACAACCTCTTTTTGAAGTTTTAAATGGTGAAGTAGAAATGCTGATCCCAATGATCGATCATTTTCTTGTAAAAATCGACCGCGAAAACAAAAAAGTAATAATGAACCTTCCGGAAGGATTGGTTGAGATGTACCTATAATTAGATTTTTAGACTTCTTAGATTGCTGGATTTTTAGATTATAACTTTCTAAGAATTTCAATTGTTAACTTATAATCATAAATAAAATGTTTCAGTTTAAGCAATTTTCTGTAAAACAAGACAAAACTGCCATGAAAGTCGGCACAGATGGCGTTTTATTGGGTTCTTGGGCTCCTATTCATCATAATCCATTTAGTGTGTTAGATGTTGGTGCAGGAACCGGAATTATTGCTTTGATGCTTGCTCAGCGAACTTATGCAGAACAAATTGATGCACTTGAAATTGATGAGGATGCATACGAACAAGCGGTTGATAATTTTGAAAATTCTCCCTGGGGCGACCGCTTATTTTGCTTTCATGCCGGATTGGACGAATTTATTGAAGAACCAGAGGACGAATACGATCTGATTGTTTCAAATCCTCCTTTTTATGCTGAAGATTATAAAACAGAAAATGAACAACGTTATTTAGCGCGCTTTCAGGACGCAATGCCGTTTGAAGAACTTATTGAAGCAGCAGATTTATTACTTTCAGAAAACGGAATATTCGCCTTAATTCTTCCTTTCAAAGAAGAACAAAATTTTATCGCTTTAGCAAAAGAATCAGAATTATATCCAACCAAAATTACACGCGTAAAAGGCACTCCAACTTCAATTGTAAAACGCAGTTTATTGGCTTTTAGCCGCAATGAAAATTCAGTACCTGAAGTCGACGAGTTAACCATCGAAATTGACAGACACGTTTATACTCCGGAATATATTGAGTTGACTAAGGATTTTTACTTGAAGTTTTAAACCTGCTCAAAAATACTTTTAAACTGATATAAAATTCTTTCGATAAGTCGTAAATCTTCGGTTACAATTTCGGCGCTTCCTTTCATTTCCTGCTGGAACACGATTTGTTTATTATAAGAAGTTTGCAATCCGTTTGGAAGAGCAACATCTAATAATAAATTTCCATCTTTATCCGGAACCAGAGAAATATTCTGAATTTTTCCTTTTAACACTCCAAATTCTCTGTCTGGGAAATTCGCCAATCGAATATTTACTCGTTGCCCTACTTTTATTTTTCCTGAATTTAAAGCTGGTGCTTTTACTTTTCCTACAAATCCATTTTTTGTATCCGGAATGATAGAGAAGACATTATCACCAGTATTTATGGTTTGATTTTCTGTCCAAACCTGCAAAAATGTAACTACTCCGCTCACAGATGATTTTAAGGCATAAGCCAATTCCCAATCTTTTATTACTTTTTTAAGCTGATAGAAGGACTGCGCCATGTTTCTTCCTAACGTAACTTCTTCTTTAGTGCCGCTTATTTGCGAATTCTGACTCAATTTCGAATTATCAATCAAAGAGGATTTTAGCTGAGAAATCGACGTTAACAGGCCTTTATAATTCTTCTGCGCCTGAAGATAACCTAACTTTTTAGCCTCCATTTCCTGAGCCGAAATAATTCCTTTATTGAAGAGTGTTTCAAAACGGGCAATTTCGTTTTTTTGAAGCTGTAATTCGCTTTCGTTAATTACCTTTTGCTGCTGCAAAATCTCTAATCTTTCTTTGATTTGAACTTTCTCTGAAACCTGCGCTCTGTTTTCGACCTGAAAAGGCTGCAAATCCTTATTTAATTGTTCTGCCTGATAATCTTTTTGAAAAACAGCAAAAGCACTTTCGATTTCTCCTAACTGTGCATTTTTTAGCAAAGCAAAAGGAAAAGCTTTCTGAGGATTGTTGATATTATATTCATCGACTATTTTTTTTAATAAAAAAACATCTTTGTAATTGGCTGTGTTTTCGATAATCGCAAGCGTGCTGTTTTTTGAAACGATCGATTTGTTTTTGACCAAAAGAGCCTCGATACGTCCTGAAGATTTCGAAACTATTTTTTCTGGCGGAATATTGGTTGTAATGACAATTTCGGTATTGACAACATCCGGATATTTGATGAACCAGGATACAAAAAATAACATAAAAATAATTACAAATATCAATACTGTTCCCCAACGAATCATCCAGTGGGGTACTCTGGTAAGGATGTCCTGAACTTCCTCACTTCTTAATTCGAATGTAGTATCTTCGGCCATGATTAATTTCCTAATTGTAATTGATTTTTAACCAGTTCAAAATAATTTCCTTTTTGTTCTACCAAGGCAGAATGATTGCCAATCTCAATAATTTTTCCTTTGTCTAAAACTACGATTTGGTCTGCATTCATCACCGTACTTAATCGATGTGCAATAACCACTACAGTTTTATCTTTAAAGAAAATATCGAGTTTGCGCATAATTTCTTTTTCATTATTAGCATCCAGAGCTGATGTTGCTTCATCAAAAAACAATATCTCAGGATTTTTATACACTGCCCTTGCTATTTGCATACGCTGTTTTTGTCCTGTACTCATTCCGGTTCCTTCCGCTCCAATTTTTGTATTATAACCAAGCGGCAAACCACTGATATATTCTTTTATATTGGCTACATCAGCCGCGTACACCAAGCGTTCTTTATCGACTTTATCAACTCCAAAAGCAATATTATTGGCGATAGTGTCACTAAAAATAAAACCTTCCTGCATAACTGCTCCAATATGAGATCGCCATGCTTTTTGCGAAATGTTTTTAAACTGTGCATTGCCAATGGTAATTTCCCCTTTTTCGGGTTCATAAAATTTAAGAAGCAATTTCATTAAAGTTGTTTTTCCGCTTCCGCTAACGCCAACTATTGCGGTTACTTTTTTGGCAGGAATCTTTAGCGTTAAATCATCTAAAACCGGAATATCTGATCCCAGATAACGGTACGAAAGATTCTTTATCTCAATATCAGAGTCAAACGGGACATCATTTGTCTGATGAACTTCTTGTTGCATTTCATCTTCTTTTTCGTGAATTTCAGACAATCTGGCCAATGAAATTTTAGCATCCTGAAGTTCTCTCACAAATTCTATAAGCTGCGTGATAGGTCCGTTTAAACTTCCTACGATAGAACTTATCGCCAGCATCATTCCTAACGTTATAGAACCATCAATTACTAATTTTGCAGAAAGAAATATGATAAAAATATTTTTTAATTCATTGATTACAGATGAACCAATAGTTTGGGTTTGCTCTAAAACCAATCCTTTTATCGAAACCCTGAAAAGTCTGGCCTGAATATATTCCCAACCCCATCGTTTTTGCTTTTCGGCATTATGCAGTTTGATTTCCTGCATTCCGTTAATAAGTTCCATTACTTTATTTTGTTCGTTCGAAACCTCAGCAAAACGTTTATAATCGAGCACTTCTCTTCGTTTTAAGAACAAGGTAATCCAACCAAAATAAAGTATACTACCAACAAAAAACACAAAGAATATCTGAAGATTAAAATAAGCCAATACTCCGCCCAGCACAAACATATTAATTACAGAAAACAAAACATTTAATGATGATGTGGTTAGAATTTTTTCGATTCTGCGGTGATCATTAATACGCTGCATAATATCTCCGGTCATTCGCACATCAAAAAATGAAATGGGCAGATTCATTAATTTTATAAAGAAATCCGAAATAAGTGAAATATTGATACGAGTTGAAAGATGCAATAATATCCAACTCCTGATAAGTTCCAGGCCAGTTCTTCCGGCAAAAAGAAATAATTGCGCAAAAAGAATTAAATAAATAAAGTGGATGTTTTGGTTTTGTATACCGACATCAACAATACTTTGGGTTAAAAACGGAAAGATTAGCGACAGCAAACTACTGGCTAATAATCCTATACTCAATTGAATTAAAAATGATTTGTATCGCAACACATATTGCGATAATAATCTAAACCCTAAACCTTTATTTTCTTCCTTATCAAATTCAGACTGAAAAAACTTTGGAGTAGCTTCCATCAATAACGCAACTCCTTCCTGAGTCAGTTCGTCTGCATTATTCCCTATCCAGAATTTAATAAAATCCTGTTTGTTATATTCGATTAGACCAAAAGCAGGATCAGAAATATAATAAGTTCCTCTTTTGATTTTATAAAGTACCACATAATGGTTTTTATTCCAATGCAAAACACATGGCAGTGGTGCCTCGTGTAATCTTTCAAGATTTAATTTTACACCTAAAGTTCTAAAACCAATTCTTTCTGCTGCATCGCTTAAAAAAAGTAAATTACTTCCTTCACGAGTTGTTTCACTAATGTCTCTCAACTCCTGAATGTTGATTGTTTTTCCGTAATGCTTAGCGATAATCTTTAAGCATGTAGGCCCGCAATCCTTATAATCAGCCTGCTTGTAATTGGTAAATTTTTTCAACTTCAAATCTTTTATTTCAGAGCAATTTAAGATTAAATTTCTTTATTTAACAAAAATATGATATTTACTGTTAAATTATTTTTTTTCTCTTTTTATGAAAATTTTCAATACTATATTTTAAAGTAATTACACTTAATACATCGTATTTCTATTTAATCTCTATCAATTTTGTTTTAATTAATTTCTATAAATCAGAACACCTGCAAGAACCATCAGGAGTTGTATAAAAGAAACCGCCTAATAAAACATGAGGCGGTTTCTCTTTATTTAAAAATTATGAAAATTAGCTATTTAGTAAACAACTTTCCTCAATAACTGATGAGCAAACTTCACCTTCTCCCGGATGAATAACACCTGCAAAAGTACCATCAGGACAATAACAAGCCTCAATTCCTGGCCCTCCGCCATTAATACTTTTCTTCTCACTGTTACTTAAAACTTCAATTCCAATTAAATCTTTCAATTTTTTCATAATTTGTTTTTTTGATTTGTTATTTCTTCAATCATTTTAAGACAGTTGAAGGCTCTGTCTGCTAAAAAACTATCATAATATTGATTACTATTATTCTATGA
>NZ_CADCSU010000047.1 GCF_902804475.1 Flavobacterium bizetiae
ATTCTAAATAATTATTTCGCATATTTTTTTAACAATCTTATTTTTTTAACGCAAAAAATATACACAAAACACATCTACAGGATTTTTACGTACCCAAAATCGTACTTTTCTAGTCCCTCTATAAATTGTTATTAATCAACTTTGTAGTGTCAATTACCTGATACTGATTTTGATAATGATAAAAAACTTTTATTTCAAAGTCAATGATGTAATTGCAAACTATTCTTTACTAACCATTAATTATTAACCTTAAAATTTTAACAATGAGAAAATTTTTAAAATTAACCACTATGCTATTTATTACAGCATTAATGTTTAACTCCTGCGAAAAGGAACAAGATTTAAATGAGCCTCAAAGCGTTAACAAGGACGAGACGCAAATCATCAACAACGAAGTACAGCAAAACACCCAAAAAGCAGCCGCTTCAGCTGTTGCTGCATTAGCTGGAAGTGCTGCATCCAGAACGATCACATTGCAAACCAATACATTATCATGTCCGGGTGGTTTATGCACATCGTATGGTGTTTGGTCGGAAGGTGTTTATACCGTTTGGTTTCAGATGAGATTTAATTCCGGATTTTATTGGAGCCGCGGCGGTAAATGCGGATACGGAATATTAATTGGTGATCAGAATACCGGTGGCGACCCAGGATGGGATGGTAATGGCGGTAGTGCAAGATTTATGTGGTATTGTCCAAACGGATCAAATTCTGCCAAAGGAAGCGGCGCTTATCTTCAGCCTTACGTGTATTATAGAGATCAGCCGGGACAATTTGGTAATGATTTTGGAAAAAAGTATTTCATACAAGAAAACGTTACCTACAATTGCCAGATATCTGTTAAGTTAAATACAGGTTCAAATACAAACGGTTATGTAAAATATTATGTAAACGGAACTGAATTATTAAATCAAACCATTCGTTGGGTAACCAATGATGCTAAGCGAAATGTAAATGCGGTAAGTCTTCACACTTTCCGTGGCGGTAGTCAGGAATACTGGAAAGCTCCGGTAACAAGTTCTATTACTTATCCTAGCGCCTCTTGGGATGCTCTATAGTTTTAAATAATAGTAACCATTCTTTTCTCATCCTTAAATTAGGATTTGAGTAAGGATGGCAAAATTAAAAGCCCATTTCTAACGAAATGGGCTTTTTTACTTCTAATTCTAACTTCGTACTTACCTCTGTTATTTTTAATATTTAATTTTCAGGTCTATACTTCGCATACATCATTGCTGCAAAGAACACAATAAATGCCGCAGTTGCATACAATATACCCGGACTATAATAATAAATAGCCGCCGCCAATAACGGAACAAACACATTAATAGCCGATTGCAAACTTTGGTTTACGCCTTGTAATTTTCCTTGTTTACTTTCTTCTACAGATTGCGATAATTTGCCATTGTATGTGGGATCAAACAAACCTTCACCCGAAATAATACAGATTACCGCAAACGAAATAAGCACTGTCGAATGTACATAAACGCTTAACAGAATTAATCCTAAACCAATTCCCAAAATAATTAAACCTGTTATTCCGATATTTTTCTCGTTGAAATGTTTCAATAACCAAGGCAATAAAACGGCTCTGGTGAGAATATCACAAATACCAACAAAAGTTAAGATTCCGCCAATAAATCCGGGTGTCCATTCGTAAATATCTTTTAAGAAAAGGGTAAAATTAAACTGAAAAATACTTAATCCTATATAGAATAAAACGCCTAAAATCAATAACGGTTTCAGTCCTTTTAGTTTGAAAATTTCACTAAAATGAGAGAAAGTATTGAAACTCGAAACTGATAAATGTTTGGTTCGTTTTTCAACAGGCAATGATTCGGGCAATAGAAAATAAACTGCAATTCCCGAAAGCAATATCAAAACCGCCGTAACAAAAAATGGCAACCCAATTGATATGCTTCCTAACAATCCGCCCAATGCGGGCCCTCCTATTTTTCCTATTCCCATAACGGCACCAATATAACCGAACCATTTGGCTCGTTCATTGGGTTCAGTTGTATCGGCTATATAAGCGAACAAAATACTCATATTTCCTGCTGTAAGTCCGTCGATTATTCTTCCCAGAAACAGAATCCACAATGCGCCGCCAATTCCAAATAAAACATAGCCAATTACAGAACCAAACAAACTAATCAGAAGGATGTTTTTTCTTCCGTATCTATCGCTTAATGCTCCAAAAACCGGTGCAGAGAAAAAGGAACAGGCAGCGAATATCGACATTAATAAACTCATACCTACAACCACTTGTTGAGATGGTAAATATTGGCTGATCAAAAAAGGCAGAAGCGGTAATACAATAGAAAACCCAATGGAATTCAAAAGGACGATTCCTATAATAATCCACAATTTATATTTCTTAGATTTCATGATTTTAAATACTTTTTAAATTATGACACAAATTTATTCTGTATATTAGAGGTAAAATAATCTCATTAGACATAAAAACAGCTCTAAAAGACATCTTATGATTCAAAGCCAAACAATACCAAATGTTCTAAAAGCGTTTGCTCATTTACTGAATACAGAAATACAAGATTGGAAACTGGAAATTCCTGAAAAGTTTGGAAGAGGATATTGCATGGGATTTACATTCAATACCCATATTAGAATGATTATTTCTAATTATGAATTGAATGAAGATATAATTGTCGAAAACCTGGATCTCAATCATTCAAGGAAAAGATTATTTTTTAAGTTTCAGAATATCTTTCCTGCAACAGAAACTTTGCCTGGAGAAATGCCGTCAAAAAGCCCTCCTTCAGTTTTAATTGGAACCAGCAGTCTGAATACCGATACCGTTATTCCCATTCATACCAATACTGCCACTATCAATATTGAGATCGACGCTGATTATTTGAGCGAACTATTTGAAATTTCTGAGAAATCAACCATTTTATACAATCTGCTACAAAACAAGCAGCCTTTGTTATTTGAACAAATGTTATATCCTTCTTTACAGAAAATTGCAGATGAAATAATATCTGAATCTATTTCTAATACTTTTAAACTCTTCTTTTTAAGAATAAAAGCCGAAGAACTAATATGCAGGTTATTAATTGAATTAGAAAAGCGAGATACCAAACAACTCTATACTTTAAACAGTAGCGATATTGAGAAAATTTATAAAGTAAAACAGCAAATGTTGGAAGAACTAAGTATTCCACCTGTGATTAATGATCTCGCCATTGCTGCCAATATGAGTCCTACAAAACTGAAAAACTTATTTAAGCAAATATTCGGCAATAGCATTTTCAATTATTATCAGGAATTTAGAATGAAAGAAGCAGCAATCCTTCTCAAACAAGGAAATTTATCCGTTTCTGATGTGGGCTACAAATTAGGATTCACGAATTTAAGCCATTTTTCGAAAGTCTTTGCCGCACATACTGGAGTTAAACCCAAGCAGTACAGTAAATCATAATTCCGTTCAAACTCTTTTATTTGCAAATGTGTAATGTTTGTTTCACAATCATCTGGTTTCTTAAAAAATAAATACCAAAACAACGATTTGTGAATAATATTGGCAAAAATAATAATAATCTGTGTTTTTTAGTTTTAAATACTAAAACGTTTTAGTAGATTTGCGTAGCTCGCTTTACAATTCCATAAACAACTATACCTTATACAAAATCAAAAAAAATAACCACAAATAATTACCCATTATGAATCACAAAAAAAAGAGTTTAATACTTGTTGCAGCAGTTGTACTGTTTTCAAGTTTTTCATTAATAAAAAAGAATGCCATTTCGAAAAGTAATTTTTATAAAGAAGAAATGGAAAAGCTCCATACCGCTATCGAGAACAACTTTCACGATCGTGTTTCCGGCTATTACTTCGTTGATTTAGATCCTGCCAAAAGAGAAACTAAATTTGGACATAAAAGAGAATACAGTTGGTTATGGGCGCTTTGTGCTATGTTTGAAGCTACAAACGAAATCGAAAAAATAGATAAAAATGCCAATCTTACAGATGGTATTGTTAAAAGTATGCAGCCTTACTACGATCCTGCTCCACCTAAACCGGGATATGGCGAATATATTGTAAAACTGAGTAAAGGACAACGATATTACGATGATAATCAATGGATAGGAATTACTAGTTTAGACATTTACGAAAGAACAAGAAAAAAATCTTATTTTGATTTAGGAAAATCAATGTATGATTTTATGATGACGGCATCAGACACAAAATTAGGTGGCGGATTATATTGGAGAGAAAATGATTATGAAACGAAAAACACATGTTCTAACGGTCCCGGAATTCTTGTTGCGCTTAAAATGTACAAAGCCACAAAACAAAAAGTTTATCTTGATAATGCATTGAAGATCTACAATTGGACAAATGAAAAACTGCAAACACCAGATGGCTTATTTTATGACAATATTAAAGTAAACGACGGAAGTATCGGAAAAACAATATACTCTTATAATACAGGAACGATGCTTCAGTCTAATGTGTATTTATATGAGTTAACAGGCGATAAAAAATACCTTAAAAAAGCAATTGAAATGGCAGACAGTTCTTTGCTGTATTTTTATGGAGGCGACAAGTTTAGAGACGGTTACTGGTTTAATGCCGTTTTATTGCGCGGATATCAGCATCTTTTAAAATACAATAAAGATCTAAAATACATTTCGGGATTTAAAAAATGTCTGGATAATACTTTAAAAGAAAACAAAAACGAAAAAGGATTATTTACAGGAAACGAAGGTGTATATAATTTAGTAGAACATGGCGGAATGCTGGAAATTCTGGCTCGATTCGCTTATCTTGAAGATCATTATAATTTGGCAAAACAAAAATAATTTATTGATAATCGTATTTGGTGATAAAACATATTTAGAGTTTTTATTCTCTTATAATGGATTAAAAAGAAAACAATTCTATCATTACAATGCGTAACGAAATACAATAAAATCTCATGAACAAATTACAATTAACGACCTGCTTGTCCTTTTTATTTTTGGCAATGTTGATTACTGAGAATGTATTTTCTCAGAATCCAGATCAATCCAAAAAATCTTTTATTACTAAAAAGAAAATCGGACAGGTTCAGGAACAGGATGTTTTCGAATATACGCTGCAAAATAAAACCGGAATGCAGGTTCAGCTCATTACGTATGGCGCAGCAATTACTAATGTTATAACGCCGGATAAAGATGGCAAAATGAGCAGCGTTGTACTTGGTTTTGATTCACTTTCTCAGTTTGCCGGTACTGACAATTCATTGATGGGCTCTACGGTAGGTCGTGTCGCGAATCGAATTTCAAACAAAAAATTTACAATTGACGGACAGGAATATACGTTGTCTTCTGATATTCACGGAGGTATAAATGGTTTTGATAAACGTGTTTGGATAGCCAAAGAAATCTCAAAAAAGAATGAACTTGCCGTTGAAATGACTTATTTAAGCAAAGATGGCGAGGAAGGTTTTCCGGGGAATTTATTGGTTACAGTAACTTTCACACTCAAAAACAATGATTTAGTTATTGATTATAAAGCAACTACAGATAAAGCTACGCCACTTGTATTGACCAATCATACTTATTTTAACCTTTCGGGCGGAAAAAGCAATAAGGCACTGGATACAGAATTAACGGTTTTTGCCGATCAATATTTAGAATACGGAGATGGAAGTCTGGTCACCGGAAAAATCCTGAACGTAAAACAAACTCCATTCGATTTTACTACGCCTAAAACCATTGGCAAAGACATCGAAAAAGTACAACAATATACCAATGGCTACGATGTGACTTTTGCTTTGCGAAACCAAACAAGCAAACTCGCTTTGGCTGCAAAAGCTTTTGAACCATTAAGTGGCAGAGCATTAGAAGTGTATACCACCGAGCCGGGCGTTGTATTTTATTCCGGAAATTGGTTAAGTGAAAAAGTAAAAGGACGCAACGGAGTTCCTTATACCAAAAATGGCGCATTCTGCCTCGAAACACAGCATTATCCCAATTCGATCAATACACCAAATTTCCCAAATACTGTTTTACGACCTAAAGAAACCTTTACATCTCAAACCATTTACAGATTTCTTGTTCGCAATCATTAAAATAAAAAATGCTAAACTTAACCGTTTAGCATTTTTTTTATACTCAAAATTACAATCGATTAGGATTGAAACATTTCAATTAATTCTTTAATAGATTGCTCAGATGGTGAAGCAAAATCCTGTATGCTTTCTATAGCTTCTTTTGCCAGAACAGCTGCTCTAGATCTCATTTTATTTTCATAAGCCGCAATTGCCGTTTTCAAATCATTAAATTCTTCGTTGCACAAACATTCACTTAAATCAAAAGCATCAAGCATAGCGGTATTCACGCCTTCGCCAGACGGCGGCATCAAATGAGCAGCATCTCCAATTAAAGTAACATTCGATTTAGCTTCCCAATGCTGATCTATCGGAAAATAATTCAATGGTCTCACGATAAATTGTTTACATGCCTTAAACAACGTAAAAAACACCGGATTCCATTTTTTATAATAATCAACCAAATAAGCGTATACTTCATCAGGATTATTAAAATTTATGCTGCTGTTTTTAGTCCAATTTTCAGGATATAAAGAGGCAGCGTAAAAAGTTAAACCTCCGCCCGCCATAGGTTGTGCTGCGATGGTTTTGCCAATATCCATAGCAAGAAGATTAGCATTATTAACTAAATTATACATTTCAGGACATGCTGATTCAGGATTTTCAATTTCTCCTTGTATAATTGTCGTGCCTGAATACAATGACTGAATATCGGTTACGTAAGGACGAACTTTAGAAAGATGCCCGTCTGATCCGATCACAATATCTGCAAAAGCTGTAGTTCCGTTTTTAAATTTCAATTCCCACGAATCATTCATTTGCTCCATGCTCAAAAAATGACTGTCCCAAACTACAGTATCCGGCAAAAGCGCATCAATTAGTAAATTTCTTAAAACTCCCCTATCGATTTCCGGTCTGAAATTTTCATTATTAAAATCATCTTCCTTACCATCGTTCGTTTCATCAAGATAAATATTCGCCTCTTTATTTACGATGCGATACTTATCTGCCCCACGCATATAAACGTTTTTAAAAGAATCCAGTAATCCTGCTGCTGTCATTACCTTCAGACCCGAATCGAAATGCAAATCGACAATGGCTCCCTGCACGCGGGATTCTTTATTAAAATCTCTCTCATACACCTTAACTTCTGCACCTTTTAATTGTAAAAGTCGAGCCAAAGTCAATCCTCCCGGCCCTCCGCCTAATATGGCTACTTTTTTATCTTTTAAAAGATTATCTCCTTTTATTCCTTCCATTTTTTATCTCTTTTTTATCCATGCAAAGAAATAGCGAATTGAAAGAAAGGGCAATATCAATACAAAGCATTTATAGGACTATTCGAGGTTTTTATTTCTAAAAGCTATTGGAGTCGTTTTTACAACTTTAGAAAATAATCGGGAGAAATAAGAATAATCGTCATAGCCCAACATTGTCGCAATTTCTTTTATGGATTTATCCGAATGATACAGCAAACGTTTCGCTTCTAAAATAACACGTTGTTGGATATGATAAGAAATGGAATAACCTGTTGCGGTTTTTACGCATTCATTTAGATACGCCGTAGAAATGTTTAGAATATCAGCATAAGCACCTGGACTTTTAATAGTTTCAAAATGAAGCTCAAGTTCCGTTTTAAACGCTTTAGTGATAATCTCAAATCTTGAATACTTATCCGTCGTTTTTGATGCTGCCAAATATTGCGAGATTACCAGTGCGATTAAGGTGTTACAACTTTCTTTTAAAATCGAAGCATGCATTTTTTCTTCTCTTCTGGCAAAAAGTTTAATACATACTGATGCTGTTTCGTCTAATATGGATAAAGTATCCTGATTTAAAGACAATACATTTACAGGAGTTAATTCTTCTAAAATCTTTAAAAACTCAGGCCGGATATTTTCAATAGCAATTATCCAACTGATGATTACGGCATCTTCAAATGAAATGACACGATGAACCTGATTGGGATGAATAAAAAGAACTGCCGGTCCTTTGATTTTTTGTTTTTTAAAATCAATTTCGATATTCGTAATCCCTTTTTCCTGAAGAATAAATGTATAACCGCCATCGCGATGCGCTCTTTCTACTTCTTCAGAATTAGGCGATCCGTCAAACGATGCTTTGCCTATTATTACTCCTTTACTAAGTTCAGAAGGCAGCGTATTTACGGGAATGGACTTTATCTTCATAAACTTATCTATTTTATCCTTTAAACAAAGTTAGTTTTTTGAGATGTAAAAAATTCAACAAAAATATCAGAATCATTTATAACGGTACTTCGTTTTAGTAAAACTCAGCATAAGATGGTTCTAAAATGCATGTTTACACAAATTCAAAACATTTATGATAGAATTTGAAAGACCGTTTTGAACCTCACGTATAACTTCGCTTTATAAAATATTCCATCAAACAGAATACAGACATAAACGATTAAACTATGAAAAAAACCTTCAACCTGTTTCTAGTCCTCTCCACCATTACTCTCAGCACTTTTGCAAAGCCTGTCCAAAATGATGATCCGTCTTTGCTTTGGTTTAAAAAGACCACAGAGGTAATTCACTTTCAATTAAACAAAGCCGCTCAAACTTATAAACCCGGAAAAAATCCGCGTTCTGTAAATCCTGACGGAACAGTTAGACTGGCAGGTTTAACCGATTGGACAACGGGTTTTTTCCCCGGAAGTCTTTGGTACGGTTATGAACTTACAGGAGATAAAACCCTGGCCAATGAAGCTAAAAATTTTACGCTTGCACTGGATTCTATCCGAAACATCAAAAATACGCACGATGTAGGTTTCATGCTGTATTGCTCTTACGGAAATGCCTACAGAATTACAGGGGATAAAATATATCTTCCGGCTTTGGCCGATGGTGCAGCCAATCTATACGCGCGTTTTAATCCAACTGTGGGAACAATTCGTTCTTGGGATTTCGCGTGGTTACACTATCCTGTAATCATAGATAATATGATGAATCTCGAATATCTGTATTGGAGTGCTAACGAGTTTAAAAAACCGGAATATGCTAATGCAGCCAGTATACACGCCTTAACCACCATAAAAAATCATTTTAGAAAAGATTATAGTTCGTATCATTTAGTTGATTATGATGCCAAAACAGGAAAAATAATCCATAAAGGAACCCATCAGGGCGTTACAGACGATTCGGCCTGGGCTCGCGGACAAGCATGGGGATTATATGGGTATACAATGTGTTATGCCAATACCAAAAATCCTAAGTTTTTGCAACAGGCAGAACATATTGCCTCTTTTATCATGAACCATCCAAGAATGCCAAAAGATAAAATACCCGTTTGGGATTTTGATGTTCACAATGCCATGGATACCGAAGTTTTGGCGCCAAGAGACGCGTCGGCTGCTGCGGTTATTGCCTCTGCTTTATTAGATTTAAGTACTCAGGTTAAAGACGGAAAAAAATATGCCGATTATGCCGAAGATATTTTAAAATCATTATCATCAGACGCTTATTTGGCAAAACCGGGTGAGAATAGTTATTTTCTTTTAAAACACAGCGTTGGTGCTTTCTTGTATAATTCAGAAATCGATACACCGCTTGATTATGCTGATTATTATTATCTGGAAGCTTTAAAAAGATACGCTTCAATCAAAAAAATTCAAATTTAATACCTCTTTCAATCAATTTGATCGAAGTAATACCATAATAAAGATTTTAAGGAGCTATTTTTGATATTCAAAACATCAATTAAATAGCTTCTTGTTTATTGTAAAAAAGTACAATTATTAGAATTTATTTAAATTAAAATAAGATGATAAATTTAAAAAAAACAATGGCTTTGTTTCTTCTGCTAATGACAGTTTGTTTTAGCAATGCGCAGGAAGCCTCCATAAACAAAGAAAGTTTTGATGCTGTAAACCTGAGTTATCCGGGTTTAGAAAAAGTAAATCAGCTTTATAAATCAGGGAAATACAATGATGCTGCTGAGGCATTACTCACCTATTATCGCAATCGAAAAAACATTAAAAATCCTGATTTTAATATCGGTGACGAAGCGAGATTTAGAGGAAAAGATATCGGAAAAGCCAATCAGGAAAAGGCAGATAATGCTTTACTGCATTTATTTAAACCTCAAAAAGGCTATGGCTTTTTCGATTACGGAAAAGACATCAATTGGGATTATTGGCCGGTAAAAGACAATGAAGTACGCTGGCAATTGCACCGCGTAACCTGGTGGTCGTCTATGGGAATGGCGTACCGAAGCAGCGGAGACGAAAAATATGCAAAAGAGTGGATTTTCCAATTCCGAGATTGGGAAAAGAAAAACTATCTGGGACGTTCTGCCGAAAACGATCAAATTGCATGGCGTCCGCTTGAGGTATCAGAACGTATACAAATCTTTCCGGGAATCTTCAATTTATTTGTAGTTTCTTCTCATTTTACACCAGCTTTTTTAATGGAATTTTTAAACAGTTTAAGCAAGCAAACTGATTATATTCCGAAACATTACAGCAAAGAAGGAAACCATTTATTGTTTGAGGCTCAACGTGTTTTAGGTGCAGGAGCTTCGTTTCCGGAATTAAAACAAGCCGAAGAATGGCGTAAAAGCGGTATCGAAATCTTAAACAGAGAAATAAAACTGCAGGTGTTTGAAGATGGCGTACAATGGGAACTCTCTCCTACTTATCACGTTGCCTGTATTGAGATTTTCCTTAAAGCTTATAATTCGGCAAAAATGGCCGGAGTAGAAAAAGAATTTCCGGATACGTACATCAAAACAATCGAAAAAATGATTGTGGCTACAGCCAATATATCGTTCCCGGATTATAACAATCCAATGTTTGGCGATTCGTGGCCAATTGAAAAAAATGCGCGCATAAAACAATTTGCAGGCTGGTCGAAACTATTTCCGGATAACGGCCTTATTAAATATTTTGCAACAGATGGCGTAGACGGAAAATTACCTAATTTATCGAATGCATTGCCAAATGGCGGTTTTTACACTTTTAGAAACGGCTGGAACGATAAATCGACTGTAATGATTTTAAAAGCCGGACCTCCTGCCGAATTTCATGCACAGCCGGATAACGGAACTTTTGAACTTTGGGTAAACGGACGCAACTTTATGCCCGATACCGGATGTTATTTATACAGCGGTGATGCAGAAGTTACCAAAATGAGAAACTGGTTCCGCCAGACCAGAGTTCACAATACTTTGACTTTGAATAATGAAAACATGATCATTACCAAAGCTCAGCAAAACAAATGGAAAACGGCTAAAAATCTGGACATTTTAACCTATACAAATCCAAGTTATACTGACTTAGAACACCAACGCAGCATTCTGTTTATCAACGAAAAATATTTTCTAATTATAGATAAAGCAATTGGAAAAGCAACCGGAAATTTAGGCGTTCATTTTCAATTAAAAGAAGACAGCAAACCGGTTTATAATACGACAAACAACAGCGTTTACACTACTTACGAGGATGAAAACAACCTTTTAATTCAATCTTTGAATACAGATAAAATCGTTTTAAAAGAAGAAGAAGGAAAAGTATCTTACGTTTATGCGAAAGAAATGGCAAGACCAGCTTTCGTTTTTGAGAAACCTAAAAATGATGCCGCCACACAGCAATTTATAAGCATTGTATATCCGTATAACGGAAATAAAACTCCCGAAATTAGCCTTCAACCCAATGCAGGCAATGATTTTGAAAAAGGAAACATCAATTTAACGATTACGATTGATGGTAAAAAAAGCGAAATCAAAACAACTTTACAATAATATAAACATAATGCCAATACGTTTTCTTATTTCTGATTCCGGTTAGAAATAAGAAAGCTTGGTTATATAAAATCATAAAGCATTATGAAAAAGAATATTCCCCTAAAACTTATTATTGTGAGCATTGCATTTCTAATTGGAACTGCCTGCAGTAAAGAAGACAACGACGATTCTAAACCTGAAGAACCAGCTCAGGCAGTAAACGATACGATTCTAAACATCAATTACGAAACAGGCGAATTTACTTCAGGAATTACGGGTATCACAGGTACTCACGCCACTGCGGCTGATGCCGTTTATATGACTTCGCCCGGAAGTACTGGTAAATATGCTGTTGCGCACAAAGTTACCCTTGGCGACGATGCTTATTTTTCAGATGGTTCCTACCGTAGTGAATCGGATGCTGTTTCTTTGGTAAAATATCGTTATGTTCCGGGTGACGAATGCCGGTATGAAGTCAGCATTTTATTGAAAGACTGGCAACCTTGGAATGGCACAGACCCTGCTTACGGCGATAATATTTTTCAGTTAAAAATGTCCGATAATCAGTTATTGCCTCTCAGAATCCTTACTAAACGTAACGCCATCGTGGCAAGAAACTATCAATATCAGGACAATCTAATTACAGATTATCGCCCTTATATCAACCAATGGATCAAGTTTCGTATTGACGTAAAATGGACACTTGACAATACCGGATATATGAGAATTTACGCGAAACTTCCCAACCAATCAGATTATAAATTATTATTAGAGCGCACTAATTTTGTAACATTCACAGGTAATCCTGCTGTTGGAAATGTAGGTTATCTAAAATGGGGCGTTTACCGCGAAGCCGGAAAAGATGCCAATGGCAATGTAATTACCAGCGATAATGTGCTAACCCGTATCGCTTATCATGATGATATTAGAATCATTAAACTTCCTTTAAAATAGCTTTAGCTTTACTTCTTAAAACTTTGTCAAAGTTTTAAACTTTGACAAAGTTCTACATTACACCCTTCTCCCTCATTTTTGTCATCACGATGAAGGAGAAATCTCCACAAGAAGCTCCGCAATCAAAATAGACAATCAAACTTACCAATCTTTGTCGATAAACGAGTATGATTTCTCCTTCGTCGAAATGACAATCTTTGCGCTAAAAGCTTTGTCAAAGTTCTACGTACATCATTCTCCCCATTATTGTCATCTCGACGAAGGAGAGATCCCCACAAGAAGCTCCGCAATCAAAATAGCCCATCAAACTTACTACTCTTTGTAGAGCTACTCGCGAAGATTTCCCCTTCGTCGAAATAACAAACTTGTCCTAAAAACTTTGTAAAACGAGAATGATTGTCCTAGCCCCGATAGTCCCGAGGCTTCGGGAGGAAATCCTTTTGTGTCCGTCCCGATAGCTATCGGGAGGCACAAAAGATTGGAACGGATAGCGGGATTAGCTCCTGAAAAAAATGATTTAGAATAAAGGTCCAGATAAAAATCTACGCTAAAAAAAAGAATAAATCCGTTTAATCTGCGTCATCCGCGTGCCATTAAACCCACGTTTCTTCACAATGCTACTTCCCTGTTTTTAAATTCATAAGTTTTATCTGAATTAAATATTCAAGCTGATAAATCTATCAATAAAAATCGCATCAAAAAGCAACTATTTTCCTTAACATTTTGCGCTGTTTCACTTAACGATTATCGAACATAAAACATTTTAAATTTGATTAGTATTTACGGTGCTTTATTATAAAAGTATTTTGCAATAAAACACCATAAAACGTTGATTTTTCCTGTGTTTACGGGGAACGAAAACGTTATATTAATCAAAATCAATAGCATTTTGGACGTATTCAAAACTGTCATGTAGACCCGATTTCTATATTTGTTTTAATTAAATCCAAAAAAAACATGACTAATCCAAAAGAAACAAACCGACTTCCAGAAAACCTATTTTTATTTACCAGGCGCAAAATTCCCCAGCCCCTTTCTCACGTTAATTAATTGTTATAATTTTCTCCACAAACAATAATTGAGCATTTGATTTAAAGAAAATAATTCTTGAAGTTTAGCTCAACAAAAATAGTGGCTGATTTATTTAGCAAGATGAAAACTCAACTTAAATAACATCAATAGGAACTAAGTCCGCGACTTACTCCGATTTAAAAAAAAATTATGAAAAGGACTATATTTATATTTTTGTTGCTGGCAACTTATACAATTACATATGGGCAGGATATCATTACTGTAAAAGGTAAGGTAACAGATGCGCAAAGTATGCCACTTCCCGGAGCAACAGTTTCTGAAAAAGGAACTAAAAACTCTACCAGTACTTCTATCGATGGTGACTATCAAATAAAAGTAAAGGCAAATGCTATATTGGTGTTTTCGTTTATGGGAACAAAAACCAAAGAAGAAGCTGTAAAAAGCAGAACAACCATCGACACAAAACTACTCGATGATACCAATAATCTTGATGAGGTAGTCGTAGTAGGTTACGGTACAAAAGCCAGAAAAGATCTTACGGGTGCCATATCTTCTGTAAAAGGAAGCGAACTTGCAAAAATTCCGGTACAAAACGTTGCGCAGGCTTTGCAAGGTCGTATTGCGGGTTTGCAGGTAACCATGTCTGACGGAACTCCGGGATCTGAGCCTTCTCTTAGAATTAGAGGCGGAACTTCGATCACGCAAAGTAACGAACCTCTGTATGTGGTTGACGGGGTAGCGCAAACAGGAGGATTAGGTTTTCTAGATCCTATGGATATTGAAACTATGGATGTATTAAAAGACGCTGCTTCTACTTCTATCTACGGTGCTCAGGGGGCAAACGGAGTAGTTTTGGTTACTACGAAAAAAGCAAAAGGCGGTAAACTAACCATTACTTACGATGCTTATGGAGGAATAAAAACAATAGCTAAAACGCTTCCGGTTATGAATCCGTATGATTATACGCATTTAATGTACGAAGCTGCTACTGACGACGCTAGATTACAAAAATTTACCAATACTTTTGGTACTTATGATGAACTGGAAGGTTTGTACAAAAACAGAAAAGGAATTAACTGGCAGGATGAAGTTTTTGGCAATGCTGTAGAAAGTCAATACCATAAAATAAGCATCAGCGGTGGTGAAAACGATACAAAATACAATGCGTTTTATTCGGTAAACAACGATCAGGGAATTATGCTGGGTAGTGCTTCTGTAAAAAATATCGTAAAACTAAATGTAGTTAACGATATCAGCAAAAAGTTTACGGTAAACGCCATTGTAAATTATTCCAATCAAAAAGTAACCGGATTGTCTACAGGCGATGGTGGAAATGCGAGATTGAGTATGTTGCAAAACTTACTGCAATACCGACCTACAATTGGAAAAACAGGATCTGATGAAGATCTTAAAAATCTTGAAGTAGATCCGTTAGACAATCAGGATTCGCCAACATTTCAAAGTCCGTTGATAACGATTGACAGTCAAAAAAGAGAGGCTAATACCAGAGCTATCAACATGAGCTTACAACTTCGTTACTTCATTACGCCACATTTAACGTATAATGGTTTAATTAGTTACAATGACAAAAGCGTTAAAAGCAAATATTTTAATGATTACAGAGGTATTCAGGCTGTTAGAAGTGGTGGTCCGAATGGTGGTGTAACAAACAATATTTCGACTCGTTTGAATTATAATAACGTACTAACTTATAGCAATACTTTCAATAAAAAACATAAACTTGATGTTACTCTTGGTCAGGAATATATTTATAATTATTCTGAAGGACTTACAGCAACAGCTTCGGCTTTTCCTGATGTAAATCTGGGTTGGGATAAATTACAATTGGGTACTATTGCCGGAATTCCGACAACTTTTGCCGAAGATGATAAAATGCTGTCTTTCTTTAGTAAAGCAGGTTACTCTTATAAAAACAGGTATTTGCTTTCGGCCAGTATAAGAGCTGATGGTTCGTCTAAATTTGGAACAGAAAATCAATGGGGATATTTCCCGTCTGTATCTGCAGCGTGGAGAGTAATCGAAGAAGATTTTATGAGAAAGCTGCCTTTTTTCTCTGATTTAAAATTCCGTTTAAGCTACGGTGAAGCAGGAAATAATCGAATTGAAAATTATGCGGCTTTAGGAATATTTAATTCAGGTTCTTATCCATTAAACAACCAAACAAATATTACAGCGTTTCAAAACAATATTCCAAATCCGTTTTTAAAATGGGAAGCTACCAAGTCGACCAATATTGGTATTGATTTAGGATTTTTTAACCAAAGAATATCATTAACTACAGAAATCTACGATAATAAGTCTAAAGATTTATTGTACAACACTCGTGTACCTTCGAGTTCAGGATTTAAAAAACAGTTTCAGAATATTGGAGCGACTTCTAATCGTGGTATCGAATTTACATTGAATACAACCAATATTAAAACCAACAGTTTTACCTGGAACACTACTTTGAATGTTGCTTTTAATAAAACAAAAGTATTGAGTTTAAGCGAAGGCGAAAATTCATTAATAACGAACAGTTACACGGATAAAAGTGATTACATCCTGCAAGTAGGAAAACCAGTTGGTACGATGTACGGTTATGTTAGAGACGGTTTGTATCAGGTAAGTGATTTTGATTATAATCCAACAACAAAAGCCTATACGCTAAAAACTGGCGTAGTAACTGATAATATTGTGGTGCAACCCGGATTTATTAAATTTAAAGACATTAGCGGACCAAACGGAACGCCTGACGGAGTAATCAACGACTTAGACAGAACGGTTATTGGAGATGCGAATCCTAAATATACAGGAGGTTTCAATAATACTTTTAGCTATAAAGGAATTGATCTTAGTGTTTTCCTTGATTTTACCGTAGGAAACGATATTTATAATGCCAATGTACTGAACAATTCAAGACTGAATTTAGACAATCTAAACACACTTGCAATTTATGCCGACAGATGGACAACCATAAATGCCGCAGGACAACGTGTAACTGATCCTACAGAATTGGCAGCACTTAATGTTGGTAAAACTAATCCGGCTTTTAACGGAAATACTACCGGACGTTTGTACAGTGATATCATAGAAGATGGCTCGTTTTTAAGAATCAACAACATTAGTTTGGGATATACTTTGCCTAAAGAATGGTTGAAAAAATCAAAAATTTCTAATTTGAGAATTTACTTTACAGCCTACAATTTGTACGTGTTTACCAAATATTCCGGATATGATCCTGAAGTAAATGTGTACAACAATGCTATTACCAGAGGAGTCGATTTTAGTGCTTATCCAAGAAGCAAATCATTTGTAACAGGTTTAAGTCTTTCACTATAATTTAATTTTAATAAGATGAAAAAATATATATTTTCCCGCAGAGCCATTATAGCAGCGAGCCTTACTTGTCTTCTATTACCTTTAAATTCTTGTGATAAAGATCTCGAAGTAACGCCATACTCCTATTTTACAACAGCCAACTTTTTCTCGAATGCAGATGAAGCTTATATGGCAACTTTAGGTGTTTACGAATCAATGTCATCGCTTGATAGTTATGGCTGGAATATTTCTTTAATTTTTGATGCCGATACTGATATTGAACAAATGAGCGGAATTGGTGCCGATGACTGGAGAACAATTGCCCATTATCAGGGAATTTCTCAAACTACTACTTTTTATACCGCATGGAGTAAATTGTACGAAGGTGTCGACAGAGCCAATGTTGTGATCGAAAGAATTCCTAATATGGATTTATTTACTAATGGAACCCAAGCGCAAAAAGATCAATTGAACAGAATGCTTGGAGAGGCTAAATTTCTTCGCGGTTTTTACTATTCTGAATTGGTTCGATTATGGGGAGATGTTCCTTTTAAAACCAAAAGTTCACAATCAGGAGATAATTTAAAAGTAGGTTTGGTAGATCGTTATGAAATTTACAAACAAATTATAAAAGACATGCAGGAAGCTGCACTGGTATTACCGGAAGAGACTCCAAAAGACGAACGAATCAATAAATGGGCAGCAAAAGCAATGCTGGCAAGAGTAGCCATGTTTGCCGGAGGTTATTCTTTAGGTGCAGACGGAACGACCAAACGCCCTTCTAACTACAAAGAATATTACCAATTGGCGCAAAAAGAGATTAACGATGTAATGGCTCAAAACCCTTATAAATTAAATCCGTCTTATGCTAAAGTATTCAAAAACCAATGTCAGCATGTATTAGAACCAACAGAGAACATTTTTCAGGTAGCGTTTTACAATCCGGCAGGAACTTTAGGCAATGCATCCTGGGTAGGAAATTTTAATGGTCCCGCAACAGCAAACGGAGTTTACCCTTCGAACATATCAAGATGTTTAGTGCCAAAACCATTTTATACTAGTTTTAATGCTGCCGATCAGCGTAGGGATTTTTCGATTGCGACCTACTCTATCAATAATCTGGGAAATAAATTACCGCTTTTAACCACCAATCAGGACGAAAGATGGACCGTTGGAAAATGGAGTCGCGAATACCAAACCAATGCCACTGCAGAACGTGTTTACACACACATCAACTGGGTAATTATGCGTTATTCTGATTTGCTTTTAATGCGTGCCGAAGTAGAAAACGAACTCAACGAAGGTCCAAATGCTATTGCTTATGATGCCATTAATCAGGTTAGAAAAAGAGCTTTTGGAGGCGACATTCAAGGAAGCAGAATTGGAATTACTTTAGGAAATAAAGGTACAGGATATACAAATGCAGCAAATGTCGTGATACAAATTACAGGCGGCGGCGGTACAGACGCAGCGGCAGCGATAATAAACCTTGCAAGTGGTGGAATTGGAACAATAGGAATGTTACGTTCCGGAGATGGTTATACTTCTGCTCCAACCGTGACCATAACAAGTACAGACGGAAAAGGTACAGGAGCAACCGCTACGGCACAATTATTAGCAAAACCAACTGCTACCGTAATCAATCTTCCTACAGGTTTAAGTAAAGAAAACTTTCTTAAAGCCATACAACAAGAAAGAGCCTGGGAACTTTCGGGCGAAGGAATGCGCAGAGCTGATTTGATACGATGGGGAATTTTAGGAGACAAATTAGCCGAAACAAGTACAGCCGTAAAAGCAATTCGTTCCACTTATTTCTATCCGTCGATTACCAATTTTGTGGCAGGAAAACACGAATTATATCCTTATCCACAAAACGAAACAGATGTAAACAAGAGTATTACACGTCAGAATCCGAAGTATTAAAATATAAAACTATAATTATGAAAAAGATAGTATTAGTATGCAGCTTGATTCTAATGGCTTCGACATCGTTTGCACAAAGCAAACCGAAAGACATGAAAACGCTGAGAGATTCAATTTTTACGGTTATGAAACTGAGCACTGCAAACCGACAAAAAATGCGCGATTTAATTGCCGAAAATGGCAAAACCCAAAAAGCAATTAAAGACGATCCAGCCTTATTTTATGATCAAAGACAAGAGAAACTTGAAGCCTGGAAAAAAGAAATCACAACAAAAGAAAAAGCAATCCTTACTCCGGAACAGTTTCAAATATGGAGAGATTTTGCCAAATCTTTAAATAAACCTAAATCATAATAACAATCAGATTAAAATAAGCTACAATTTTTTTTAGATAATTAATCGATTTTTGGACATTAATGCAGAACTTGCCGTTCTGCATTAATTGTTTCTAACAGAAGATAAAAAATAATAAAATCAGCATTATGAATACCTTAAACGACACACAAATATCAAAATCATACGCAATTGGAATCGATATTGGTGGAACTTCACTCAAATGCGGTGTTGTTAATGAACTTGGAGAAATCCTATTTTCTTTTTTAGTATCTCTCAAAGAGGCAAAAACAGAAGAAGAAATCATAAATTTAATAGTTAAGGCTATTACACAATGCACAGATCAATTAAATGAACCTATTGTGGGTATCGGAATTGGTTTTCCGGGACTCATCGAAAATGATGTAATCGTGGGTGGAGGGGTTAATCTTCCCGGTTTTGAACAATTACCTTTAGGAAAAATTCTAAACGATCGAACCGGACACAATATCGTAATTGATAATGATGCCAACTTAATGGGACTTGCCGAAGTAATCTACGGCGCAGCCAAAGACAGTGAAGATGCTATTTTTCTCACTATCGGAACCGGAATTGGCGGAGCCATCATGATCAATAAAAAACTTTTTGGCGGTTACAAAAATCGCGGTGCCGAATTAGGTCATACCGTGATTCAGCAAAACGGAATTCAATGTGCTTGCGGCGGAAGAGGCTGTTTAGAAAGTTACGCTTCGGTTACGGCCTTAATCGAATACTACAAAACTCAAAATAAAGCAGCCGACGAACATATCGACGGAAAAACCATCATCGAAAAATATCTTGCAGGCGAAGACCACGCGGTAAATGCAATGCTGCATCACTTTGATTATTTAGCTGCCGGAATCGTGAATTGTGTAAACATATTTAGTCCACAAAAGGTAATTATTGGCGGAGGAATCAGCGAGGCAGGCCAGTTCTATATTGATGAATTAACAAACCGGGTAAAAAAGACCGCAATTCCGGTTTCATTCTCCAACACAAAAATCGTAGCCGCAAGCTTAGGTAATAAAGCCGGTTTATTAGGCGCTTGCGCGAATGCCTTCCAGAAGTTTAAAAAGACAGAATACGCTTCAAAATTATAATCTCGCAAAGGTGCAAAGGCGCAAAGTTTTTTTTGCTTCACGCAGATTTAGCAGATTTTTTTAATTAATTTAATCCTTTAATCTGTGGCTAATAAAACTTTGCGTCCTTTGCGTAAACCTTAGCGAACTTTGCGGTTAAATTCGCCACGAATTCACGAATCTATTGCTAAAAAAATCTGCCAAATCTGCCACCCGAGCGATAGCGAACAGGCGAAGCAAATCTGCGTGAAAAAAACTTAGCGGCCTTGCGAGCAAAAAACTTAGCGTCCCTTGCGTAAACCTTAGCGCTCTTTGCGGTTAAATACACAATCAAATCCCCACAAACCCAACCAAATTACAGCCTTTTAGATAATTTTAATATCATTTTACACAAATTCAAAACCTTCTTATAACATTGATCATTAAATTCGTTTTGTAATTCAGAGCGTTCACAAAACAAATTATAATCTTAAAGATCATGTTTCAAAAAAACATATTTTTTATATGGCTTTTCGTGGTATTGCACATTCCTTTTTTAGGGAATGCCCAAACTGCCGACCGACCTAATATTCTCATCATCATGACCGATCAGCAGACGGCTGATGCCATGAGTATCGCAGGAAATAAAAATCTGCATACACCCGCAATGGATAAATTAGCCCAAAACGGAGTTCGGTTTACCAAAGCCTATTGCGCACAGCCTTTGTGCACGCCATCACGCGCCTCTATCATGAGCGGCAAAATGCCTTATGAAACCGGTTTTATAGGAAATGCACCCGAAAAAGATGGTCAATGGTCGGATGATATTTTAATGATGGGAAAAATTCTCCAAAACGGAGGTTACAAAACCGGCTATGTAGGCAAATGGCATTTACCCGTTCCTACTTCCAAAAAAAGCCAGCATGGTTTTGAATATATCGAAAACACCAGCTTTCAGGATTACAACGATGCCGCGACACCATCATTCTGCGCTCGTTTTATCAAAGAAAATAAAAACACACCTTTTTTATTAGTGGCTTCCTTTTTAAATCCGCATGACATTTGCGAATGGGCACGCGGTGAAGATTTAAAAATGGATGTTTTGGAAAAAGCACCTCCGGCAGATCAATGTCCGCCCCTGCCTGCCAACTGGAAAATTCCAGATTACGAACCCAAAATTGTACGCGAACAACAAAAAGTAAGTTTTAGAACCTATCCCACCGTTAACTGGACACCAGATCAATGGCGTCAATATCGATGGGCTTATAATCGGTTAGTTGAAAAAGTAGACAGTTATATCGAAATGGTTCTGGCATCTTTAAAAAAATACAATATCGAAAAAAACACCATTATTATTTTTACCGCAGATCACGGCGATGGTTATGCAGGCCATAGCTGGAACCAAAAACAAATATTATACGAAGAGTCGGCCAAAATACCTTTTATCATTTCCAAAATTGGCGAATGGAAGCCCCGAACCGATGATATGCTGGTTTGCAATGGTACCGATATTATCCCCACCATCTGCGGATTTACCGGAGTACCAAAACCCGCCTATCTAAAAGGAATCGACATCAGTAAAAAAATAGAAAACCCAAATCAAAATCTTCGTGATACGCTCGTAATCGAAACCGATTTTGCCGATAACGAAGAACTTTTAAACATTAGCGGACGTGCTGTAATTACAAAAGATTATAAATATATCGTATACAACAAAGGAGATTTAAAAGAACAGCTTTTCGATCTCACAAAGGATCCCGGAGAAATTACCAATCTGACGGTAAATCCATCCTATAAAAAACAATTAAATGCCCTGCGTCTTTATTTAAAACAATGGTGTAAAAAGAACGGAGATCCTTTCGTATCAGGATTATAATTTGGTTTTAAAGTAAATTTTATGAAAAATATAATTGCCTTATTTTTATCATTCACCGCTGTTTCAGTTTTCAGCCAGCAATCGGCCATAATAAAACTGACCGCAGAAAAACTGCATTCAAGAGTTCGTGAATGGCCTTATCCTCTAAACGGAATTACGGTTCCCACCAATGCTCCTGCCCTGCTTTGGCCTGCAACAAATGGCAAAGACATGGTAAAACCAATGGAAAGTGGCAGCGAAGTACCCGAAGATCCCAATATTGGTAATATACGCTATAAAGTGATGCTGGCAGGCGATACCAATTTCAGCAAAGATTTAATTGCCAGTGCAGAACAACGCTGGGCTGTTTATCCGCTTCATCAAGCTTTAAAACCCGGAAAATGGTACTGGAAATACGGTTACGCTTTAAAAGGCAGTACTCAATGGACATGGTCTCCGGTTTACGATTTTGTAGTCGATGCGAAATATGCAAACGAAAAAGTATCACCGCCAGTAAGCGAAGTTTTAAAACGCAACGAAGGATCGCACCCGCTTTTATGGGATATGAATCGTATTGGCGAAGATTTCTACAAAAACAATCTCAATAATCCCGAAGCGAAAAAGTTTATCGCTTTCGCGGAAAAACTAATGCTGGCCCCGCTTCCAACGGAAAAACCACAAAGAGTAATTGATACTACAGGCAAAAACAAATTAGAAAAAAAGATCATTATAGAAAGAATGTATCATGGTTTTGGTGATGCCGTTGGTAATCCGGTTCGTAATTTATGTATTGCGTATCAGCTTACTAAAGACGAACGTTTTATTCAGGATGCCAAACGCAGAGCCTTAAATCTTGCCGCCATGAATCCGGACGGACTAGCAACTGGTGATGATTTTACAAGCGGAGCTGTGCTAGAAGCCTTAGGCTGGTTTTATGATGCCGGATATCAATTTTTAACTCCACAGGAAAAAGAAATATTTAAAAATATCATTACCATTAGAGCAAAAAGAGTTTACAATCATTTGCCTAACCGTTTTGAACTGCATGTAAGCGATAACCACGTTTGGCAGATTACTTTACGAAATCTTGCCATTGCAACCGTTGCCGTTATCAATGATGTTCCTGAAGCCAAAGAATGGCTGACTTATATGTACGAAGTCTGGTCGGCACGTTTTCCGGTTTTAGGCACAACAGATGGCGGCTGGCACGAAGGAAATGGCTATTTCAGAGTCAACTTTAAATCCATCATTTATTTGTCGCAAATGTTTGGCGATTTTAGCGGAGTCGATTATTTTAAATTACCGTGGATGGAAAACCTTCCCTATTATATGTTGTACACACATCCAAACGGAGCTGCAAGTACCGCAATTGGCGATATGTGGGAGAATATTCCGTACATCGTAAAAGGAGAAGCCTGGTTTGCCGATGCGTTGACCTACAAAATGAACAATCCGTATTTAAACTGGTACGTAAACGAAATAAAAAGAGACTATCCTTCTTATTATCAC
Source organism: Flavobacterium bizetiae (assembly GCF_902804475.1). Taxonomy (GTDB): domain Bacteria; phylum Bacteroidota; class Bacteroidia; order Flavobacteriales; family Flavobacteriaceae; genus Flavobacterium; species Flavobacterium bizetiae. The sequence continues at coordinate 23,806 of NZ_CADCSU010000047.1, forward strand.
GGCACAGATGATTTCCTATTCTTCAGATTATTAAACTACAAACCCAATAGAAATCTGCCGGTAACTTCGCCGGAGAATTTACCAAAAACCCGCAAATTTGGCGATGTTGGTGTAGTTGCCATGCACGAAGATTTGGCTAAAGCCGATAAAACCCTAAGCAGTTATTTATTCAGCAGTCCGTTTGGTTCTTCTGGGCATGGACATGCGTCTCAGAATTCTTTTACTGTTAATTACAAAGGCAAAGTAATCTTTGGCGGAACAGGTTATTACAGCAATTTCAGCGACAAACATAATCTTTTATTCTACAGATCATCAAAAGCTTACAACACGATTTTAGCTGATAGTTTAAATCAGAAAATTGGTGAAGAAGGTTACGGATGGATTCCGAGAGCCATTTCGGGAAAACACATTCAATATGCCTTGGGCGATGCCAGTAATGCTTATGGAGCAATAAAAAGTGAATTCTGGCTGGATAGATTCAAACAAATTAATGTCGTGCCAAGCAAAGCAAATGGTTACGGAGAATCTGGTGTAACGCTGTACCGCAGACACATGTTGCAGCTAGATGGAGGTTACATTGTTTTATACGACGAATTAGAAGCTAAAACTCCGGTAAAATGGACCACCCAGTTTCATTGTCCGTATTACACCATCAAAGGAAAAAATTCGGCGAAAGCCAAACAACAAAACTTTATTGTACAAACCGATTTAGGAAATGTAAATGCAAGCGTTTTTGCCAATACTCCTTTAAAAATGGCAGTTCACAATCAGTTTTACGAAGCTGCGGTAAACTGGAATAAAGTAACGAATGACGAAGGTCAGATCAAAGAATTCAAAGACCAATGGCATGCCGGAATTACTTCTGAACCGAAACAAAAATTGAGGTTTTTAACCATCATTCAAATTAAAGACGGCAAAACAGAAGTCATCAAAACTATTTCAAACAAGAATGGTTTAGCTAATTTGCAAGTTGGAGAATGGAATATTCAGGCCCAGTTAGACGGAGAAAAAAAGGCAGCTTTACAAGTTTCGGGCAAAACCCTAAAATCATTATTCAGCTATGGAAATCTACCTGTTCAATTTGAAGGAAAAGCTTATTCGCCTAAAATTACAGGAAGTTCTATATTGTTAGAAATTGAGGATAGTAGAGTTAATCAGCAAGAAGCCATAGACGAATTGCCGGATGTGGCCCAATACGACAAAAATTAAAACAGAAGATGCTTGCTTTTTCTTTAATTTAGAGGTTAATTTCCTTTCATTACAAAAAAATAAACAAAGACAAAGAATAATTATAATACCACTTTCATGAAAAAAAAGATTGCTATCCTTTTCTTTTTCTGCATTCTTCTTTTCGCAGCCAAAAGTCATGCACAAGTTCAGGATCGATATTTCCGAAATATTTCGGTCGATAAAGGCTTGTCGCAAAGTTCGGTTTTTGCCATTCAGCAGGATACATTGGGCTTTATCTGGATAGGAACTCAGGATGGATTAAATCGTTATGACAGCAAAGGTTTTAAAGTATACCGCCCAATAAAAAACATAAAGAATAGCTTGCAGTCATATTACATACGCAGTTTATTTACAGATCATAAAGGGCAGTTATGGGTGGGCGGTAATCAAGGCATCAGCGTTTACAATTACAACACCGATAGTTTTACTAATTATCCGCTGCCGCGAAATATTGGCGAGTGGTATATCTCGTCTATAACCGAGGACAAACAGCATAGAATTTGGGCAAGTTCTATTGCAGGAGATGTTTTTGTACTGAATCCGAAAGAGGAGAAATTTACCGCTGTAAAGTTCAATGCGTCTTCACATGAAATTAAAAAAATAGCTTACATCGGGCTTTGGCAGCAGCAAATTATTTTAGGAACCGATGTTGGTCTTTTTAAACTCAACCAAAATACGCATCAATTAATAAAAATAAATTTAGGAGCCAAAAAGCCTTATATCAATGATGTTTATGTTGAGGGTAAAAAATTATGGGTGGCTACCGAAGGCGAAGGCGTAATACAATACAATGCGCAAAACGGACAGACTTCTTCCCTGCTTCACAGCTCTGGAGCCAACAGCATTGCCGATAATAATATTAGATGCATAGGAAAAGATACCGAAGGAAATATCTGGATGGGAACTTTTAGAGGATTGACTATTTTTAATCCAAAAAACAATTCGTTTACCAATTATTACCATCAAATATCACAGCCTTATACGATTAGTCAAAACTCGGTTCGCTGTTTTTTTAAAGACAAACAAAACGGAATTTGGCTTGGAACGTATTATGGTGGTTTAAACTACTATCATAAAAACGATATTAAGTTTAATTTGTTGAGTCAAAACTCAGGAAAACCGTCTTTAAATGATGAAGTAATTGGTGTTATCAAGCAAGATGCAAAAGGTAATTTCTGGATTGGAAGCAACGATAAAGGGCTGAATTACTGGAACAAAAATGCCAATACGATTACCTATTATTCCAACAGCGAAAATAATCCAAACAGCTTAAGTTCTAACAATATCAAGGCGATTGCATTTGATGACAACGGCAATGTCTTAATTGGTACGCACAACGGCGGATTGAATTTATTGAACCCAAACAGCGGTTCTGTACAGCGCTTTCGCCACGACGAAAATAATCCAAACACAATTGCCGGAGATTTGGTTTACAGCTTATTAAAAGATTCTAAAGGTAGAATTTGGGTAGGCACCAGATCAGGATTAGATCAGTTTCATCCGGAAACTAAAACCTTTACACACATTCACTTAGATAAAGCCGGAAAACGATTGACTTCTGACGATATAACGTTTTTGTTTGAAGATAGCAAAAACCGAATCTGGATTGGAACTACAAACGGTGTAACGCTTTTTTATCCAGATACGCAGTTATTTGGAAACATCGGACACGGAAAATTAAGCGACGATATTGTAAATTGTATTACCGAAGATGCAAAACATCGTATTTGGCTCGGCACAAGAGAAGGTTTACGATTGTATGATGAAACCCAGGAATCCTTCATTGGTTTTAAAGCCGGAAAAGACTTTGTTAAAGAAACCATTTACGGAATTGTTCCGGATGATGATGGAAATCTTTGGATTTCAACCAACAGCGGACTAATCAAATTTAATCCCGATAAAAGCTCTGTTCAAACTTTTGACGAAAGTGACGGCTTGCAGAACAAACAATTTAATGATTATGCTTTTTATAAAGCAAAAGACGGCATGCTGCTTTTTGGAGGAATAAAAGGAATCTCTTATTTCTATCCGTCGATGATAAAACAAAAGCCGCTGCCTTTAAAATTAAGTTTTACGGCTTTAGAAGTTTTAAATAAAAACGTTGCTGTTGAGGATGAAACGGGTATTCTCGAAGAACATATCGATCAGGTAAGCGAACTGGAAATTGGCCCGGAATACAAGCAGTTTAGTATCTTTTTTAATACTTTCAATTATATTTCGTCGAACAGAACTTACTATTATTATAAGTTAGAAGGAATTGACAAAGACTGGCAGAGAACGGACGAGCTTAAAGTGAGTTATAGTAATCTCCCTGCCGGAAAATACAATTTTCAGATCAAGGCAATAGGGCCAAATGGAGAAACCAGCGCCGTTAGAAATTTAAAGATTGTGATTTTACCGCCTTGGTACAAAACCATCTGGTTTTCTTTATTGCTTTTAACCATAATTGGTACAGCCGGATATATTGGTTTTAAAATTATAAAAGAAAGAATAAACGCCGTTCAGCAGTTAAAACTGGAACGTATAGACAAAGAAAGAGTAAGCTATATCAATCAGATCAAAATGGATTTCTTTACTAATGTATCGCATGAATTAAGAACTCCTTTAACATTGATTTTAGCTCCTTTAGAAGAATTATTAAAAATGCCTTTTGCCGATAAAATTTCGAAAAAGAAACATGAATTAATGTTTATCAACGCAAAGAGGCTTTACAACTTAGTCGATCAATTATTTGAGTTTAGAAAAACTGAAATGGGAACCCGTCAGCTTAAAGTAGGCAAAGGTGACATTGTAGGTTTTACCAAAGAAATTTTTGAATCGTTTAAACCGCTTTCAGAGAAAAACGGTATTCAGTATTCTTATCATTCCGAAGAACCGCAGCTGCTGTTTTATTTTGATAAAGATGCGATGGAAAAAATCCTGTTTAATCTTTTATCCAACGCCTTTAAGTATACCAAAACTGGGCAAAGCATTCATGTTGAATTAATAAAGAAAAATGATACTGTACAAATAAAGGTCGCTGACACGGGTGTCGGAATTAGCGAAGAAGATCTATCAAAAGTTTTTGATCGTTTTTATCAGGTAAACAATCGCGAGATGAATTTGGGCTCCGGTGTTGGTTTGGCCTTTACAAAGCGTTTGGTAGAACTGCATCATGGCGAAATTACTGCCGAAAGCGCACAGGAAAAAGGAAGCACCTTTACCGTAACGATTCCAACCTCAGATCAGGCTTATAAAAACGATCAGCAAATAGAAAGTTCTTTATACGAATTGTCTATTATATCAGATAATGAGCTTGATGAAGATGCTGCATTAGAAGAAGAAAATGAAATTATCGAAAGAGATCAGCCTGTTAAACTGCTTATTGTAGACGACAATAAAGAGATTTTAGATTATCTGCAGGATTATTTCAGCAAAATATACGAAGTTACAACCGCTTACAATGGTCAAATGGCGCTGGATCTTTTAGAAATACAGCCTTTTGATCTTATTATAAGCGATGTTATGATGCCGGAACTCGACGGTTTGCATTTCTGTAAAAAGGTGAAACAAAACATCAATACGTCGCATATTCCGTTAATGCTTTTAACGGCGCGAAATGAAACCAGCCAGCAGATAAAAGGCCTTGAAATGGGTGCCGACGATTATATCACCAAACCATTTTCAACTCCGTTACTGGCAGCAAAAATTACAAATCTCCTTCGTTCCCGTAAACGATTAAAAGAATATTATTCTGTAGGCAAAGAAATGGTTCCGGAGAATATTGCCTTTAATACCCTTGACGAAGAATTTCTAAAACAAGCCATTCAAATTGTCGAAGATCACCTCGCCGATTCTGAATTTTCGGTAGATCAGTTCAGCAAAGAAATCGGAATGAGCCGCTCTAACCTTTACTTGAAGTTAAAGGCTATAACAGGCGAATCAGCAATGGATTTCATTAAAAGAATACGCTTTAAAAAAGCAGTCGAACTCATGCAGAGCAAACGCTATACAATTGCGCAGATCACGTACATGTGTGGCTTCAATTCGCCATCTTATTTCTCGACTGCATTCAAACAGCATTATGGCTGTATGCCAAGCGAATATTTAGCGAGGACTGATGAACCAAAAGAAGAATAAAACGTAAAACAACACAAACTACATACAATGAAAAAACTACATCGTCTTTCCATGAACATCTTTTAAAACCAAGTCTTTAAAGGACTAAAAACGATCCTGATTTCTTATTCTGAAAAGTCTTAACTCGTACAAATGCAAAACACATTTGGCACCGGGAAGCCACAACTATGTCTTTTTTGAACGGATTTCAAGAAAAATTACATTAAAAAACAATAATTATTGCACGTCATGAAATTAATGAAACTTCACTTTTTACTCGCTTTTATTTTGCCTTTAGCCGCTTTGGCACAAACAAAAGCAACTATTACCATTCAAAACAATTCAATCGTAAACCGAAAAGAATCGGTAGTGGCCATAAAATGGAAAACGGTGCTTTCCTCCTTTCCGCAAATTGATACGGCTAATTTTGTCGTGATCAACAGCATTACAAAAAAACAAATTCCTTTTCAGCTGGAACACCACGGACAAACTGCTATTCAGAATCTATTGGTGCAAATCGATATTAAAGCAAAATCTTCGCTGCATCTTTTCATTCAAAAAGGAAAACCGGAACTTTTTACAGCCAAAACGTATTGCCGTTATGTGCCGGAACGCAAAGACGATTTTGCCTGGGAAAACGATAAAATAGCCTTTAGAACGTACGGAAAAGCGCTTGAAAAAACCGAAGGAGACGCTTACGGGTACGATGTCTGGGTAAAACGCACCAGTAAATTAGTTTTAAACGACCGCTATAAACGAGACGATTATCATATCGATCATGGCGATGGTTTAGATTATTATCATGTTGGGTTTACGTTAGGCGCAGGAAACATGGCTCCGTTTGTAAAAGATACCATTCGTTACTCCGGAAATTATCATCATTGGAAAATTTTAGACAATGGTCCGCTTCGATCTACTTTTCAATTAAGTTATGATACCTGGAATGCCGGCGGTATAAAAGTTAAAGCCGTAAAAATCATTTCACTTGATGCAGGTTCTCAATTAAGCCGAATCGAAAACATCTACACATTCGACGATAACAATCCTATGCCGGTTGTGGTTGGAATTATCAGACGCGAAAAACAAGGTATAATAGGTTTAAACGAACAGCAGGGAATTATGAGTTACTGGGAACCTGCTTCTGAAAAAGACGGAACTACGGCTGTAGGCTCCATATTAAGTACTCCGGCCAATAAAATGTGGGTCGACAAAGAGCAGTTATTGGCCAAAACCTCGGTTAGAAATAATGAACCAATTGTATACTATTCGGGTGCTGCATGGGACAAAGCAGACCAAATAACCAATTCAAAACAATGGCAGGATTACTTAGATCACTTTAATCAGGAACTTCAAAATCCATTGATAATAAGTGTAAACGAACTATCAAAAATACAGAAATAATTAAGATTACTAATAACCAAAAACTTAAAAAATGTCAATTAACTTATTTGATTTAACAGGGAAAACAGCGCTTATTACAGGAGGAGTTCATGGTCTGGGAATGGCAATGGCCAAAGGACTTGGACATGCAGGTGCAAAAATTGTGGTAAACGATCATTCATCGCAGGAAGATGTAGATAATGCCATTTCCGAATACAAAGCTGAGGGAATCGAAGCATACGGCTATCTATTTGATGTAACCGATGAAGCTGCTGTAATTGCCGCTATTAATAAAATAGAAACCGAAGTTGGCCCAATCGATATTTTAATAAACAATGCCGGAATCATTAAAAGAACCCCTATTATCGAAATGGAAGTCGCAGATTTTGAAGCGGTAATAAAAGTAGATTTAACTGGTCCTTTTATCGTTTCTAAAAATGTGGCTAAAGGAATGATAGAACGCGGTGGAGGAAAAATCATAAACATGTGTTCGATGATGAGCGAATTAGGGAGAGATTCTGTAAGTGCCTACGCATCGGCAAAAGGCGGACTAAAAATGCTGACCAAAAACATGGCTACGGAATGGGCTAAATTTAATATTCAGACAAACGGAATTGGCCCGGGATATTTCGCAACAAGCCAGACCGCTCCTATTCGTGTAAACGGACATCCCTTTAACGAGTTTATTATGGGCAGAACTCCAGCAGGACGCTGGGGAGATCCAGATGATTTACAAGGCGCTGCAATATTCTTAAGTTCTAAAGCAAGCGACTTTGTAAACGGACATATTGTGTATGTTGATGGAGGTATTTTAGCTACCATAGGAAAACCATCTAATGAGTAATACTTTAAAGTTTAAAATTAAAGCCACAGATTAAGGGATTAAAAAGATTAAAAAAATCTGCTCAATCTGCCACCCGAGCGATAGCGAACAGGCGAAGCAAATCTGCGTGAAAAATAAAACGCAAAGTATTAAGAATCTATTGACAGATAAAAAATGAAATTAAAATGATAAAAAGTACCCTAGATAAAGCAACAGGATTTGAGAAACGATTTGAAAACATCAATACAGTTGTTTTCGAAAATTCTACTGAAGCTTCTAAAGCCGTTGCGAAAGAAATTGCATCCCTTATCAAATCCAAACAAAAAGAAAACAAACCCTGCATATTAGGACTGGCAACAGGTTCTTCGCCAAAAGGATTATACGCAGAATTAGTTCGTTTACATAAAGAAGAAAATCTAAGTTTTAAAAATGTAATCACCTTCAACTTAGACGAATATTACCCAATGGAACCGGATTCAATCAACAGTTACGTTCGATTTATGAAAGAACTGCTTTTGGATCAGGTTGATATTTTACCTGAAAATTATCATATTCCCGACGGAACTTTATCCAAAGAAGAAATTGCCGATTATTGCCATAATTACGAAGCTAAAATTGAAGCTTTAGGCGGAATTGATCTTCAGATTCTCGGAATTGGAGGAAACGGACACATCGGTTTTAATGAATCTGGATCGTTACAAAACTCTAAAACGCGTTTAGTTGCCTTAGATCATATTACAAGAGTGGCGGCAAGCGGTGATTTTTCGGGATTGAGCAATACGCCAAGAACTGCCATTACACTTGGAGTGAAAAAAATAATGGAAGCCAAACAAGTTATTTTAATGGCCTGGGGTGAAGGAAAATCGGATATCATCAAAAAATCGGTTGAAGGCGAAGTTACCAATCAAATTCCTGCTTCGTTTTTGCAAGAGCATAACAACGCTGTTTTTATTTTAGACAAAGAAGCTTCATCTAAACTTACCAGAATCAACAGACCATGGCTGGTAGAAAAAATTATTTGGACGGATAAATTAATCCGAAAAGCCGTTTTAGGATTGGCTTTAGACTTAAAAAAGCCCATTTTAATGTTGACTGATGCAGATTACATCGAAAACGGAATGAGCGATTTGCTGGCTGATTCTGGTCCGGCATACGACATTAACATCAAGATTTTCAATAAACTTCAAAATACCATCACCGGTTGGCCAGGCGGAAAACCAAATGCCGATGATGCCAATCGTCCTGAAAGAGCAGAACCTGCTAAAAAACGTGTATTGATTTTCAGTCCGCATCCTGATGATGATATTATTAGTATGGGAGGCACTTTTATGCGTTTGCAACAGCAAGGTCATGAAGTTCATGTTGCGTATCAGACTTCTGGAAATATTGCTGTCGCGGATGATGAAGCACTGCGTTTTGCGAGATTCGTAATTGATTACAACGAAAAATTCGGCATCAAAAGCGAGGAAGCCGATAACATTTACAAAAAGGCACAAACCTTTTTAGAAAATAAAAAGAACAGCGAAATTGATATTCCGGAAGTGCGATACATAAAAGGTTTAATTAGAAAGGGAGAAGCTCGCTCTACAAGTCATTTTGTAGGTTTGCCAGATGAGCAGATCCATTTTATGGAACTCCCTTTTTATGAAACCGGAACTATCGAAAAAAAACCATTAGGAAACGAAGATATTCAGCTTACAATGGATTTAATTGAGAAAATTAAACCGCACCAGATATACGCTGCAGGAGATTTGGCAGATCCGCACGGAACACATAAAGTGTGTCTGGATGCTATTTTTGAAGCTGTAAAAACTTTAAAACCAAAACCTTTTATGAACGATTGCTGGTTATGGTTATACCGCGGTGCCTGGCAGGAATGGGGAATCGATGAAGTGGAAATGGCGGTGCCAATGAGTCCGGATCAGGTTTTGGCAAAACGTCACGGGATCTTCAAACATCAATCGCAAAAAGACGGCGTTGTTTTCCAGGGAACTGATGCCAGAGAATTTTGGCAGAGAGCCGAAGACAGAAACAGCGAAACAGCTCAATTGTACAATCAGCTTGGTTTAGCACATTATGCCGCTATGGAAGCGTTTGTGCGATGGGAGTTTTAGTTCAAATATCTTCTTCTTTAAAATAAAAAAAAAGACTGTCTGAAATTACTTTTCAAACAGTCTTTTTGCTTTTCTATAAAATTTATTTACAATCTCCCCTGCTCTTCGGTTTGACCTTCTTTCTTTTTGTTGACCAAATTCTGATTACCAAAATTATAACGAAACCCTATTCGAATACTTTGAGTATCGCCATACGACTTAAAATAATTGTACTGATTGGCATAATCTGTTACTACCTTTTCTTTTTCGCCACGATAAATATCGGACAGGATTGCATATACTTCGCCATTGCTTTTCCATATTTTCTTTCGAATAGAAGCCGAAAGATTCGAAGTCTCGCTGAAAACAAAAGTACCTTGTACAGATGAAGAATTGTACTGAAAGTTGAGTTCTGCTGTTAATTCTTTCTTTTTGCTCAAAACAAAACGATTGCTAATACTGGTATTATAAGTTGGTTTTCCGTTTTTGTATAAATTCCCGTCCCTTCCCTGAAAACTATCTTCGACATAACTCAAGCCTGCCTGAATTCCGGATTCCCAAAAATCATACAAAGTAAGATTGGTATTAAACTCAAGTCCAAAAGCAAAGTCTTTTTTAATATTGGTAAAATGATACACGAGCATATTGGTTTCATAATCCTGATACGAAATTTCCATCGAAGGATCTTTTTCCAGACGATAAAACAAATCAAAATTGTATTTATTTTTCAAAGTATAAAGCAAATTAAGATTATGACTAATGGTAGGCAACAATTTGGGATCGCCCGTAAAATAAGAATACGAATTGTAATACGAACGAAACGGATTTAACCTGCTGTATTGTGGGCGCGTGATTCGCTTTCCGTACGAAATACCAATCTCATGCCCTTCTGATGGTTTATAAAGACCGTAAAATGTTGGAAAAAGCTTAAAATAATGCTGTTCATTGATTTCAGATGTTGTTACCGAGTTTCCTTTCAGACTCGTGTATTCACCACGTAAACCGGCTTTTAGGCTCCACTTTCCAAATTCTTTGCTATAACTTGTATATGCCGCCATTATCGACTCATCATACAGAAAAAGACTCGTTCTGTTTGGATTGTTGACAAAATCACCATCAACTTCGTCTTTATAATCGAGATTGCTTTGGGCTTTTACGTTTCCAAATTTTAATCCTGCTTCCAGCACGCCGTTTTTTTCATTTGAATAATCGGTCTGTGCAGAAAAAAGCTGAATATCCTGTACATTATCGCTTATAAAACGAGTAATTCGATAAGGACTTTCTTCCGGAAGTGAAAATGCAGATGTAATATCCTGACGTTCCTGACGCCAGTATTTTGTATAATCTGCTGTTACGGCTACTTTTTCTTTTTCGCTAAACAAATGATCAAAAGACACATTATAAGCGTTATTTTTTAAGGGAGTTCTGCGGTTATTTTGCGTTATATAAAGCGAATCCAAAGCACCATTACCATCATAAATAAATGTTGGTACTGTAAAATCTCCTACTTGTTTGGGCGTCATTAATCCGGTACCTCCAGCAGAGATGGTATTAAGCGAATCAATCTCGTAAGATGCCTGAAGTCGATACGAATGTTGTTGTAATGATTTTGATTTACGCCTCATAATACTTTCCCAACGTGAGTCGATAGAACCATCATCTTTTAGATAATGCGCAACATCTGTCCCTTCATTCACATATACACCAGATCCAAAACTATACCTTCCGGCAAGAGATAGTTTTTCTCCTTTATAAAATTGATTCGTAGATACAACTCCTTTTGGGTATATCGATTGTACATAGGCCGAATTTACAGAACCTTTATATCCTAACGAAAGATTCTTTTTTAGTTTAATATTTAAAACAGCACTTCCCTGCGCTTCATATTTTGCAGGCGGATTGGTAATGACTTCTATCGATTTTACCTCTTCTCCGCTTGTGCTTTCTAAAAACTGCTTTAGTTCTTCACCACTCAAATAGACTTTTTTATCATTTATGGTTACCAATATACTTTGGCTTCCGCGAATACTAATTGCTCCTGTAGCACTTGTCGTTACGCTAGGCGTTTTGCTTAGAATTTCCCAGGCATTGTTAGATGATAATGAGGAATTTTCTACAGCAAACTCAAGCCTGTCCGTCAATCGTTTTACAATAGGCTTTTTTGAAGTAACGGTCACTCCGTCAAGATTGTTTGAAATTTCTTTTAAAGAAAGTATACCCAAATCTGTATCTTTCTGAATACTAATCGGTTTGTAATATTCCTCAAAACCCATCATTTTCATCTGAAGCAAATATTCGCCTTTTGTTATTCCGCGAAAGCGAAATTCTCCTGACTCATCTGTTTGTGTTTGTTTGTAACTCACAGAATCTTTTGCCTGCAAAAGCACGGCATCTGCAAAAGGTACGGCTTGATGAGAGCCGTCTTGTACCTTTCCAGATAGGGAAACTTCTTGCGAATATCCCGCAAAAGACCCCAACAACAGTAACATAATTAATTTTTTCATTGATGATTTATTTGATGCAAAACTCAGTAAATCATTTTCGAAAAATGGTTAACACAGGGTTAACGAAGGGTTAAACACTAAAAGGTAAAAAATAGAATGTAAACACCTGAAAAAAATTATTGAATGCTTTTTAATCCTGACGCGGGTTTGTCCTGATTATAGTTTATAAATTTGGTTAACGTAGGGTTAACGCTTGTATTTTTAATTTAAAAAAGCTTAAAATGCAATAGCTTTGCCTTAACAAAAACAAACTAATTCTCTTATTGCGAATTATAATATTGAAAGAAATGAAAAGAAAAATAATGCTTTTAATTGGTGCCTGTATCTTTACAGTAATTGCTTTGGCTACCATTCAGGGCTATTTTATCTACAATACTTATAAGCTATACGAAAGGGAAATCAACAGTTCTATAAAAAAACAAATCTCTCGTCTGGAAGATACTGACGAATGGGAAGATATAAGTGATACCTGGTCGCTAAACTTAAAAAAATACGCAAAAGAATATGCAAAAGGAAAGGTAACAAAGCAAAATTTTACCACTTACGTGAATGCCAAAAAAGATTCACTTTCGACAGCCACGAAGGTTTACATGAAAAAAATGGGGCAACCGGATGATTACGATATCGATTATTCTATCTACCTGAATTCGATTACATTGTTAAATAATGGAAAAATAGATACTTTATTTAAAGGAAAAATATTGATCCTGGCCAGTGACACTTTAAAAAAGAATAAAATCCTCTCTGCTACGGGGCGCTCAGAGAGTAAAGACAGCAATAATCAACTTACCCTACTCATAAAAAGCGAGCGTTATTATGGTTTTGATGAATTGCAGCGTACTATCATTTCTAAAATGAGCGGTTTATTGATCTTTTCAGTGCTATTAATGGCATTTGTAGTTTTCCTGTATTATATGTCGCTGAAAAACCTAATCACTCAAAAACGTATTGCCGATATTAAAACGGATTTTGTCAATAATATTACACACGAATTTCAAACGCCGCTTGCTACGATGGATATTGCTATTAAAACATTGCAGCGAAAAGACCAGCAAATGAGCCCGGAACATTATAAAAATACGCTGGCTATGATCGACAGGCAAAATGAACGATTACAAAAATTATTTCGTCAGGTAAGAGAAGCTTCTGTAACGCCTATTGCTAATAAAGAAAATATTGAAGTGACGAGTGATGAAATTAAAGATATGATCGAGGATTTTAAACTTTCTAAACCTGATGTAGCAATCAAATTTACAAGTCAGGAAGAAGTTTTTACTATTGCCATGGATCGTTTTCACCTCAACACCATTTTAATCAACTTATTAGATAATGCCGTAAAATATGGTGCCCGAAAAATTGAAGTAGATTTAAAAATAACAGCAGGAAATTTTATTCTTTCTGTAAAAGACAACGGAAAAGGTATTCCTCTCCGGGAACAGGCTTCGATTTTTGATAAATTTTATAGGGTCGATAAAGGAAACATTCACAACAACAAAGGGCTTGGTCTTGGATTATTCTATATCAAACAATTGGTCAAAACCTATAAAGGAACAATTACCGTAAAAAGCGAAGAACAAAAAGGATCATTATTCACCATTACAATTCCGGTATGAAACATCATATATTACTAGCAGAAGATGATTTTGATTATGCTTCTATATTAAAGCAATATCTTGAATTTTCGGGCTTTAATGTTACATGGGCAAAAGATGGAAAAGAGGCTTTGAGAATTTTTTCAGATACGAAACCGGATATTTGTATTCTGGATGTCATGATGCCTCATATGGATGGTTTTACCCTGGCTGAAAATATTATCGACAAACATCCGGAAACTCCTTTTATATTTTTAACAGCAAAAAGCTTTAAGGAAGATAAAATAAAAGGCTTACGTCTGGGTGCTGATGATTATGTCGTAAAACCTTTTGAAGTCGAAGAATTGATTTTACGAATTCAAAACATCCTGAGGCGCAGTCAAAAACCTGTTGTAACGAATGCGCCGGAAGCAAACGTACTTTCTATTGGAACCTATGTTTTTGATGGCGATAATTATACGCTTTCTCATGAAAAAATTACACACCAAATAACCGAGAAGGATGCGCACCTGATTCGGTTTTTATATGCCAATAAAAACAAGCTGGTCAAACGTGAAGATATTTTAAAAGAAATCTGGGGCAATGATGACTTCTTTTCCGGACGAAGCATGGATGTCTTTATCAGCCGCCTTAGGAAATATTTTAGCGAAGATCCGGACATCTCTATTCCCAGCGTAAGAGGTTTGGGATTTAAATTTAATACTAAAAACGAATAAAAATTTAAAAGCAATACACATGAAAATCATTTTAATTATAACACTCCTAATTTTAAGTACTTTAGCTCAGGCACAAACAGCAGAAGCTAAAGCGGGAAATACAACAGCCGTTGCAAAAGCCCCTTCAACACAAACAAGAACAACAAAATCTTCTACATCAGTTTCTATTTCTGATTCAGATAATTATTATTCTTTACTGGCAAGTTTTGATGCTAATAAAAATAAAAAAGTAGAAAATTTATTGTCTGATAATTTAGACGACAGTTTATTATCCCATGAATCCGGCAGTAAAATCTGGAAAAAAGACAGTGACGGTCAAACCGCATATTCTTTTGTTTTAAGAGACGGAAAACTAAAGGCAAGCATTGACAAAGAATTAGTCTCTAGCGAAACCTTTAAAAAATTAAAAGCATTGGGAGAAAAAATTTCTGAAACAATTTCGAAAGGTTAATTGCAACATTTTCAGATTTTATACCTCCAGCCAATTCAAAATTTACTTTAACCAAAAAATGCACGAATGATTTTATTCGTGCATTTGTTTTTCATTTCCAAGTTTTTAATTAATTTTTATACACCAAAAACACAATATCAAATGAACAGACGAAGCGAGTTTATTATTACTAAAATGTAATAGAGGCTAGAAATGACTCAGGCTTTTTCTGTATTTATCCATCATTACTTTAAATAAATCTTTGTTAGAAGGAGGCGACAAAACAATGGCTTTAGAGCCTGAGGATATTGATTCTTCGATATTTCCTAAACTTGTGCCTCCGGTCGCCATGATGGGGAAACCGGGAAAATTTACCGCAATATCTTTAAGGATTTTATTGGTGTACTTCCCTCCTGTTACATGAAAAATATCAACGCCTGCATCTATTTTACTTTTTAAAAAATTATAATCCGAAGAAGCGATACTGGCAATTATAGGAATGGTTATTTTCTTTCTGATTTTTTGCAAATCATGATTCTCAAAGGGTATATTCACAATGATTCCCGCCGCACCCATTTCTTCAGCATATTGTGCCATTTCAAGGGATTTTTTGCCTCTTGTTGTTCCTCCGCCTACACCACATATTACGGGTTTACTGCAAAAATCGACCAATGATTTTATAATTCTTGAAGAAGGTGCAAAAGGATAAACAGCCAGAATGGCATCGGCATCATTGTTTTCGATAATGGCCATATCAGTAGAAAAGAGAAACGATTTTAGTTTTTGTTCTCCTATCAAAATGCCTTCACATTTTTTTTCAATGATTTCGGGTGTTGTGAGTGCTTTCTTTTCTCTTTTATTTCTCCAGAAGAGTTTTTCTAAAAGTGAAATTTTTCTAGTGCTTCCCCATAATGAGTCTGAATTTGAGTTTGGCTGGATCATTCTATTTTAATTTTAGAAGCTAATATATTGTAGTAAATTCTAAAATTTTAAAAAATGAAGACCCAAAATTCAATATCTGTAATGAAATAAGGAAAAATTGTAGTGAAATAATAAAAGACAATTCAAGTCTGTAATTAAGAAGCTGATTACTTAGAATTATCCTCGATAACAAAAGCTCTTAACTCCGCCATCTTGCCGTCGCGAAATTGCCAGGTATCACTATAAAAATAATGTACCATTTTTCCGTTCGTATCCTTAAGACTAATTGTACCAATTGCCGTTACAAAATCACCTTCGGCAATTAAATTTTCAACCTTAAATATTGGTGGTTCTACATATTCTACAGCCATATATTCCCGTACAGCTTGCTTTCCTTGCAGCGTTTTATCTCCAATGAATATCCATTTTGTATCATCCGTACAATAATATAAAAAACCTTCATTATCGCCACTACTAACAGCTGCATTTGCTTTTTCAAGTACTTCCTTATTATTCATAAACTCTTATAATTAATGATTTTATAAAATGTTCCTGCTACACATTAGAAACTTTTGATATCAAAAAAAAAGTACCTGCCTTGGCAAGTACTTTAGATCATTTCTCATCCTATATTTAGACAACTACTACGTTTACAGCGTTCGGCCCTTTTTTGCCTTCTGCTATTTCGTAACGCACTTCGTCGTTCTCACGAATATTTTCTGATAAACCTGAAACGTGAACAAAAATTTCACTTCCACCGTTTTTTGGAGTAATAAATCCAAATCCTTTTTCTTCATTGAAGAATTTTACTGTACCTTCTTGCATCTTATTAATTATTTATTGATCATAAATGTACTACATTTATCATTACGATACTGAAAAAGAGTAAATTAGATTTAAAAAAAACAATAAATTTATTTTAGTATAAAAATTAGTGACCTCATTTTGATCTAAGTACAGCCAAATAAAAGAGTAAAATCACGATCTATAAAATATTTTTACTCACCTGAAAACAGAATTCCTATATGCGTTATAATGAAGGATTCAGCCATAAAAAAAGAAGCTGTCTCTTACAAAACAGCTTCTTTTTATTTCTTATCGAAGGATTTTTAGATACGCACTATAGGCATCATCCTTGATAGAAGTTCGAAGATAAACTTCGTTTTCGTCTTTTGTACTAAATTCAAACTGAATTAAAGCAGCGTCAGAATAATAATACATATAATTCTCTTCGGCAAACTCAAGATTAGAAATAGGTCGCGTTGATAGCTTCATATCGAATGCCATTTCACCATTTGCTAAGTCTATCTGAAAAAGTTTTCCCTTACGCGTATATCCCCACGCATTATCACTTTCCTCGACAACATATTCGATAATATCATTTTTAAAATCCGTTTTCCAGATCTGAGTTCCTGTTTTTGAATCTACAGCATATAGCGACGAAACTTCCGGACCTTCTGCTGCAAAATAGAGCTTTTTGTCTTTGCTAAAAATACGATCCTTGATATTACTTTGATTTTCATCTAATTTAAATTGCCAAACAATATCCAGAGTATTAGGATTTAAGGCAAAAACCACATTTTTTTCGTTGGCTACAAATACATTTTCACCATCAGTTACCGCTTTTCCGTGTATGGGTTCTTCAAAAGTTTTCTGCGAAAGAAGTTTTCCTGTATTGGCTTCAAAACTATAAAAGTTATTCCCACTTTGCGTAAATACTTTATTATCAAAAAAGAGCACCGGAATATCATTGTTTGAACCCTCTAATTTGTAATTCCAAATTAAACTACCGTCCTTTATATCAAGGGCATAAATATTATTGTTAGGACTTTGAGTTGTGATAAACAGTTTTCCGTCATTAATAATTGGAGCTTGGTTTTTTAATACAATTTGATCTGTAATAGTACCTAATCTTGATTTCCAGAAAATCTGTCCGGTTTTGTTATTAATCGCAAAAATTTCACCGTTTATAAAAGGAACATACACTACTCCATCTTGTAACGTAAGCTGATTGGCACACATTTCAGTATGCGAATCTGTCGCTTTCACCGTCCAGTTAAATGCTTCCGATTCTAGATTAAACGACATCAAAGAACCATCATAATCATAAATTAGAATCGATTGCGGATCTAACGCCACTTTTTTAAGCGGATTGATGGCTTTGTTGGTAACGATATCATTAGCAGTTAAAACTTTATTATTAGAATAGCTATTCTTGCCTGACTTTGAATTACTTGGAGCCTGCCCAAACATATTAATTGCAGTACATACAAATAAAAGCGTTACTAGATTTTTTTTCATTTTAAAAATTTGGGGTTGATAATTGATTTCCTTTTTAATAGAATAAATTACTCTTTCAAAATAAAATACGTCATCAAATAGTGATAAAACCGTTTAAATTCAGCTTATTAAATGCTACGGCTCAACCAATATTCAGGTCAAATATAGTAAAAATTTATTATCGGATTTTAGAAGCTTTCTTCTAGCTTTTGTAGGATTCAAAAAAGCCATAAGCTCTTTTTTCTGCATAAGAATAAGTAGAATCACGCAACGGAAAAGCACAATGTCCTCCGTATTTTGGAGTTTCAAGATACACATAAGCACTTTCCTGAGCTATAGCCCTTGGATAACATCTTTCGCCTAAAAAAGGATCATCGAGAGAATTGATAATTAAAACCGGCGTAGTAATATTTTTAAGGGAAAATTCCGGAGAAACTTGTTGGTAATAATCGTCGCGACTGGCAAAACCATGCAAAGGCGCTGTAAAATAATGATCGACTTCATCAAAAGAAGTAATACTGTCAATTTGATCGCGATTGATAAAATCAGGAAATTGTGCTGCTTTGTATTTCAGCTTCCTTTTAATATCGATGGTAAAATTCTTTAAATAAACCCTGTTAAAACCTTGTTTAAGCACTTCAGCACTGGTCGCAATATGTGTAGGTACCGAAATGCAAACTCCGGCTTTTATACGCTCATCGATTTTGTTCCAGCCAAAATAATTCAGAAGCTGTACGCCTCCCATCGAATATCCAATCAAATAAACTTCTTCGAATCCTTTTTTCAGAACAAACTGAACCACTTCGTCAAGATCATCAACCGCACCGTGGTGATAAAGTCTGGGCAAACGATTCATTTCTCCGCCACAAGTACGATTGTTCCAGGCGAAAACCGAAAAATCTTTCTGCTGAAAATAAACCGCACAACTATTATTGTATGTTCTGCGCGAATCTCCTTCTAAACCATGACATAAAATAACCGCTTTTTTAGGATCGTTGAGGATAAAATCGATATTGATAAAATCTCCGTCATTCAATTCAATCTTCTCTCTGGTGTATCCGGGCGCATCGAACTTTTTAAACAAAGCAGCATAAATTGTAGAAACATGCCTGTTGCGATGAATAATAGAAGGTAAGTCATATTCTGATTGCTCAATTACTGGCATGATAGGAAATGTTTTTGGTGGCGTTATACAAATCTAAGAAATCAATCAACACGTAATTTTAAAAACGTCTTTTTTATTATACTTTTATGAAACAAAAACATAGCTTACTGATAAACAACAATTTAAAATTACAAATAATTATATTATTACAGATGTTAAAAATTTGCGGTTTATCCGAATTTTACAAAATACAAATGTTATTCTGTAACCAGCCATTTTAAAAAAGTGTTAGATTTGAGTTGTCTCTAAAAATATTATGATGAAAAATTCTCTGCTACTTTTACTATCCGTTTTCTGTTTCTCATGCCATCAAAAAGAAAATAAAGTTGCTCCTGTTCAAACTTCAGAGCCTGTTATCACTAAGCAAGAAGAAAAAGTGAACAAACAGATTGGCGATACCATTTTCATGAATTTTAGAAATGAAAAAGAGCTTTTTACCGCAGAAGGTGCAATAGATTCTATTCACCCAAGAACATATGTGAAATTCAAAAATGAAGATTTGGGCGAATTAAAAGGAAATCTTGTTCCTACTACCGGAAAAGGAAATATTCGTTTTAATCAGATCATTTTTCCCGATAATACTTCAGACGGACCTTTTGGAATGGATTTGAATGTTCCTCTTAAACAAAAAGGAAATTATATAATAGTCGTGGGACATTCGCAAATGGCTGATAATCCTTTTTGGGGAAAATTTAGAATAGAGCTTGAGACTATAAAAAGCAATAAATAAGTTAAATAGTGATGTATTATATTCATTTCTAATTTGTTAAACTGTAAATCTTATAACAAATTTAGCTTTTCGTATAAACAAAAATTAAAGCTAAAACACTAATTTTGAGACTACAAACCCCTAACATAATCGTCATGGAAAAATCAAACCTTAACAACAGTGGAAACCTTAATAAATGCCCGTATCAAAGTATGGTTTATGGAAAAGATAATTGCGATTTGATTTATAGAAAATCATACAAAGGTGATTGGGGACATTGGGATGACTTGCCTGAGAACGCCATACTTAACAATTGTAGTGAGGCAAACGAAATTGAAAATTCAGTCGCAGATCCTAAAATGGGAGAAAGCGAACCGGATCATTTATAAAAAATCAAATACATCTTATCATTTTTTAATATTATATAAAATCAAAAATCCCCTTTTATTACGAAAGGGGATTTTTTATGCACAGCACTTAATTCTTCAAAAAGTTAAAACTATTATTGACTGCCTTCAATTCGTTGCCCACAAACTCAATATCAATAATGCCTGCTTTTCGCGGAGAAACAGCACTTTCATTAAAATGCGTATGTAACACATAATGCATTTTCTGATTTTTATCCCAAAAGACATCGCCATGACCAATTCCGTTTTGATTGGTATTTTTTCGACTAATGATCGGACTGTTTTTCGATTTTTCCCAAGGCCCTAACGGACTTTTACTGGTGGCGTATCCAATAGCATAATCGATATTTCTGAAATCATTTGCAGAATAAATCAGATAATACAAACCATTGTGTTTTAAAACCGTAGGACCTTCTGTCACAGGCCAATTTGTATTTTCAGTATTTTCCCAAGGCAATGTTCCTGAAATACATTCGGTTAAAGATTCTGATTTAATGCTTTGAAGATCATCGTTTATTTCGGCAACAAAAATTCTGTTTCCGTTCGTTAATCTCACGTAATACAAATATTTTTTTCCGTCCTCATCGATAAAAACAAACGGATCGATCTGATTTCCGGTTTTAATAATAGGTTCTTTTAACTCACTTTTAAATGGCCCAAGCGGACTATCGCTAACAGCTGTTGCAATGTTTTCGTTGGCAGTATAAATCATATAAAATTTGTTTTTATACGAAAGAACCTGAGGCGCCCAAAAACCTTTATCGCCAAAAGAATCTCCTTTTTTCAGGGCAAGACCATTTTGAGCTCCAATCGGACCTTTCCAATCCTTTAGATCTGATGACGTATACACCTGAAAACCTTCACCATTTGGGATATCTCCGGATGTGGTTCCGTATAAATAATACATTCCGTTATGATAAAAAATCGTAGGATCGGCCAGTAAAATTGTACTGGTTTTGACTTCTTTGGGTTTCTCAGTGTTTTTTTCCTGCGAACAGGCCGCGAAAACGCAAAGTGATGTTATTAAGGTTAATATTTTTTTCATTTTAGTTTTTTTATAGGTTTTATTTTGTCATCCTGAGGAACGAAGGATCACAAAAGAGATTCCGCACAGTAATTCTCCAATCTTTGTCGAGTTTCTAGTGCGATCCTTCGTTCCTCAGGATGACAAAACAATCTCACATTTTACATTTTACATTTTACATCTCACTAATAATCTATTTCACCGAAAACTGATAATAAGAAACAGTATGATATTTTTGTCCCGCTTTTAAAACAATCGATGCAAATTTTGGCTGATTGGGTGCATCCGGAAAATGTTGTGTTTCAAGTGCAAATGCAGTCCTAAAATCGTCTTTAGATCCTGATTTCATGGTATTTTTTGATTGCATGAAATTACCGCTGTAAAACTGTAATCCAGGTTCTTGTGTAAAAATATCCATCGTAATTCCGGATTGATCTCCTGAAATTGTCGCGGCATGATTCAGTCCGTTTTTCTTTGTTCCGTTTAGCACATAATTGTGGTCGTATCCTTTCCCAAATTTAAGCTGCTCGTCTTTCGTTTCGATTTTTTCACCAATGGTATGTTGAGATGTAAAATCAAATGGCGTATTTTTTACTGATTTTAATTCACCATTCGGAATCAAGCCTTCATCAACCGGAGTAAATTCATTAGCATAAATCTGTAATTGATGATTTAAAATCGTACCACTTCCCTCTCCATTCAAATTAAAAAACGCGTGATTGGTTAAGTTTACAATCGTAGTTTTATCCGTTGTCGCTTCGTACTCCATTTTAATCGAATTATCATCCGTAATCGTATACGTTACTTTTACCTTTAAATTCCCAGGAAAACCTTGTTCTCCGTCTGGTGAAACATAGCTAAAAACCAACGTGTTTTCGTTTGTTTTTTCAGCATCCCAAACTACATCCTGAAAACCTTTTACACCACCATGCAAAGCATTTTTCCCGTTATTAAGCGGCACCTGATATTGTTTTCCCTCTAAAGTAAATTTCCCCTTTGCAATTCGGTTTCCGACTCTTCCAATTGTTGCTCCAAAATAAGGTTCTGTTGAGTTTTTAAAACCTTTTGCGCTATTAAATCCAACTACAACATCAACTGGTTTTCCATTTTTATCTTTCACCAAAAGACTCACTAATCTTCCACCATAATTAGTAAAAGAAGCTTTGAGATCTTTGTTTCCTATCCAATACAAATTGACTTTTTTTCCATCGATTATGGTATCAAAATTTTTAGTTTCCAGAACTGTTTGTGCCGAATCTGCAATCTTATCCGCATTCTCTTTTAATGGCGCATTCTCCTTTTTTATGTCTTTACAACTAAATTGAAAAAGTGCCAGCATTGCAACCGCGGCTATTTGAATGTTTTTCATCTTTTATATCATTACGAGGAACGAACCGAATCATCCTCAATTAGTATTCTATTTTCTCTTTCGTCTATTTCGAAGGCAGCGCCAACTTTGTAGTTTCACTTACCGGTTCACCTAAAACCGGAAATCCGTTTGCATCCCAATTGATTTTCTGCATTCTTGGCGATCTTTTATTTCCACATCCTTCACCCGCATTCGAATTTGCGTGGTACAAAATCCAGTCTTCTTTTCCGTCAGGAGATTTAAAAAATGAATTGTGTCCCGGTGCATACACTTTGTTTTTATCTGACTGTTTGAATAATGGTTCAGGAGATTTTTTCCATGCCGATGCATCCAATAAATTATCCCCGCCGGTAAAAATTAATAATCCCAAAGCGTAGAAATCTGTCCAGCAGCCACTAGCCGAAAACACAATAAAAACTTTACCGTTTCTCGACAAAAACTGAGGCCCTTCGTTTACATTTACCTGCGCCGGATTTTTGTCGTCATGCAAAGCCCCGTGCGTTTCCCAATTGTTTGTTGGCGCCGAAATCATAACGCGATCTCCCTCTATCTCAAGCGGATTCTTCATTTTTGCAATGTAAATATTCTGCTGTCCGTTAGTATCGCCTTCCCATCCTGCCCAAATCATGTACAATTGCTTTTTATGTTCAAAAACATTTCCGTCAATCGCCCATTTGTCTGTTTTGGCAGCAATTTTTCCTTTAAACTCAAAATTTCCTTTAAACGGATCTGACGATTTATTTTCTAAAACATACATTCTGTGATTGTTGTTGTCACCATTATCCGCCGCAAAATAGCAATACCATTTTCCGTTTATAATATGAAATTCCGGCGCCCAGATCTCCGATGAATAGTCCGTTCCTTTTGGTGCTTCCCAAATAACTTTACTTTGCGCATTTTTAAGATCAGATAAATCTTTTGTTTTCCAAAGCTCTAATCTGTTTTGCAGCGTATTAGTGTAATAATAATATCCCTTGTAATACGTACTGTAAGGATCTGCGCCCGATGGCAAAATAGGATTTGTGAATGTTTTTTGCTGCGAATATCCAGCTGAAACCATCAGTAATAAAAAGGGTATTAGGTATTTTTTCATTTTATTTTTTTGTTGTTGGGCTTGTTTTTTATCGAAAACTTTGTCAAAGCTGATTTATTTTTTCAGGAGCTAATCCCGCTATCCGTTCCAATCTTTTATGCCGAACACCGGCACAAAAGATTGGAACGGATAGCGGGGCTAGGGCAATCATTTTCATAAGAATGTTTCCGTATAATTTCTAATTCTAGACAATGTTTCCACAATCTTGTCATCCTGACGAAGGAAGGATCACACTCGAAACTCCACGCAAATAATCGACAATCTTTGTCGAATCCCGAGTGTGATCTCTCCTTCGTCGAGATGACAAACTGGGCTCATATTTCTCTCTCACATAAACTTTGTCAAAGTTTGAAACTTTGACAAAGTTGCTCCATATTCAAAAATCTTATTTATGATTCAAAGCATCAATAACTTCAGTATTGATTTTATTTACTGCTTTAAAATCCATTTTATCTACTTTTCTGTCGTAGGTCATGAAACCGTTTACTTCGCCCTCAACATCTGTCGTTTGGGTATAAACTGCTGCTGAAAAACCTGTTTTTACATAATTCTTTAAGATTTTAGCATACTTAATATATTCTGCTGTTACTTCGTTTTCATTTTTAAATTTAATATATCCCCAATTGTCGTTTGCTCTCCATAAATGACCTTCAAGCGGCAAACCAATTCCGCCATATTCGCCTAAAACGGTCACACGTCTTGCATCATACAAATACATTTCCGGTCCCGGATAATTGTGCAAATCAAGAATATCTCCGGTTTGAAAATGATTTCCTCCGCTTGAAGAATTCGTTAAACGGCTTGGATCGTGATTTTTTGTCCATTCTGTAATTTCAACCGTTTTAAATTGTCCCCAGGCTTCGTTAAACGGAACCCAAACCACAATACTTGGATACGAATACAAATGATCCATTATTTCCCTCCACTCTTTTCTGTAAATCTCTTCTGATTTTGCTGTACGCTGCAATTCAGTTCCTTCAAAGTATTTTCTGTTTTGCCAAAGCGGTTGTTCGTCTCCGCTTGGCATATCCTGCCAAACTAAAATTCCCAATTGATCGCAATGCGTATACCAGCGTTCCGGCTCGACTTTTACATGTTTACGGATCATATTAAAACCTAATTCTTTGGTTTTTATAATATCATATTTTAAAGCTTCATCGGTTGGAGCCGTATACAATCCGTCTGGCCACCAACCCTGATCTAAAGGACCAAACTGAAAATAATCTTTGTTATTAAGCTGCATTCTCACGATACCGTTTTCATCTCTTTTTGATGCAATTTTTCGCATCGCAAAGTAACTTTTCACTTCGTCAACTACTTTATTATTACTAATCAAACGAATTTTTGTCTGATATAAAAACGGACTTTCCGGCGACCATAATTTTGGATTATTCAAAACAATATCATTGCTTTCGCCTACTACAGCTTTAGCTTTGGCTATTTCTTTTCCTTCATCAAAAACAGCTATTTCAACTAAATCTCCAGTTGTTGCTCCAGCAACATCAGCTTTTATGCTAATGGTGTTTTGGTCAAGATTAGGTATCGTTTTTAAAGTTGAAATACTTTTTGCATTTACAGGTTCTATCCAAACGGTTTGCCAGATCCCAGTAACGGGCGTGTACCAGATTCCTTCGGGATTTTTAACTTGTTTTCCTCTTGGCTGTGGTCCGTCATTGGAGGGATCCCAAACTTTTACCACCAGTTTTTGATTTTTTCCTTTTTGGATGAAAGGTGTAATATCAAATGAAAATGGCGTGTAACCACCTGTATGCGAACCAATTTTAATATTATTAATATAAACTTCTGTTTTCCAGTCAACAGCACCAAAATGCAATAGAATGTTTTTTCCGTTCCAGTTGGATTCGATCGAAAAATTGGTTTCGTACCAAAGTTCATTTTTTGCGCCAACTTCTTTCATCACGCCAGACAAACTAGATTCAGCCGCAAACGGAACCAAAATTTGCCCGTCATATTTTGAAGGCGCCGTTTTGCCAAATTCCTGAATGGCATAATTCCATAATCCATTCAGGTTTTTCCATTGACTGCGCTCCATAATCGGACGGGGATATTCCGGTAATGTTTTAGCAGGATCAACCTGACTTGCCCATTTTGTTTTGATTTTATCTCCCTGAGGTTTCCATTGTGCATGAACCAGGCAGCTTAAAAAAAGCGCCAATACAACAGTTGTTTTTCTATTCATTATATCTTGTTTTGTGCAACGATTCTAAGAATTATTGCCATTTCATTTTCTTCTTTACTAAATAAATTACCAGACTATATCCACATAGCCTGGTAATTTCAAACACTAACTTAACTAACCAATCCTTTTTTAATTATGAATTATAAATGGTGAATTGTAAATGAATCAAATAATGTTTAAAAGCTTTGAAATAATTCACCATTAACAATTTACAATTCACCATTATTTTTTAAATTTCTTCACCAGACCGTCGTATTCTTTTTTCGAAATGGTAATCATGCATCCGTGACGTACTTTTTCAGGAAAACTGTATTTATCCCAATCGGCAAAAAAGGTATAACCTGAAGCTTGAAACCATGGTCCATTTGGATTATCTGCAATTGATAATCCGTAAGAAACTCCCGGATATTGTTCGTAATACATGTACCATATTTTATCATCAGGAGAAGGAATTAACATGGGCGCTTCTCTAAAATTTGGACTGATCGATTGTTGTGGCAAAGAATAAGGTCCTAATAATGATTTTGATTTTGCGATTCGAACTGTTTTTCCGGTTGTCCAGTATAATGTTGGATAGGTTTCATCTTTCATTACAGCATAATACGAATCACCGATTTTACGAATGAAAACATCTATGGTTCCCATATCCCAATCGAACAAACGTTTTGGTGTTCCTTCGAAAGTTTTTAAATCTTTAGACAAAACATACAACGTTCGCTGACTTGCCCAGTAACGTTCCGGATCTTCTTTTGTTCCGTCAAGATGTGGCGTATGCCAGGTCATGATAAACTTTTGAGAATCCTGATCGTAATACAATTTCGGTGCACCAATTCGCTGTAAAGCATTCGCGTAATCCGGCGTGCTTTTTAAATCGGGCGTATAATCTGAATGCTTTTTCCAGGTAATTAAATCATCGGAAACCCAGATATTGATCGTTTTTGCATCGTCGCCAGTATTTCCGGCGATATAATATTTTCCGTCCGGACCTTTGCAGATATCCGGATGTCCTTTATAATCCTCAAAAACTCTTTTTCCGCTGTTTAAATTTTCCCAATGCAAACCATCAAGACTCACGGAATAATACAATCTGCCGTAATCGTTGTGCGTCATGTGCGCAAAAAGATAGGCTTCGTTTTTAGGTTTTTCAGTTCCCTTAACTTGTCCCGGTGGATCCGGCTGTTGCGCTTTCGCAGAAAAACCAATCAGAATTGCCGCCAGAAAAAAGAACTGTTTCATGGTGTATTTTTTCATTTTCACTTGAGATTAAAATTTTTTTTTTGCCACAGATTAAAAGAATTAAAAAAGATTTTTTCAAACACACAGGAACAAATTTTCTTTGTCTAGAAAGGGTATTTCACTAATTAAAATATACATAGCTATGTGTAAAAGCTAGCTTTTATTATCATCTTAAAAAGAGGCAATAAATCTATGTTACTATGTGTTTATTTTTTACCACAGATTGGATTAATCCTTTTAATCTGTGTAATCTGTGGCAAAAAAATATCAAATTGACACATTATCTAATTACTTCTTATTCGCTTCAGATGTCATTTTCTTAATCAAATCTGTTTCTGCTTTTATGTATGGCGTTCCGTCGTTTTTAAGTACTTCGTGAAACCAAAGTTTTGGCTCTGAATTGTATTTTTTAGTCCAGCTGTCCCATGCGTATTTGGTTTGTGTTTTTCCGTCAACAAAACCCCAGTTGATCATACCAACATTGTATTTTTTTGCAATTGGTAAAAAGCCTTCAAAAGTGCTTCCGTTAGGTCTTGCCATATATTCTGTACACAATAAAGGTTTTCCGTAACGCTGTAATTCTTTGATTACTTTTTCGAAATCTGCCGGAGTATTATAATTATGAAAAGAAACTACATCAGATTGCTCGATTTGCATTTTGTGCATTGGTTTCATCTTTGCTTCATCGCTCCAGTCTCCTACCCAAACTCCGGAAGTTAAGGGTTGTGACGGATTGCTTTCTCTCGCCCAGACAAAAACATCTTTTAAAAGTGGTAAGATCAAATCGACTTTGTTTTTGATTTCGATTTTTTCGTAAGATGGTCCCGTCATATTATCCGGTTCGTTCCAAACATCCCAACCCAAAATACGTTTGTCGTCTTTGAATTTTGCAACGGTTTCTTTTACATATTTCTCTAAACGTGGATATTGTGTTTTATCCTGTAGTACTTTTTGTCCCGGACTTTGTACCCAGCCTGAATTGTGTGTGTAGGGTTTTGGGGCTCTTTGTTTTCCTAAAGCAGGAAACGGATCCCAGCAGGAATCAAATAAAACGAATAGTGTTTTAATGTGGTGTTTATCTGCAATTTCCAAAAATTGGTCCATTCGTTTGTAAAGTCCTTCCGCATCTTGCTGGTGCAATAAATCGTGCAGGTAAACACGCATTACATTCATGCCAATACCTTCTGCCCAACCCAATTCCTGATCGATTCTTTTGGGATCAAATGTATCTTCCTGCCACATCTCTAACTGATTTATAGCTGTGCTAGGATAATAATTTGCGCCTACTAACCAAGGTTGTTCTGCATACCATTTATTGGCCTGATCTTTTGTCCAGATTTCTCTTTTCTCGATTTTAGCGGTTTCACTTTTACTTTCTTCGGTGTTGTTTTTTTTGTTGTTGCAACTAAGCAATACTAGTCCTGCCAACATTAATGTCAGATACAATTTTACTTTTTTCATTATAATTTTTGTTATTATGAACGATCGTTCTTTTAATAAGGGAATCAGATCAAATACATCTGATTCCCTTTAAAAATGGTTTAATATTCTGCGTGTTGTTTTAAGTTCGGGTTATTCTGCACCTCTACTTGCGGAATAGGTAATCTTTGATTTTTTCCTACCACAAAGTTTTTAAAATCAGGATCACGAAGTGCAATTTTATCTACAGAAGCCTGAGTGTTTAAATCTCCCCAACGTTTTAAATCTTCCCAGCGAACACTTTCTCCGGCCAATTCTAAAACACGTTCTGTTTTTAATCTTTCTAAGAATTTATCGTGATCGTTTCCAATTTCAGGATGCGCTGCTGCCAAAGTATTCATGTTGACACGCGCTCTCACTAAATCAACATATTGATAGGCATCAGCTGTATTTCCCGTTTCGTTTAGCACTTCGGCGTAACGCAATAATATATCAGCATAACGAACCAGTCTGTAGTTGACCTGACTGTAATAATCTTCGTTGTTTCTGTAATAATCACGGCTTCCTTTTCTAAACCACGCTTCGTCATTGCCCCACTCCCAGTTTTTACCGTATACTTTGTCTCCAAAATCAGCTTGTAATTGTGGGTAGTATAACGTATATCTTAATCTGGTGTCAAGATTTCCGTCTTTGTTTTTTTCTTGTTTAAAGGCATTTACTAACCAAAAACGAGCTTGTCCGTCTGACCATCCAATTCCTCTTGGTGCAAAAAACTGCGCACGGTTGCTTGAAACTGCAGCACTCTGACCTTCATCTGTTCCTCCGCTTTTTTGATCTCCAAACTGAATTTCAAATACGGATTCTTTATTGTTTTCATTTACATCCGTAAAGTTGTCTCTGTAATTGGCTACCAAATTATATTTGGCACCCGGACCGCTAATTAAATATTCTAATGCCGTTTTTGCTTCGGCCCATTTGTGCTGTTGCATGTATACTTTTGCTAAAAAAGCCTTTGCAGCTCCTTTGTCAGGTCTTCCGGTTTGATCTGCTGACCATGAAGAAGGCAAATCGGCGAAAGCCTCATTCAAATCTTTTTCTACTTGTGCAAAAACTTCGGTTACATTTTTCTGTGCCGGCAAATCTGCAGGTGTAGAAGGCTCTAAAACGATTGGAATATTCTCCCAAAGAATGGCAGCATAATAGTAATGCAGCGCTCTAAAAAACTTCGCCTGTGCTATAATTTTCTTTTTGTCGTCTTCATTCTGAAAAGTAATATTTGGCACATTTGCTAATACCTGATTACATCTAAAAACGGCTTTGTACGTATCTCTCCAGGTTACTACCTGCCCTTCCCAAAAATTATAATTGATATAATTAAATCTGGTCCAGTCTGCTAATTCTGTCCACGGGCTATTGCTGAATCCTTCATCAGACGTTAAATCCAAACGGAAATAAATCCATCTTGCCCATAATCCATCTTTATAAAACATGGCATAAATAGAGTTTACTCCTGCCTGTGCGTCACTTTCGGTCTTCCAATACTGATCTACTGTTACAGCATTTGGGTTGTTCAGGTCCAGTTCGTTTTCACATGAAGATGTGAAAAACAGGCCTGAAAAAATTGCTATTAAAACTATTATTCTTTTCATTACGCGATTTTTTTAAAATTAGAAGCTAAATTCAACACCAAATGAATACGTCTGTAAATTTGGGAAAGCGCCATTATCAACACCTCTCTGAAAAATATTAGAGTTACTGAACTCAGGATCTAAACCTTTGTATTTTGAAATTGTAATTACATTTTGTGCCGATATAGTTAATCTTGCTCTTGTAATTCCTGCTGTTTTCAAAACACTATCCGGAATGTTGTATCCAAATCCGATGTATTTTAGGCGGATAAAATCACCACTTTCTAAGAATCTGTCTGTATCTCCTCTTGAGTTTAGGGTTGTTCCTTTTACAATTCTAGGAAAATCGGTATTAGGGTTTTCCGGAGTCCATGGCTGAATTCCTCTTCTGTAATTACTATTGTCATCAAAACGATCTACAACACTTCTAAATCCGTCGTAAACTGTTGCTCCGTGAGACGCGATCCAGTTCATAGAAAAATCAAAACCTTTGTATTCTGCTCCTGCATTTAAACCCATTTCAAATTCCGGCCAGGGACTTCCTACGATGTCTTTGTCTTCGTTTGTAATTTCTCCGTCGCCGTTAATGTCTTTAAAGCGAATATCTCCCGGTTTTGCATTTGGCATAATTACTTTACCATCGGCGTTTTTGTAGTTGTTAATTTCAGCCTGGTTTTGAAATAATCCGTCAGTTTGCAAAACGTACCACATTCCTACTGCGTTTCCGGCACGTGTGATCGTATTATCCTGAATGTTTTGGTTTTGTCCGTTACCTAATGAAACCAGTTTATTATTCACTTTAGTGAAATTGATAGAAGCATTAAAAGAGAAATCATTGATTTTTTTGCTGTAAGCCAATTCCAGTTCAAGACCTTTATTTTCTACCGTTGCAGCATTCGAAATTGGATTTCCTCCGTCGTTACCTGTAGTCAATAAAATTGGAAAACCAAACAATACATCTTCTGTACGTGCCACAAAATAATCGGCTGTAAAGCGTAAATCATTGTTAAGCACACCAAGATCTAACCCAAAGTTGGTTTGTTTTAATTTTTCCCAACGCAATTGTGCGTTTGATAATCTTACCTGAGTTGCAGCAGGATACAAACCTTGTCCGTTACCCAAAACTACAGTTCCAAACGTATTGATGAAACTTTTGTATTCGTAGTTTCCAATATTTCCTGAACCCAGTTCTCCGTAACTTGCTCTTAGTTTTAAATCTTTAATAAATTCTGATTTAAAGAAAGATTCGTTGTTAATTCTCCATCCCGCAGAAACTGATGGGAAATTCCCCCATTTGTTGTCATCGCTAAATCTTGATGAACCATCGCGACGTATCACTGCATTAATCAAATAACGATTGTCATAATTGTATTCTAATCTTCCTAAATAAGAAGTTAGTGCCGCTTCGTTTCTAAAGCCTCCTACTTCCGGTGAATCTCCTAAATCTAAAACATCATAGTACGAACCTGTTCCTGAGTTGATTAAAAGATTTCTTTTTGTTCCGTAAATTTGGTTGTAATTGTCTTTTTGAAATGTTTGACCTACCAAAACCGTCAAATCATGTTTACCAAATGCTTTTTTGAAAGTCAATGTGTTTTCGTAAAGCAATGTTTCTGATCTTCCTTTATTTTGGTTGATGAATGATTTTTCTACCGGTTGGTTTAATGTCCAGTTCCCTAATTTTCTCATGAAATTATAGCTGTCAAAGCTGGTTTCATATCCAAAATTAAAACGGTATTTAAGCCACGGCGTGAATTTAAGTTCAGACCAGATGTTTCCTCTTATTCTGAAATTTTCGTTTATTGTATTGGCAAAATCAGCCAATGCAAGCGGGTTGGTACCAAAAGTATCCGCAACACCCTGTTTTCCGTAACCATAACCTCCCGGGTTAGCAGCGTCATAAACCGGAATTGTAGGCGTTAATCGGTACACATCGATAATTGGATTTCCTGACATTTCATCGGTTTTAGAATTACTGATGGCAATGTTTTCTCCTATGCTGAAAATTCCTTTAGAACCGCTTGAATTTACTCTAAATGAAATTCTGTCAAAATCAGTTCCTACTACAGTTCCTTTGTTTCCAAAATAATTTCCCGACATAAAAAATGATGAGTTATCTCCTCCTCCGGAAACACTTACATTATAGTCGTTTATCATTCCGTTCTGAAAAACTACATCCTGCCAGTCTGTATCTACAGCCATATTTAAGTTTTGTCTTGGCGCTCCGGCATTATCATAAGCCTGATTGTTGAATTTTGCGAACTCTTCAGTTCCCATTAAATCATATCTTGGCATAGAAGTAAAACTCGTTTTAGCTGAAGCTTCAACTTTTAGCGGGCCTTTTTTACCTTTTTTCGTGGTAATAATGATTACACCATTTGCTGCTCTTGAGCCATAAATTGCTGCGGCTGATGCATCTTTTAAAACCTGAATCGTTTCGATATCATTAGGGTTAAAATCGCGGTTTGCCGATGTAACCAAGCCATCAATTACATATAATGGATTGGTGCTTTGAAGATTTTTTAAACCACGAATTTCGATATTGGCTTCCTGTCCCGGACGTCCGCCGCCACGAACTTTAACTCCTGTAACTAAACCCTGAAGTCCATCGGCAACGGTGGTAACCTGACGCTTTTGAATTTCGTCGGCTTTTACAAGAGAAACAGCTCCTGTAAGATCCTTTTTTTGCTGCGAACCGTAACCTACAACTACAATTTCGTCTAGTTTCATCGCATCTTCAGGTAAAGAAGCGTCTATTGTTGTAGCATTATTAATCGCGATTTCGATGGTTTTAAATCCCTGCGAACTAAAAATCAGGGTTTGATTTGAAGCTGCAGTAATTTTATATCTTCCGTCGAAATCGGTAACTGCTCCGTTTTTGGTATTCTTGATGACAACGTTTGCAAACGGAATTGGTTCTCCTGTCGAAGAAGCTACTTTTCCCGTTATGGTTATTTGCTGTTGCGCATACGTTTGCTGCACTAATAAACTAAAGAAAAACAAGAGGTAATATCTCTGCTTTAAAATTTGAGTGAGTTTGGTTTTCATTGATTTTTCATTTTAGATAGTTTTCTTTCTTGGTTGGTTTTACAATTAATTGGTAAAGTTTTAGCCGTCTTTTATTCGAACGGCACGCCATTTTAAATTGGCACATGATAATAATCTGTTCATTTTAATTCAAAAGTATTAATGGTGTTATTTTTTAAAGTTAATTTTATTGATGCTCTATTTTTATAGCCTAAAAATTGTCAATATCATTTATTTAAAAAGTCAAAGTAGATGATTTTAATTCAAAATAAAATGATTCATTTGTGTCAATTTCTATCTTAAATGAGTCAAATTGTAGAATATAAGCCCAATAAACACTGGTTTGCATCATTTTGTTGAACATTGACACGATTTGATTAAAACATGATTTTATCTTAAATAACACAACAATGCGTAAATTCTTTCTTTTTTTATTTTTATTGATTTTTTCGATAAATTTTATTCAGGCACAAGAATATTATTTTAAACATTTTCAGGTCGAAGAAGGACTTTCAAACAACACTGTTTTGACTTCTTTGCAGGATGATGATGGCTTTATGTG
Organism: Flavobacterium bizetiae; assembly: GCF_902804475.1. Classification (GTDB taxonomy): domain Bacteria; phylum Bacteroidota; class Bacteroidia; order Flavobacteriales; family Flavobacteriaceae; genus Flavobacterium; species Flavobacterium bizetiae. Next base: position 57,712 of record NZ_CADCSU010000047.1, read on the forward strand.
GTTTGGAACTAAAGACGGTTTAAACCGGTTTGATGGCTATCGTTTTAAAACTTATCGCAGTACTGGAAACCCTATTCATAGTTTAGGAAGCAACTATATTCAGTCGCTGCATGAATATAAAGGTGTAATTTGGGTAGGTACTGATAAAGGATTATATCAATACAATAAAAAAACAGATGAGTTTACTGTTCTAAATGAAGCAATTAACGACAGGATAAACGATATTAAGCACGATAAAAACGGGAATATCTGGTTTATTTCAGGAAATATTCTGTACAAATATTCGACGGTAAAAAAAGAAACCAAAACGTTTAATCCTAATAAATACTTTATTGTTACCTCGATTACGCAAGATGCAAACGGTCAGATCTGGGCTTCATCTTTAAATAAAATCTACCGTTATTCTGAAGAAAATCTCTCGTTCGAAAACATTCCGATAACGCCTCCTGCGGGTTCAGCAAATTTTAGAATTACCGTAATTTATGCTTTGGATAAAAATAATGTTGTAATTGGTACTCAGGATGATGGGGTTTTGGTCTATAATATTCCGAACAAAACAACGTCAAGCCTGGTTTTTTCGTCTAAAAATCCGGTTTATGTACGACAATTTAAAAAGAAAGGCAATGACGAACTCTGGATTGCCAGCGAATCTGGGGTTTATGTGTACAACCTAAAAACGAAAGTGAGTGTAAATCTTAGAAAAAATTATAATGATCCGTATGCAATTTCAGATAATGCGGCGTATTCTATTACTATTGATAAGGAAAACGGAATTTGGATCGGGACTTATTTTGGCGGTATCAATTACCATCAAAAACAATACACGCAATTCAAGAAATACTTTCCGCAGAAAGGACAAAACTCCATTAGCGGAAGCGCTGTCAGGGAAATTCATAAAGATGATAAAGGCGATCTCTGGATTGGAACCGAAGATGCAGGCCTAAACCGGTTTAATCCTAAAACGCAGCAATTTATCTCGTATTTGCCAAACGGAAGCAAAAACAGTGTTTCCTATTATAATATACATGCTTTAATGCCCCGAAAAGACAAAATTTGGGTAGGAACTTTTGAGCATGGTCTGGATGTTCTGGATCGAAATTCCGGTGCGGTAATCAAACATTACAGCGCCAATAATCCGTCGTCAGGATTGCGAAGTAATTTTATTTTCTCTTTTTATAAAACAAAAAAAGACGAACTGATTGTCATTACAACAATGGGACTTTATTTGTATAACGAGCAAAACGACAATTTCGACACCTTAAAAACCTTTCCTGAAACAACACATTATACCAATTATAAAGAAGATCGCGACGGAAATTTGTGGGCAGGAAGTTATCGCGATGGTTTGTTTTATTATAATCCGAAGACCAAAAAGAAAGAGGTTTTTATTTATGATTATAAAAACCCGAATGGCATTAGCAATAATTCGATCAATTATATTTTTGAAGACAGTTCGAATCATTTATGGTTTGCAACCGAAAACGGTTTGAATTTGTTCGATAAAAAAAGCAGAACGTTTAAAAAATTCACCACCAAAAACGGATTCCCGAGCAATGTTGTGTATTCGATTTTGGAAGATGATGCTAAAAATTTATGGCTTACCACATCGAAAGGTTTGGTGAAATTTGGCCCGGATCATAAAAGCATTAAAATTTACACCACAGCAAACGGTTTACTGAGCGATCAGTTTAATTATGCCTCGGCTTTTAAGGATGTAAATGGCGATATGTATTTTGGAAATCTTAACGGCATGATTAGCTTTAATCCTAAGAATTTTACCAAAAACAAATACACGCCTTCGATTTTTATTACCAATCTTCAAATTAATAATAAGGATATTTATGCCAACGGAGATGATTCGCCTATAAAACAATCTATTTCGCATATTGATGAACTGGAACTCAACAACAATCAATCTTCTTTTAATCTTGAATTTGCGTCTTTAAATTATACGGCTCCGGAACTTACTGAATATTGGTATAAACTCGAAAATGTAAATAATGAATGGGTATATCTGGAACGCAACAATAAAGTTTTCTTTACCGAATTAGCGCCTGGAGATTATGTTTTTAAAGTAAAATCTTTGAATAGTTTTGGGGTTTGGAGTAAAGAAATTGAATTAAAAATCAGGATTCTGCCTCCGTTTTGGGCCAGTTCTTATGCGTATTTTTTCTATTTTTTATTGATTTGTGGTTCGTTTTATTACATCATTCGTTATTCGCAAAACCTCACTCAGATTAAAAACAATCGAAAAATAAAGCATCTTAACGACGAAAAAGAGAAAGAAATCTATCAGGCCAAAATTGATTTCTTTACGAATGTAGCGCACGAAATAAGAACGCCGCTAACGTTGATAAAAGGCCCGTTAGAAAAGCTTTTGGTCATGGATCATCAATTGCCGGAAGTACCTCAGAATCTTTCGATAATGAAAAAAAATACCTCGAGATTATTGAAATTGGTTAATGAATTACTGGATTTTAGAAAGTCGGAAATTGGCGGATTGAAACTGACTTTTGTCGAGGCAAATATTTCATCGATGGTAAGGAATTTTCATTTAAGATTCAGTCAATTGATTGAAGAAAAGGAAATTGAGTTTGAACTGGAATTGGGTGATAAGGATATTTTTGCTTTTGTAGATAAAGAGGCTTTTAAAAAGGTGTTGAGTAATTTGATGAATAATGCGATTAAATACTCCAAAGATAAAGTTTCGATTTCGCTTTTTAGGGATGAAAAAAAACTGACTTTGATCGTGAAAAACGACGGAAATTTGATTCCGTTTCATTTGAAGGATAAGATTTTTGAGCCGTTTTTCAGGGTTGATAATATGAATGCAACTTCGGGAACGGGAATTGGACTTTCGCTCGCACATTCGCTGACACAATTACACAACGGAAGTTTACAGCTGCTTCAGGATGCTAAACTAAATGTTTTTGAACTTGTTGTACCGCTGCGTCAGGAAGAGGAATTTATGTTTTATAATGAACCTGAAAATGAAGCAAATGAAGCAGAATCTGAAACTATTGAAACCGAAAACAAACAGGAAAAGCCTCAACTTTTAATTGTAGAAGACAATGAAGATTTACTAAACTTTATTTCAACCGAATTGTCGTCGATTTATACGGTTTTAAAAGCAGATAACGGAGAAAACGCACTGAAAATCATTCACAACGAGAATATTCAACTTGTTATTAGTGATGTTTCGATGCCTGTTATGGATGGAATTACGTTGTGTAAAGAAATTAAGGCGAATCTCGAAACGAGTCATATTCCAGTAATTTTGCTTACCGCTAAAAACTCGCTGAAATCTCAAATTGACGGACTTGGATCTGGTGCAGATGCTTATATCGCAAAACCTTTTTCGATGGATTATTTAAAGGTTCAGGCGAATAACCTGATCGAAAACCGAAAACAGATTATGAATTATTATGCGAGTTCTCCCCTTTCTCATATCAAAAGTATTGCGCACAATAAAACCGATGAAAAGTTCCTTAAAAAACTCGACGAAGAGATTTTAAAAAACATCACTGATTCGGATTTAAGTGTAGAATCTTTGGCAGAAATTATGAATATGAGCCGTTCGACTTTATATAGAAAAATAAAGGATATTTCGAACTTAAGCCCAAACGAACTTATCAATATTGTTCGTTTAAAAAGAGCCGCAGAACTCCTTTTGAATGAGAATTTTAAGATGTATGAAATTGCCGAAAAAGTGGGCTATAAATCGCAAACGAGTTTTGGCAGAAACTTTCAAAAGCATTTTTCGATGACACCATCTGAGTACATTGCCATGAATAAATAATTTATTATTACAATTAGCTTATAAGGATGAATGTAAAAACTGCTAAACGAATGGTTTAGCAGTTTTTTTTAATATAGCTAATTTTTAAAATTTTATCTACTGAACATAAAAAGGAACACTGTACAAACATCTTACCCGGTATCCATCTTTTATTGCAGGCTTCCAGTTGGGCGATAATTTTAAAACTCTTACCAACTCTTCTCCTGATTTATAACCAAAATCACGAAGAACTTTTATATCAGACAACGATCCGTCTTTTTCAATTACAAAATTGACAAAGACTCCTCCGTAGGCTTCATTTTTGACTGCTTCTTTCGGTGCAACATAATTCTTCTTTAAAAAAACATGAAACTTATCCATACCTCCCGAATATTTGGGCAAAGAGTCTACCAATGGTGAATTGTAAATTTCCTTGTCGTTTTCGTCGACTTTATATTCTAATGCAGTCTTTTCTGGAGATTTCTTTTCAACTTTTAAAGGAGGATTGACAATTGCGGGCTTCTTGTTCTCTTTTTGGCAACTTGCCATTATGATACAACTAAAAAATAAGAAAAGCTTTTTCTTCATTATATATTGTATTGAGTTATACTTCAAAAATATAAATTAAATATTCGGTTAGAGTAAAATTAGCAAAAACCGAATTCATTTGTCTATTATATTCAAATACCCTTAAAACAGAAGCATTACAATTAAATAATTTTGTATTAATTTAATTTACAACTAATTACAAAAAATAGTATTAAATTTGAAAGACAAAATTTCTATGCTATTTACTTCTTTATAAGTAATTTAATTTTCAAAACGCCATTACTTAATCTAGGTTAACGCATAGATCCCCACATCCCATATAAATTTGTACAAGAAATCTAAGTCAAAATAAAAAGACCAAAACTTAGATTGAATTAAAATATATTAATCTAAAACCAAAATAAGATGAGTACAATTACAGTAAAAGACGGAACAGAAATTTATTACAAGGATTGGGGAACTGGACAACCAATAGTTTTTCATCATGGATGGCCTTTATCAGGTGATGATTGGGATGCACAAATGATGTTTTTCCTGAAACAAGGATACAGAGTTATTGCTCATGACAGACGTGGACATGGTCGTTCTGGTCAAAGCTCAGAAGGAAATAATATGGAAACTTACGCAGCAGATGTGGCAGAACTAACGGCGGCTCTGGATTTGAAAGATGCGATTCACGTTGGTCATTCTACAGGAGGCGGAGAAGTAATACGTTATGCTGCAAAATATGGGAAAGGGCGCGTTGCAAAAGCCATTATCATTAGTGCTGTAACGCCAATAATGATAAAAAATGAAGCCAATCCTGATGGTGTACCATTGTCTGTTTTTGATGAAATTAGAGAAGGTACAGGTTTTAACAGAGCACAATATTTTTACGATTTTCCTATTCCGTTTTATGGATGGAACCGCGAAGGAAAAACAGTTCAGGAAGGAATTAAACACAATTGGTGGCGTCAGGGAATGATGGGTTCTGTACTGGCTCATTATGAAGGTATAAAAGCTTTCTCTGAATCAGATTTTACCGAAGATCTTAAGAGTTTAGAGATTCCGGTTCTTGTTTTACACGGAGAAGACGATCAGATTGTGCCTTATAATCAAGCGCCTAAAGCTGCCAAGTTATTAAAACACGGAAAATTAATTTCGTATCCGGGATTCCCTCATGGTATGCCAACAACAGAAGCTGCTACTATTAATAAAGATATTTTAGATTTTATAAAATCGTAAGCAATAACATCTTCATAAAAAAACCTCCAAAATCAAATGACTTTGGAGGTTTTTTAATTTATAATGATTGTTTCGAAATTGAGACAGAACAGGATAATGCTAAGTATTTTCTATTTCTTTATTAAAATAGCCATTCATTGTGCTGCATATATTTCTTATATTCGCTTGTCTGAAAAACGAATTGAAAAACAACACACTTAAATGGAAATATTAATAATAACCGGACCTCCTTATTCAGGAAAAGGGACACAATGTAATGTACTAAAAGAGTTATTAGGTTTTGAACACATCTCGACCGGAGACCGATGCAGAGAAGAAAAACAAAACGGAACAGCATTAGGAAAAATAATGTCGGAATATGAAGAAAAGGGAGATTTAGTACCTGATGCTATAATAAAAGATCTTTTTAGTAAAATACTTGATGAGAATAAATCAAGAGCCGGAATAATTTTAGATGGTTATCCAAGAACGAAACCTCAGGTTGATGATTTACTGGAACTTGTTAAGTCCAAAAATATGGAAATTGGAAAAGTAATCAATATTGATGTTCCAAAATCTGAATTATTAATCAGAGCCAAAAAAAGAGCTGAAACTTCTAATCGTAAAGATGACGCGAGTCCGCAAACTCATTTAAAACGAATAGAAATTTTTGAAGAAATGACCAGACCGGCAATCGAATATATGAAATCAAAAATGAAAGTATTGACTTTTGATGGTCTTGGAACAATTGAAGAAATCACCGAACGCATAAAAGATTGTCTGGTATAACGTATTGAATCACATTATCAGAAAAATAAACTCTAAAAAAAGAAGTTGTCTAAAAATGTTCCATAGGAAGATTTCATCGGTAGAAAATTATATTGTTATTGTTATTTTACGTTCCGTAGGAACGTTTGCTTTGACATCATCATCTTTTATGTAACATATCAAACGTTCCTACGGAACGTAGACGTGCTTGACGGTTTTTCTACCGATGAAACATTCCTACGAATGATAAACGGTATAAAGAGTAAAAGCTCAGTTTTCATTAAATAATAAAGGGCTGTCTCAACTTTGAGACAGCCCTTTTCTGGATAGCTAATTTCGAACTATCAAAACTTTTTATAATCTGGTTTATTTTTTATCAAACCATAATCTTGAAGTAAGTAAATCTTTTCCCTGACCTGCTACTGCAGCGTTATAATTGTCACCGTTTAAGGATTGCTCTGTACCCGGATAAAAGAAACGTAAAGGAAGTTTTCCGTCTAAAACGGTAGCCGGACCAGCTTTTAATACCGGATAATCCAGTCTTCTCCACTCTGCGAAAGCATCAAGTCCCTGACCAAAAAATGCAATCCATTTTTGTGTACCAATCGATTTTGCATAATTTGTTGCATCATACTTTACAGTTGGCTGATTAAGATAATTTGCAATAACTGTTGCATCTGTAATACCAAACTGATTTAAAGATGCTGTTATAGCATTTTTATACAATTGCTCTGCATCTCCTGCAATATAACCACGTGCTACTGCTTCAGAAAGGTTGAATAACGTTTCAGAATAAGACGCAATTACCGCCGGTGATGATGAAGTAAGGAAGTATGTACCAGGTTTTGATGTTTTAGCAAATCCCTGATCATTAGCTGCGCTGGTTGATAATCCGTTACCACCTCCTACATATTTACCCACACTTGCATCAGATGGTAATTGAGCAAAAACCGGTAAACGCGGATCTGCTAACTCATACAATTTATCGACCATCGTTTTTGAAATACGGAAATCATCACGAGTCTCAAACCATGCCGAAGCCGGATTTTGTTGTGGCGAACTGATATAAGTAAACTTAAAAGTATCGCTATTACTGCCAAGTACTCCGGCAGCATCAGTTGTTGCATCAATAGCAGCTTGTTTTGCTAAAGCAGGTTCCTGATCTGAAATTCTCAATGCAATACGTAAACGAAGCGAGTTTACAAACTTTTTCCATTTTGTAATGTCTCCTTTATAAACCAAATCACCAGTTACTGCACCGTTTGATGTACTTAATAATGACTGCGCATTTTTCAGGTCGTCAAGTAATCCTGTATATACATCCCATTGAGGATCATACGAAGGCGTTACTTTTTTTCCTGCTTCTTTATAAGGAATACTTCCGTAAGCATCTGTCAATAATAAAAATGTCCAGGAACGTAATGTAAGTGCAATTCCTTTATAATTTGAATTGGCCTGCGCTGCCGGAAAATTAATTATAGTGTTCAAATCTGTAATTAAAGTAGCGTAACCCGTATTCCACAATGATGTAAAAGTCGTGTTTGATACATCGTATCTGTCCGGTTCAGTGTATTGAATTTTAGCCCAATGCTGTACAAACAACAAAGACGAGTTAAAGTTATTATCTGCGCCCCAATATAAGTCAGCGCCCTGTTTTAATGATCCTGTTAACAGGTAAGGTGCTAATGGAGTTTCGGTTGCATTTGGATTTTTATTTACATCATCCAGCGTGTCGCTACAAGACACCAATGTCAGTGCAAATAGCGTTATATATGATAGTTTTTTTAGCATGATTTCGTTGTATTAAAATTTAAGATTAACATTAAGGCTAAAACTTCTTGTAGTTGGTAAAGCTAAACTCTCCAATCCTTGTCCGTTTCCGGTGTTAAAAGCCGATTCCGGATCGATATTTGGCACATCTTTGTAGATAAAAAATAAGTTACGACCAGTAGCTGTAATGCTTGCTGCCTGGAAACCAAGCTTCTTAACAAATTTTCTATCAAAGTTGTAGCTCAGTTTTACTTCTCTTAATTTTACAAAAGTCGAACTGTAGATATAAGCTTCGCTAATGTTGTATGATGCTTTATAATATTCCTGAGCACTTAAAACTTGTGTATTAGGAGTTCCGTCTTCATGTACCCCTTTAAATATCATACCATCATCATATACTGTGATTCCGCCTGGAGCAGCACCTGTTAGTAATACTTTTGTTTTAGTATCATCATTGTTTGGATAATAGTAATTTAATCCTCCGTTTTCAGCACCACGCCCCGGAAGCGTTTGCGCTAATACTCCAGTATAATTACCTGTTCTGTTCGTTCCTGAGAAAATTTCTCCACCTACATTAGCATCAACAAGGAATGAAAATTCAAAATTCTTATACGTCAAAGTATTGGTGATTCCTCCTAAAAAGTCTGGAGTATAATGTCCTAATACTTTCTTTTGCGGATCAGCTTTTGGTAATCCGTTATCCCCTACTACTATATTTCCGTTTGCGTCACGTAAATAAGCCGTACCGTAAAGCGCGCCATAAGCCTGTCCTACAGAAGCCAATACATCAACACCACCAGAACTTGCGATAGTATAGTTTTTAATCAGTCTGTCATAATCAAGAACTTCTACTTTACTTTTATTCTTTGAATAATTTACACCCACATTCCATTTAAAATCCTCTGTTTGAATAGGAGTTCCATCCAATTGAATTTCGATACCGCGGTTGTTTATTTTTCCGGCATTAATTAATTGAGAATCATAACCACTTGCTGTAGTTGTTTTAATTTCAAGAATTTGGTCGAAACTATTTGTGTTATAATAAGCAAGATCAAAATGCAATCTGTTTCTCCAAAAAGAAGATTCTAAACCTAATTCAGTAGAACGTGTTGTCTCTGGTTTCAAGTTCTCGTTAAGTTTCTTTTTAGAAGAAGTCTGAATTGGATTTCCGTCAAATGCCGCCTGGAAATTATAAACTGTATTCAATTGGTACGGATCTGCATCGTTACCTACTTCAGACCAACCACCACGTAATTTTAAGAAATCAAGTGTATTGCTTTTTATGTTTAAAGCATCAGAAACTACTACACTACCACTAACAGAAGGATAGAAATAAGAACGGTTGCTGCTTGGTAATGTTGATGACCAGTCGTTACGTCCTGTTACGTTTAAAAACGCATAGTTTTTATATCCTAATTGAGCCGAAGCGTATGCACTGTAAACCTGTAATTCTGAATATAAATTTGATGAAGTCAACGGATCACGTGAATTTGTTAATGTATATAAATCCGGTACAGCCAAACGTGGTGCTTTTTGGTAATTGTTTGCATCACTGTGGTTACGTACGTTGAATCCGGCAAGAGCGTCTACACTAAAATCATCATTAATTTTCTTAGTATATTGCAAGATCCCCTCTGTATTTCTTTCGTCTACAGTGTAAGCATCTTCAGCATACGATCCGAAAGGAGTTCCGTTTGTACCATATTTAATCTGGTATTTTCTACGATCATTATAATAGTCAACTCCTGTACGGAATTTAAATAAAAGCCCGTCTATAATTTTTGCTTCTAAGTGAATGTCTCCAATAAAACGGTTACGTTGTTGACTTGTAGTATTATAATACGCATTCCAGTACGGGTTACTATAGTAACTGTTGTTCCAGTTTACATCTCTGTTATTTCTAAGTTCATCCGTATCTACCTGACGTCCGAACCAAAGAAACTGAAGCATTACACCCGCTGCACGGTTACCTGATGGTCCACCTGGCAAAGTTGGTGCAGTTGTAACGATATAATTTGCCGTTACTCCAATTTTAATGTTTTTAGAGATTTGGTAATTCGTGTTAACTGTAAAGTTAGTTTTGTTTATTTCACTATTAGGTACAGTTCCTAATTGTTTTTGATTGTTTACTCCTAAACGGAAATCTGATTTATCATCTGATTTGGCAATAGAGATACTATTGTCGTAAGTAAGTCCTGTATTAAAGAAGTTTTTCACATTATCAGGATGCGCTACAAATGGTACAGCAACACCTTTAGAATAAAACTGAGGAATAAGGCGTCCGTCTAATCTTGGTCCCCAACTTTCATCAACACCATCATTAACTCCGCCACCTTTACCATCTACAAAACTAAATTTCCCTTTTGAACCTTGTCCGTATGAATTTTGAAAACTAGGTAATGTCGCCACCTGAGAAATTGTTAAACCTGAACTCACAGTAATACCAAGTCCTTGTTGGCTTCTTCCTGATTTTGTCGTAATAAGTACCACACCATGCGCAGCACGTGATCCGTAAAGAGCGGCAGCATTTGGTCCTTTTAATACCGTTAATGTTTCAATATCGTTAGGATTTAAATCGGCAATTGCATTTCTAAAATCACGAGTAGCTCCACCAACACTTCCTAATTGCGAGTTATCTACCGGAACTCCATCAACCACAAATAACGGCTGGTTATTTCCTGAAATAGAAGTTTCTCCACGAATAATAATACGTGAAGATCCCATATCTCCTTGTGAATTCGTAATACGTACTCCGGCCAATTTACCGCTAAGACTGTTTAAGAAATTCGTTTCTTTTGTCTCAGACAATTCCTTGCCTTTAAGTGCCTGCGTAGTATATCCTAAAGATTTTTTTTCTTTTGTAATACCCAATGCAGTAACCACTACTTCAGACAATGCGTTCTGTTCCTGCTCAATACTAACAGTAACCGGATTTGCAGTAACTACAACTTCCGTTTTTTTGTATCCCAAATAACTTACTATAAGTGTGTAAGGTAATTTTTGTCCCGTTTGGAAATAGAATTTTCCATCAAAATCAGTTACAGCTCCGTGTGTAGTACCTTTAATGTTTATCGAAGCACCAATTACAGGCTCTTTTGTAACAGCATCAACTACTATTCCTTCTAGTTTTGATTGAATTAATGGCTTGGTCTCTTGTGCCTTAACCCCTATGGAAATCAACAAAATGCATAAATATGCATATCTATTTAATTTTTTTTTCATTACTTTGTTTTAGTTTAATAAATAAGGCAAGCCAAGGATAGATTTACTCCACTCCTGCTTCCTTATAAGAGATGTACAATTTCTTTAAGCTTCACCATTTCTGCTGCAACAGAAATGGTCTTTTTTTTTCAGCTATGCATTCGTCTTTTCATTTTTACTTTTTTTTGGATTACTATTATTTGTGTCAGATTTAGAAGATTTTAATTCAAAAATTAAGGTCTAATATTTCTAAAAAAAACTGCGTAAATTACTGTTAAAGCCTTAATTTACTATAAGTTCTACTAATTTGATAGAACAAAGGTAAATTAAAATTATTAGTTCCAAAATTTTAGTCTAATT